>JBEVEC010000194.1:0-4920 GCA_040512975.1 Tardiphaga sp. | reverse complement strand
TCACCCGCGCGCAAGAGCGCGCGACCTCTCCCCGGTGGGGAGAGGTGAAGAAAGACCGCGTCTTGAGGCTAAACTTCACCGCTCAATCCAGCGGCACGTGCGCGTCGCTGCCGTCCTGCGGCGGCGGGCCGATGGTGAGGCGTTCGACGACGAACAGGAACATCATCGCGCCGGCGACGGGGATCGGCATGTAGGTGACGCCCACCGAGAGCCCGGGGAATTCGTCGACGCTGTTGCCCCAGGTGGTCATCACCAGCTTGGTGCCCCAGATCAGCATGAACAACGCCATTGCCCCCATCAGCAGCTCGCTGACGAAGGCGGCGACGACGCGGGCGCGCGGCGGCAGCAGGTTGGTGCCGACGGTCATGTTCATGTGGATGCGCTGGCGATAGCAGTTCGCCGCGCCGATGAAGGTCACCGCCACCGTCAGCAGCACCGCCAGCGGCTCGGGCCACGACGCCGCGCTGTTGAGGATGTAGCGGGTGTAGACCGCCCAGGGGATGATCGCCGAGATCAGCACCAGCGCGAAACAGGACACGGCGGCGCCGGTCCAGTACATGATGTCCATGGCGCGGCGGAAGGCGCGGGCCGCGCCAATCTCCTCCCTCTCCCGCTCGCGGAGGAGGGTCGGGGTGGGGGCGTCACGCACCGTGACATTGCTGTAAAGGCCGCCGTGATCCGTCATTGTGTCACCGTGCTGATATCCACTCGACCGCCGGAGCCTGGGGCAAAGCCCCCTCCCCAACCCTCCCCCCGAAAGCGGGAGAGGGAGCGCGCTGCTGTCGTGGCGATGGCTGAGCGTCTTACGCCACCGCGGCGATGCGCTTGGTCATCTCGGCGTATTTGGCGCCGTATTTGTCCCACACCGGCTTCACGGCATCGCGGAACGGCGCCTTGTCCACCGACGTCACCACGTCGGTGCCGACTTCCTTCATCTTGTCGAGCGCCTTGCCTTCGGCCTCGTACCACAGCGCGCGCTGCTCGAGCTGGGCTTCGCGGCCGAACTTCTTGACCAGCGCCTGGTCGTCCGGCGTCAGCTTGGCCCACGACGCCTTGGAGAACACCAGCAGCTCGGGAATGATGAGGTGCTCGGTCATCGAGAAGTATTTGGCGACCTGGTAATGGTTCTGCGCCACGAAGGACGGCAGGTTGTTCTCGGCGCCGTCGACCACGCCGGTCTGCATCGCCGCATAGACCTGGTCGAAGCCCATGGCGATGCCGTTGCCGCCGAGCGCATTCATGGTGTCGATGAACAGCGGATTGCCGATCATGCGGATCTTGAGACCCTTGAGATCGGCCAGCGTCTTCACCGGGCGCTTGCTGTTGTAGATGTTGCGCGATCCCGCATTCATCCAGCCGAGCGCCACCAGCCCCGTCTTTTCATTCGCCGTGATCTTGTTGAGCAGCTCGTTGCCGATCTCGCCGTCGAGCACGGCTTCCATGTGTTTGCTGTCACGAAACACGAACGGCATGTTGAAGACGTTGACGTCGTCCACCACGGGGCCGACGGCGCCGACCGAGATGCGGGCGATCTGCAGCGCGCCGACCTGGGCCTGCTCGATGGCTTCCTTTTCGCCGCCGAGCTGCATCGAGGGAAACATCTGGATGGTCAGCCGGCCATTGGTGGCGGCGTCCAGCTTCTTGCCCATCCGGATCACGGATTCGACGGTGGGGTAGCCGAGCGGGTGCACGTCGGATGCCTTGAGCACCATCTTGCTCTGCGCCAGCGCCGGCGCGCCTCGCCCCAGCCCGGCCACGGCCAGCGCGGCCAAGCCGCCTTTGACGACATCTCTTCGCTTCATGGGCAGCGTCTTCATGAAACCAATCCTCCCTGTGAATTTCCCGATGCGGCGCGTTGGCCGCTATCCCGATTGTTCTTATTGCTCTTCAGGCGCCGCCCCTTTGCGGGGTCGGCAGGCATTCAGTCTAGGCAAGCACCGCCCCGCCGTCCATGGGCGAAAAGGAGTAGATCAGCAAAAAGTTGTACGATGACCCGACATCTCGGCCGGTGCGTTTCCGGCCGGGCGCCGATCAGGACCGGCGCCGGGCCTTGGCCGGGGGCGCTGTGGCCTCCGCGGCATAGGGTGCCAGGATGTCCTGGATGTCGCGCTCCTTGGGCGGATGAGCGGCGATCAGCGCGCGGTCGGCGACCGCGTCGAGATGGTGGTCCATCAGCGTCGACGCCCGCGCGGCGTCGCCGGCGGCGAGTGCGGTGATGATGGCGCGATGCTCGCTGACGGCGCATTCCGAGGAATGCGGCCGGGCGTAGAGCGCCAGGATCAGGCCGCAGCGCGAAGCGACCTCGCTGACATAGCGCGCCAGCACCGGGTTGCCGGTCATTTCCGCGAGTTTGATATGAAAGGCCGTGGCGAGCCGGATCGACAGCGGCGTGTTGCTGCCGCGCGCCTCTTCCTCGGCATCCACATGGGCCTTCAGCGTTCTGACCTGCTCGCGGGTCAGACGGCCGGCAAGGCGCGCCACCACCAGGCGCTCGAGGCCGAGGCGCACGTCGAAGATATCGCGGGCGTCGCTCCAGCTCGGCGTCGCCACCGCGGCGCCACGGTTGCGCCGGAGCTCGACCAGCCCTTCGGCCGCCAGGCGGCCCAGGGCGGCGCGGACGATGGTGCGGCTGGCGCCGAATTTCTCACCGATGGCGTCTTCGGGCAGCTTGGCGCCTGGCTGCAGCGCCTGCTCGATGATGGCGTGCCACAGCGCGGTGTAGATCACGGTCGCGCGGTCGGTTGCGGGAATTTGAGCGGTCTTCGCCATCGCGCCGTTCTGCTGGGAGCCGGCATCGTGATTGCCATGGCCGCTCCGCGATTGCAATTCAGCGGCGCTGCAAGCCGCACAACTTGTAGCCCGAATAGAGCGAAGCGTAATCCGGGGGCCAAAAGCGAAGACCCCGGATGTCGCTGCGCTCCATCCGGGCTTCGGACTACTTCTCGACGTTCTTCAACAGCTCGATATTGGACGCGACTTCCTTCGCCACCAACTCGTCCATCGCCTTCGGCTCCATCGACACCGTCTCGACGCCGATCTTCTTCAGGGCCGCCTTCATCTCCGGCTTGGCCAGCACCTCGGTGCCGACCGCATGCATCTTGTCGACGATCTCGCGCGGCGTCTTCGACGGCACGAACACGCCGATCCAGCTTTCGCTGACGCCGTCCTTGAGGCCGACCTCGGTCATCGACGGCACGTCCGGCAGTTCGGGCGTGCGGTTCGCGGTGGAGACGACGAGCGCACGCACCTGGCCTTCGCGGACCAGCGGCAGCGCGGTGGCCGCCGGGCAGAAGTAGAAGTCGATGCGGCCGCCGAGAATGTCGGCGATCACATCGGGGCCGCCGCGATAAGGCACGTGGGTGGCCGGAAACTTGCCGGCGATGCGGAATTTCTCGGCGCTGATATGCACCGCGCTGCCGACGCCGACCGAACCGAAATTGATCTGGGAGCCCGGGGCGCGCGCATCCTTCAGGAAATCATCGACGGTCTTCCACGGACGATCCTTCGGGATGATCATGATCTGCGGGCTGGAGCCGATCATGATCACCGACGACAGGTCCTTCGAGGTGTTGTAGGGCAGGTTCGGGAAGATCGCCGGCGTGATCGCCAGCGCCGAGGAATGCGCCAGCACCGTGTAACCGTCCGGATCGGCCTTCGCCACGGCATTGGTGCCGATCGAGCCACCGCCACCGACGCGGTTCTCGACCACGATGGTCTGCCCCAGCGCAGGCCCGAGGCGCTCGAAGAAGATGCGCGGCACGACATCCGTCGCGCTGCCGGCGCCGAACGGAATGGTGGCCTTGATCAGACGGGTGGGCCAGGTGGTCTCGGCATGGGCGGCCGATGACAGCAGCACCCCGGCGACCACGCAGGACAGTTTTAGATATTTATTCATCACGTACTCCAAGGAATTCATTCGATATGAATGGTGGCCCGTGATCAGGCCGGTCGACCAATGCAAGCAAGAAACGGACCGTTTGAAGCCTAAAACATTTGGTTCTTCTTACCTCTCCCTCTCCGAGAAGAGGTAAGAAACGCCGCTGCTAAAACGCGGTCCCGGCGCGAGGCTTCTTTCCGGGCAATTCCGGCTCCACCGGCACCGGGCCGATGCGCAGCGCGGTGATGCGGTTACGTTCGCGGCGCAGCACGCGGAAGCGGAAATTGTAGAAGGTAAAACTCTGGCCGCGCTCGGGAATGGAGCGCGCCTCGTGGATCACGAGGCCGGCCACCGTGGTCGCCTCGTCGTCCGGCAGGTGCCAATCCATGGCGCGGTTGAGGTCGCGGATCGGCACCGAGCCGTCCACCACCACGGAGCCGTCGGCCTGTGCGCGCACGCCGGCGACGACGACGTCGTGCTCGTCGGAGATGTCGCCGACGATTTCCTCGAGGATATCTTCGAGGGTGACCATGCCTTCGACCTCGCCATATTCATCGACCACCAGCGCGAAGTGGGTCTTGCGGCGGCGGAACGCCTTCAGCTGGTCTGACAACGGCCGCATCTCCGGCACGAACCAGGGCGGCAGCGCGATCGCGGCCACGTCGATCCGCGCGGTATCGCCGTCGACGGCGCGGATCGCGCGCAGCAGGTCCTTGGCGTGCAGCACGCCGACGATGTTTTCCGGCTTCTCGCGCCACAGGGGAATGCGGGTGTATTCGGTGGCGAGCACCTCGCGCACCAGTTCTTCCGACGGAAGATCCGCATTGAGCATCACCATCGCGGTGCGATGGACCATGACGTCGGACACCGCGAGATCGCCGAAGCGAAACACGTTCTGGATATATTCGGCTTCGCCGCTTTCGATGCCGCCGTGTTCGGCCGATTCACCGACCAGCCCCTCGATCTCGACGCCGGTGAGGATCTCGTGCTTGGAGGATTCCTGCACGCCGAACAGCGTGAGAATGCCCCGCGCGGCCGCATTG
>JBEVEC010000190.1:0-8809 GCA_040512975.1 Tardiphaga sp. | reverse complement strand
CAGACATGCGCAAGCCATGACGTGATGTTGCGGCAGTCGGCGGCTCACCTAAAATAGATTGATGCTGCCGCAGCCTAGCGGTCGCGTGACAGGAGTTGCGCCCATGCTTCCGCCACCTTTTGTTGTCCGGAAGTAACAAAGTGACAGTCGCCGTAGCGATCCCAGTCGTCTAGCCGGCGATGCCTTCAGACCCCAACAGAGGCGACTCGGCGACGAAACAACGGCCATCGATAAAGATGGCGAGGTTGCCAGCGTATCTGAGGCGGTACCGTTGTCCGGCGTGATTACCGGCGTTGGATTGGCCGATCAGCAATAGCACCGACGGCCGATCCGTCTGCGCCGGACAATCGACGCCAGTCTTGTCGTCGGTCGACTGGAGGCGCCCGGTCTGGTCGATGACATAACGATCCGGAGGGTTCGGACCCGAGTGCGATCTCAACGCCCGCAAAGTTGGAACCGGAAAGATATCATTGCAATAGCTTGTCGGACTGGGGCGCCGTCTGCGTCGACGATCGGCAGCTTCCGCCAGCGGAGTAATCCCTATCGGGTTGGAAGTCTCGGTCGATTTTGTCGATTGCGCCTGAACCCCGATGTCTGATACGGGCGGTACCATTGCAGTAGACGCGCATCCGTTGGTGAGCGGTTTGCCGTTTCGGCAAACTTCAGCCCCGGGCGCCAGACGGACCGTGGGTTTACGTGTTCAGCTCGCCTGGGACCTTCGCCAGTCCCATCAGCATCTGATCGCGTCACTGCCGTTTCAAACATTGTTGGTCTGGCGTTCGCCCGCTTTCGAGGGTTGAGTGCGGCATGACCGACGACATCCGCGAAGGCTTCGCGCCTCACTTTCGCAAGAGCCCGCTTACCGCGCCGTGGGAGCCGATCTATTCGCGCGTGACCGACAAGGCCGTCTTTCTCGGGCTGCGCATCGCCGAACCGCACACCAATTCGCGTGGCATGGCCCATGGCGGGCTGATCACCGCACTCGCGGACAATGCCATGGGCTTGAGCTGCGGCCATGTCCTCGGCGGCGGCGCGCGGCTGGTGACGGTCAATCTGTCGGTGGACTTCCTGGGAGCCGCGCAGATTGGACAATGGCTCCAGATCGAGACCGACGTCATCAAGACCGGCAATCGGCTGTGCTTCGCGCAGGCGCTGATCTCAGCCGACGGCGTGCCCTGTGCCCGCGCCAACGGCACGTTCAGCGTGGCCCCGAAGAAAGACTAGCGCTGCCTAATTATTCGCTGATGCCGAGCCGAGCTGTCGGTAGGCCACGCGTCGCCTCGGCTGCGAGGCCTGCATTTGTCGTCAATCGACAAAGCAATTATCCCGCCTTCACCAACTCAGGCATCAACCCCTTCGCGCCATCCAGAAACATCCTCACCGCGTCCCTGACGATGTCATCCAGCTTCTCCGGGGTCGGCGTGTCGTAGATGAAGCGGCGGATGGCCATGTAGAAGATGCGGCCGTGGAGGCCCCAGAACAGTTCGATCTCGCGCTCCGACAGCGGGACCTGGTCGCAGGGCGGCATTTTGAGGTCGTGGCGCAGCTCGCGGCAGGCGGGCTCGATGATCTGGTCGCGCACGATCTGCAGATAGCGTTTGGTGATGTCGAAGGACTTCATGCCCGAGAAGACGAAGATCCGCACCCAGTTATATTCGAAGACCTGCTCGACATATTCCAGATAGAAGCGCGACAGCCGTGCCTGCAGGGGCAGCGTGCGATCCTGAATGAGATCGCCCCATGTGGGCGACCAGCGGCTGAGATAGATCTCCTCATAGACGCGTTCGATCAACGCCTCCTTGCTGGGGAAGTGGCGGTAGATCGCCGAATGGGTGATGCCCATGCGCTTGGCCAGTTCGCGCGTCTGTCCGCCGAATCCCTGTTCGGCAAAAAACTTCACGGCCTCATCGACGATGAAGCGCTCACGCTCCGCCGCGCGCATGTTGCGTCGCGCTGGCGTCTTGGTGGATTTGGCAGGTCTTTTGGCCATTTGGCTTCGAATGTCGGGGCCTCTGGATAACCCGGATCGCAAAAGAGACCAAATGGTCGTTTTAATTTGACCGTGAAGATTCGCCGTGATCTAGATTCCGGCCACGTGGTCCGAACTGCGGCTGGGGAAACAACCGAGGGATTGGATTTGAAGGCGAGGGCGTTCAGCTATGTAAGGCCCTCCACGGTGATGGAGGCGCTGCAGGCGTTCGAGGGTTCGGCCGAGGACGCGAGCTATATCGCGGGCGGCCAGAGCCTCGTTCCTGCATTGGCCTTGCGTCTGCAGGCGCCGCAATTGCTAATCGACATCGCCCATATCCTTGCCCTCCGCGGCGTGGAACTGCAGGGCGACTGGCTGCGCATCGGCGCGCTCACGCGTCATCATGAGGTGATGGCCGATCCCCTGGTCCGCCGGCATGCGCCGCTTTATAGCGAGGCCGCGCCGCATGTGGCGCATCCGGCGATCCGCAACAAGGGCACGCTCGGCGGCAGCATCGCGCATGCCGATCCGGCCTCGGAATTTCCCGCGATGACCCTGGCGCTCGGCGCCGAACTCGAAATCGCCCATCGCGACGGCACCCGCCGCGTGCCGGCCGACGAATTCTTCCTCGACCTGTTCCAGACGGCCATCGCGCCGGGCGAACTGCTGGTCGCCATCCACGTGCCGGTGGTCCGGCCCGGCCATCGCTGGGCGTTTCATGAATTGGCGCGCCGCCGCGGCGATTTCGCGATGATCGGGTGCGGCATTCTGGCTGAATTCAGGGGCGATCTGGTCGAGGGGATACGCATCGCGTTCTTCGCCGTCGGCAATACTCCCATTCGCGCTGGACGGACCGAAGACAGCTTGATCGGCAAGGTGCTGGATGATGCCGCCATCGTCGCGGCGCAGGCGCTTGTCGGCGACGACCTGGATCCGCCTGACGACGAGCAGACGCCGCCGTCGATGAAGCGCCATCTCGCGCGCGTGCTGCTCGGGCGCCTGCTGGGGCAGCTTGCAAGGCAGGGCACATGAGCGATCCCGTCACCCACGCCTCGGTCACTGTCGCGATGACGGTGAATGGCAGCGCGGTGTCGCACGGCATCGCGCCGCGCCTGACGCTGGCCGACTTCCTGCGCCAGACGCTGGAACTGACCGGCACCCATACCGGCTGCGAAATGGGCGTCTGCGGCGCCTGTCTCGTCATGCTCGATGGCCGCGTCGTGCATGCCTGCCTGACCTTCGCGGTGCAGGCGAGCGGGTCGGTCGTCGAGACAGTCGAGGGCCTGTCGGGGCGGGCCGTCATCGCCGATCTGCAGGAGGCGTTCCACCAGCGTAACGCGTTGCAATGCGGCTTTTGCACGCCGGGCATGCTGATGACAGCGCACAGCCTGCTCTCGCAGGAGGGCGTGCCCTCGCGCGACGCCATTCGCGACGCGCTGTCGGGCAACTACTGCCGCTGCACCGGTTATGAAGCCATTGTCGATGCGATCGAGACCGTCGCGCGCCAGCGCGATGCGGGCGGCGCGACGCAAAGCGCGGAGGTGGGCGTATGACCGCATTGACCTCACTCGATCGCCCGAATTCCTATATCGGCCGTTCGGTGCCGCGTCCCAATGCCAAGCGGCTGCTGGCCGGCCGCGGCCGCTACGTCACCGACATCACGCTGCCGCGCATGCTCCATGTCGCCTATGTGCGCAGCCCCTATGCCCATGCGCGGATCGTGTCGATCGACATCGATGCCGCGCGCGCGATGCCGGGCGTGCGGCTGGTGGCGACCGGCGCGGATCTCGCCAAACTGTGCACGCCGTGGGTCGGCACCATGGATCATTTCAAAGGCATGAAGTCGCCGCCGCAATTGCCGCTACCGATCGACAAGGCGGTGTGGTCCGGGCAGGCGGTGGTCGCCGTCGTGGCCGATACGCGCGCGCTGGCCGAGGATGCGGCCGAGGCGGTGTATATCGAATTCGACGAATTGCCTGCCGTGGTCGATATCGACGCGGCGCGCGCGCCGGATGCGCCGGTGATTTCGCCGGAGCTCGGCAGCAATCTGTGTTTTCACGGCACGATCGACACCGGCGGCGTTGAGGACATCTTTGCTTCGGCGGCACATGTGGTGGAGGAGGAATTCCTTTTCGGTCGCCACACCGCGGTGACCATGGAGCCGCGCGCGATTATCGCCGATTACGACCCGAGCGAAGCGCGGCTGACGGTGCATCACGCGACCCAGACGCCGTATCAGTTCCACGACATCTATGCGCGCCATTACGGCCTGCCGGAATCCAGCGTGCGGGTGATCGCACCGGATATCGGCGGCTCGTTCGGCATGAAGCTGCACATGTATCACGAGGACATGGCGGTGGTCGGGCTCAGCATGATGCTGGGACGTCCGGTTAAATACGTCGCCGACCGCATCGAGTCCTTTGTGTCGGACATCCACGCGCGGGATCACCGCGTCCGCGCCCGCATGGCAGCAGATGCCGACGGCAATATCCTGGCGATGGATGTGGAGGACGTCACCGGCATCGGCGCGTTCTCGGCCTATCCGCGCACCAGCGTGGTCGAAGGTAACCAGGTCTATCGCCTAATGGGGGCGCCCTACACGTTCCGGAACTACCGCGCCGACCTGCAGGTGGTGTTTCAGAACAAGGTGCAGATGAGCCAGTACCGCGCCGTCGGGCATCCCGTCGCCTGCACGGTGACCGAGCGCCTCGTCGACATGATCGCCGGAAAGACGGCGCAGGATCCGTTCGCCATCCGCACCCGCAACATGATCCCGGACGACGGCTATCCCTGCACGTCGCCGACCGGGTACAAGTTCGAATCGCTGTCGCACCACGCTTGCCTGGCCAAACTGTACGACATGATGGATTACGACCGGCTGCGCGCCGAACAGTCCGAACTGCGCGGCAAGGGCATCCATCGCGGCATCGGCATCGCGACGTTTGTCGAGATCACCAATCCCGGCCCGGCGTTCTACGGCGTCGGCGGCGCGCGGATCTCCTCGCAGGACGGCGCCATCATCAAGATCACGCCGGCCGGCGACGTGCATTGCGCGATCTCGATCACCGAACTCGGGCAGGGCACCGAAACCATTGTCGCGCAGATCGTCGCCGAACATCTCGGCGTCGATCGCGACCGCATCAAGGTGATGACCGGTGACACCGACACCACGCCCTATGGCGGCGCCACTTATGCCTGCCGCGGCGCCGGCATCGGCGGTGAGACGGCGTTGCAGGCGGCGAAGAAGCTGAAGGCCAATGTGCTCGCCGTCGCCGCGGCGATCCTGCAGGAGGAGCCGGACAAGCTCGATATCCGGAATGGCTGGGTGGTTGACGCTTCAGGCGGCCAGCAGCGGATCGAACTTTCCGAAATCGCGCGGATCGCCTATTTCCGCTCCGACACGTTGCCGCCGGGCACGCAAGCCCAGCTCACGGTGGCGCATCATTACGCGCCGCAGGGTTATCCCTTCGCCTTCACCAACGGCATCCAGGCCTGCCATCTCGAACTCGACGTCGAGACCGGGCTGGTCAAAATCCTGAAGCTCTGGGTGGTGGAAGACTGCGGCCGTGTCATCAATCCGTTGCTGGTCGATGAGCAAATCCGCGGCGGCGTCGTGCAGGGGCTCGGCGCGGCGTTTTTTGAGGAATGTGTCTACGGCGAGAGCGGCCAGCTCACCAATGGCTCGCTCGCCGATTATCTGGTGCCGATGGCCGTCGAGATGCCGGATATCGTCGTCGGCCATGTGGAGACGCCGACGCTGGATACCCAGCTCGGCGCCAAGGGCGTCGGCGAGGCGGGAACGGCCGCGGCGTCGGCGGCGGCACTCAATGCCATCAACGATGCCATGAAACCATTCGGAGCAACGATCGCGCAGGTGCCGATGACACCGGCGCGATTGTTGAAGGCGCTTGGACACATCTAGACCCAACAATAATCGGTCGGAGGACATCATGACCCGGGACGACAAGAACCCCACCCGCAACCACATCTCGCGCCGCCACGTGTTGGCCGCGCTCGGCACCGGCGCGGGCGTCGTGGCGATGCCGTGGATCGCGCGCGCGGCCGACGACACCGTCCGCATCGGTTTCCCGACGCCGCTGACCGGCCCGTTCGCGGCGGAAGCCAAGGACCAGGTCAAGAGCGCCGAGCTGGCGGTCAAGCAGTTCAACGACAAGGGCGGCATCAACGGCCGCAAGATCGAGCTCCTGGTGCGCGACGACAAGCTCAACGGCGGCGAGGCGGCGACGCGCACGCTCGAGCTGATCGAAAAGGACAAGGTGCATGCGATCGTCGGCTCGCTGTCCAGCGCCGTGCAGCTTGCGGTCAACGAAGTCACCCGCGCGCGCGGCGTGCTCTATGTCTCGATCAGCCAGTCCGACACCATCAACGAGGTCAAGGACTTCAGCAAATACACCTTCCACGAGGCGCTGAACCCGACCATGACCGCCGGCGCCGTGGCGCGCCACGCGTTCAAGAAGGGCACCAAGGTCGCACATCTGGTCGCCGACTATGCCTACGGCCATGAGATGCTGAACGGCTTCAAGCGCGCACAGGCGGCGATCGGCGCCGAGACCGTCGGCGAGATCATGCATCCGTTCGGCGCGGCCGATTACTCCACCTTCATGCCGCGGCTGCGCTCGATGCGCGCCGACGTGCTGTGCATCAGCAATTTCGGCCGCGACCAGGCCAATTCGATCAAGCAGGCGGTGGATTTCGGCCTCAAGCAGCGCTCCAAGATCGTCGTCCCCGTGCTGCTGCACAACCAGCGACTGGCGGTGGCGCCGGACGTCTTCGAAGGCGTCGTCGGCGGCTCCAACTTCTATTGGGGCATGGAAAGCACGGTGCCGAGCGCCAAAGCCTTCAACGATGCCTTCCGCGCGGCCAACGGCGGCGCGATTCCGACCGACTACGGCGCCTATGGCTACACCGGCGTGTCGTCGCTGCTGCAGGCGATGCAGGCCGCGGGCGGCACCGACACCGACAAGGTGATCGCCGCGCTGGAGGCGCTGAAATACGATGTCGCCAAGGGGCCGCAATATTATCGCAAATGCGACCACCAGTCGGTGCAGTCGGTGTTGGTGCTGGAATCGAAGAAGAAGGCCGACATGAAGAACGACAGCGACCTGTTCAGCATCGTCGGCAACGAGGCGCCGTCGGAAGCGGTGCTGCGCAGCTGCGGCGAACTCGGCTTCCCCGGCTAAACGAAAGTACGCGTCGTCCATGGATACAGAACTCATCCTGATGCAGCTCTTCTCCGGAGTTGCCCTCGGCGCGATCCTCGTGCTCACCGCCCTTGGACTGTCGATCATTTTCGGCATGCTGGGCGTGGTGAATTTCGCCCATGGCGCGCTGTTCATGGTCGGCGCCTATGCCGGGCTGTGGGTGGCGTCGCTCACCGGAAGCTTCTGGTGGGGGCTGCTCGTGGCGCCGATCATGATCGGCGTGTTCGGCATGCTGATCGAATATCTGCTGATCCGTCCGCTCTATGGTCGTTCGGTCGACGATCCGTTGCTGCTGACCTTTGGCCTCAGCTACGTGCTGGTGGAAGGCGTGCGCATCGTATTCGGCAGCGACGGCATCCCGTTTCCGACGCCGGATGCGCTGACCGGCGTGGTCGACCTCGGCGTCGGCTTCTTCCCGATCTACCGCATCTTCGTGGTCGGCGTCGTCTGCCTTGTGGTGCTGCTGCTTTGGCTGGGGCTCGAAAAGACCAAATTCGGATTGATCGTGCGTGCCGGCGCGCGCGACCCGACCATGATGAAGGTGCTCGGCGTCGACATCAGCAAGGTCTGGATGCTGGTGTTCGGCCTCGGCGTCGGGCTCGCCTCGCTGGGGGGCGTGCTGGCCGGCCCGATGCGATCGGTCAGCCCTGAAATGGGCGCGCTGGTGCTGGCGGAAGCCTTTGTCGTGACGGTGATCGGCGGCCTCGGCTCCTTGCTGGGATCGATCGTCGCCGGCCTGCTGGTCGGCGTCGTCATCAGCATGACGGCACTGTTCGCGCCGGAAATGGCGACCATCGTGATGTTCGCACTGATGGCGATCGTGCTTCTGATCCGGCCGCAGGGCCTGTTCGGCAAAATGGCGTAACGGAGTAGATCATGGCATCCCCGGCGCTGGCCGCCCCTCTCTCAGGCCACGTGCGAAAGTCCGCGCGTCTCAAAACCATGCTCACAGCCTATCGCGTGCCGCTGTCGATCGCGGCTCTCTGTGTGTTGCCGTGGCTGCTACCCTCCAAGGCGCTGGCGGTGAACGTGCTGATCTACGGCACCGTCGCCGTCGGCTATAACCTGCTGTTCGGCTACACCGGCCTCTTGTCGTTCGGCCACGCGGCTTTTGTCGGCACCGGCGCCTATATCACCGGCATCGCTATCGGCCAGTTCGGCGTGCCGTGGTATCTCGCCGTCGTGATGGGTGTGGTGGGTGGCGGGCTGCTGGCCTTCATCATGGGCGCCATGTCGACGCGCACACGCGGCATCTATTTCTCCATGGTGACCCTCGCGCTGGCGCAACTGGTCTATTACGTGGCGCTGCAGGCGTCGTCATGGACCGGCGGCGAGAACGGGCTGCGCGGCTTCACCGTCAACCGCATCAACCTGTTCGGCCTCGACATCAACTTCCTCGATCCCGTCAACAAATATTACGTGCTGATGGCGTTCGCGGCGCTCGCGCTGTGGCTGGTCTCGCGCATCCTCAATTCGCCGTTCGGCGCTGCGATCGAGGCGATCCGCGAGAACGAGCGCCGCGCCCGTACCTGCGGCTACGACGTCGAGCGCACCAAGCTGCTCGCCTTCACGCTGTCGGGCACCATCTGCGCGCTCGGCGGCACGATGTCGGCGCTGC
>JBEVEC010000171.1:0-14553 GCA_040512975.1 Tardiphaga sp. | reverse complement strand
GACAAGCTCGCGCGAGAGAAACAATGAGGTTGGCATCCCGGTCCCGGACCGCCGCTGACAAATGTCAGGCGAACATCTCGCCGAGCCGGCGGCCGTAGGCGGAGATGTCCCGGCCGACCGGACGCCGGGCGGCCTGATAGGCGGCGAGCGAAGCCGCGATGTCGTCGCCATGCGCGAGACAAGCGGTCAGCACGAGCGCGTCGCCGGCGGCTTTCGAGACGCCCATCGCGGTGTGGGGACGGACGACGAAGGCCGCATCGCCGAGCAGGGCGATCCGCCGCGTGGCCATGATCGGCGTCGCGTAATCGCAAATCGCCTGGATGAATGGCGAGCGTTCGGTCATGACGGCGGCGGCGAATTGCGGAGGAAGCGTCGATCGGGCCGCATCGACCAGTTCGTCCCGCGCCGCGTCGGGCATGGCGCCTGGCGATAACGAATAAGGATGGACGTGTCCGGACCGATCGGTCAAGGCGCGAGCCAGCGCCCCGTCCTGCTCGCTCAACCTTCGATACCAGACCCAGTTGTAGCGACGCGCGCCCGGTGCAGTCGAACCGTCCGGACCCGGCACCAGATAGCCGAGCGCGTGCGAGTGCTGGATATCGAAGAACGCGAAGCGCTCGAGCAGCGTATCGGCCGCGATCTCCGGCAGATCGGCTTCGGGAAACAGCCCTCGCCAGGCGGCATAGCCTGCATAGGTCGGTGTGGCGTCGGGGCCCGCGACGGCGCGGCGCACGCTAGACCCGATGCCATCGACGCCGAGGACGAGGTCGGCTTCCACGCTCTCCCCGTTCGGGAACGTCAGGTGCGCCGACCGGTCGTCTTCACCGGCGGAGGCGACATCGACGCCCGGCATATAACGGTCATCGGGCAGCAATTTGCGAAATGTCCGGAACAAGATGTCCCAAGAGAGTTGCGTCTGCGGCGTCGCAAAGCGCTTGATGACGCGTCCATCGCGATTGAGGAAGATGCGCTCGCGGGCGACGACGCCGATCTCGCCGACCTGCTCGTGGCCGACGGCCTTCAGAATGGCATAGACATCGGGCTGACCGACCAGTCCTGCGCCGCGCCCTTCGAGACCCTGGCGCGACCGCTCGAAGACGGTGACCTCGTGTCCGGCGGCGTGCAGCAGCGAGGCCGCAAACAGCCCGCCGATCGAGCCGCCCGCAATGGCAATCCTGAGTTTTCGCATATGGCGGTCCCTTCATCGAGATAATGCAGAATCTTTAATGCAGCGAGCGGACTGCATACATTGCCAGCGCGAGCGCGACGATCGAAAGCACGGCAGAGGCGACCATGTAGATGACCGCCGCCATGAGATTTCCCTTTTCGATCAGCGAATAGGCGTCGAGCGAAAAGGTCGAAAACGTCGTGAAGCCGCCGCAGACGCCGACCGTGAGGAAGATCCGGGCCGCCTGGGAAAGATCCCAGCGGATCAGTATCAGTGCCACCAGGGCTCCCATCAGCACCGACCCGGAGACGTTGATGATCAGCGTTGCCCAAGGAAAGGTCGTGCTAGATAGCCGCCCGATGAAGACGCCGACCATGTATCGCGCCGCGGAGCCGATCGATCCGCCAAGCGCGGCGGCGAGGATAAACGTCGGACTCATCGGCGAATGCCCCAGATGTGGCGTGACAGCTTTAGCATCGGCAGATGTTGAGATCGCGATCGATCTTGCGATTCCTCTTCTTCTGCCTGGCGTCAAATTTCGACAGCCGCCGTTGTTCGGCACGATTGGCAGGCGTGTTCGGCATAAAATCGCTGCCGCGCGGCTGCAGGGCGCCGACAGGCGCAGTCGCCGGCTTGTCCCAGCGCTCGAAGGACTGCGCGAAACTGGCCGCTGGAGCGGCGGTCGCCGCGCCAACGACGGTCAGCGTCAAGATCAGGATCTTTCGCATTTCCACTCGTCCTTCCGTATAAAAAATTGGTCGATCGCGCCGGCTCCTGCGCGGAAGCCTGCCGGGCGCCCGCGCCTGAGCCCTACATCCGATCCCTGCGCGTGCATTCGAACAGGAACCAGGTTCGGCGCTCCGTTTCGTCGATCCAGTTCTCGAGCAGGCTTGCCGTGCCGACGTCGCCAAATTCGTCACAAAGACCATGCGTTTCGCGCATGTTGCGTGCGAGAGAGGCGTTGTCGTCGCGCAGTTCGGCAAGCATGTCGATTGGCGTCACATAGGTGGCGTCATTGTCGAGCACGCGCTGGAGGCGCGAGATTTGTCCGATCGATCGCAGCGTTGAGCCTCCGATCTTGCGCACTCGCTCGGCGACCGGATCGGTCATGGCGAAGATTTGGTCGCCCTGCTCGTCGAGCATCAGATGGAAATCGCGGAAGTGCCGGCCCGACATGTGCCAGTGGAAGTTCTTCGTCTTCAGATAGATCGCGAAGATGTCAGCCAGCAGCAGCGTGAGTGCGCCGGAAATATCCCGCACGGCATTGTCCGGCAGGAAGGTCGGTACCGCGAGGTCGTCCATCATTCGTTTGACAAGAGCGTTTTCCATGAGAAGTCCTTTCAGTGGGAGAAGATGGTGGAGAGAAGCGGTCGCGCAGTTCGTTGGGCCGTGCCCTCCGCCGAACGCGCTCTCAGTGATCGGGTGCAGCGGAGCCGTCGCTTGCGAGGCCGGGTTCGAGGACGGGCAGGAAGAGGGAAATCGACGTTCCGATACCGACGGCACTTTCGATCGCGCTCGATCCGCCGATGTCGTCGAGAAAGCGGCGGACCATGGCGAGGCCGAGCCCGGTCCCACCGCATTCGGCCCTCGTGGAGTAGAAAGGGTCGAACGCGCGAGCCGCGACCTCCGGTGTCATTCCGTGGCCGGTATCGGAAACGGTCACCACGACATAGGGAGAGGCTTCGGTTGCGGAACCGACCGCGGCCTGGTGTTGCACCGACGTTCCGACCGCGATCACGCCGCCGCTCGCGATGGCGTTTCTGGCGTTGGCGACGATGTTCAGCAGCGCGTTCTCAAAATCGAGCCGGTTGCAGGCGACGCACGCGTTCGACGCCGTCAGATCGAGCCTGACATCGATCGCCGACCCCGCCAGCAAGGCGAACAGGCCGTGCAGGGTCGTAACAGCCGAATCGACGTCGACCGCCGCAACGACGCCGTGCGACTGAACGGGGAGGAGGGTCAAGCGCCTGACCACCGTCCTGGCCCGGTCGAGCGCCAGTTCAGCCTTTTCGACCAGCGCCGGTATATCGACCTCCCGGCCGAGCTTGGATCGCAGTTCGATCAAAGACAGCGCTGTATTGGCGACCTGAAACAGGTTGTTGAGGTCATGGGCGAGGCCGTTCGAGAGAAGATGGCTTGCCTCGATCTCACGCACGGTTCGGGCGTGGGCGTCCTCGTCACCGAACGAGTGCTCCATCTCCGGCTCCGAACGCCGTTTTTCGGCAGGGGAAATGGTTTCCCGTCGTTGGAAGGAGTTGCGAGCGAAGTCCGTCACTTCCGAGGCCCGGGCCGGCGCAGCGACAGCCAGGCGGTGCAGGGTATTCGGCACGAAGGCCGCGGGGCTGGTCTGAAACGAACCGCTTTGCATGGTGGTCTCCCATCGGACGAAAGTCGGTGGATCGGACGCCAGCGCGAATGGTTGCGGCGAGCAGCGATTGGCGTGTTGCTGAAATCCTATGGGCCGGCGGAACGCACGTCTTTTCCGCTGCGAGCGCTGGTTTTCATTTCGCATGCGCTCGCCACGGTGGCGCCGGTCCCGGCGCGTTGCGGTGAGTCGCCGCTCTCGGTCCGTTGGCGGCTATACCTTGTGCTAGGGCGGCTCACCCAAGAGCCAATTGTGCGCCGCCGCGCGCCCGCGCAAACTTCCCCTGCCGACAACGAAGTCGGCGGGACCGCCGGATGACGCGGCATCACTGCGAGGTGCACCATGCTTTCCGAAGGCAGCCATTCGTCGCCCCTCGCCAAGCCGGCGATCGACCTGTTCGGATGTCCGATGAGCAAGCTCGGCAAGAATCAGGAACTGCGCGGCAACGGCATCAAGTTCTTTCGCAAAGGCAGCGATGATCCCCGCCTCGGGCAGATCGCCACGGAAGCCGACGATCGGGGCTTTGTACTTGGCGCCTCGCAGACGGATGGTCATCGCCGGCGTTTCTTCCACGGCCGCCGCGTCACGACGCAGGATTTTGGCAGGGGTACGGTCTACGTCCGCAATCTGGCGGATCCCTATCGCGCCGATCTGGAGGGCACGTTCGATTTCCTGATGTTGGAGCTGTCGAGGCCGTTTCTGCTAGATCTGGCCAATGAGCACGGCTGGCGCGGTCCCGATCATCTGGCGGCAAGTTTCGGGCGCGATGATCCGGTGCTCTCGAGCCTTCTATGCGCAGCCCAACCCGCGCTCGAGAAGCCCAACAACTCCAATCGCGTGTTCGTGGACCAGCTCGGTGTGGCGATCGGCATCCATTTGTTCGAATCCTGCGGCGGCGGCGCCATTGCGCCCCAGCCGCGCGGACGGCCGCTGTTGTCGAAGCCGCAGATGGCGCTCACCTTCGAACTGCTGCGCCGCGATCCCGGCGGACAGATCTCGATCGCCGAACTCGCCGCTGCCTGCGGATTGTCGCGTGGCTACTTCATCCACGCCTTCAAAAGCACCACGGGGATCACGCCGTATCAATGGGTTCTCACGCAGCGCGTGGAGCAGGCCCGCGAGTTGCTCAAGAATTCGGATCTTTCATTGGCGGAGGTTGCGTTGGCGTGTGGCTTTGCCGATCAAAGTCACTTCACCCGGGTGTTCTCGCGTCTGGCAGGCGCGTCGCCGGGCAGCTGGCGACGCTCCGTTCGCAATTGACATGACCTCGATGTCGGTCCCGACGTGAGGTGCGTGGTGTATGAGTGCCAACACCGACAAAAATATCGAGGCCTAAGGCCTTTGAAAGAATGAGCGCTGCGCATGCTTCAATAGCCTTCGTGTGGGAAGCGGATCAGGAACCGGCTTCCCTTGATCGAGCTGATGAACAGCTTGCCATGCAACTGATAAGTGAGGTCTTCCACGAGCTGCAGGCCAAGCGAGCCCGTCGATATGCTGCCTGCGGGCAGACCAATTCCGTCGTCTTCGACGCTGAGCTCCAAATGGCCGTCACTTCCGAACACCAGGCCGACCCGAACCATACCCGTCGCGTGGTCAGGAAAGGCGTGCTTCAGAGCGTTGGAGACGAGCTCGTTGACCACCAGCCCGCAAGAGATCGCGCGATCGAGGTCGAGCTGGATGTCGTGGATGTCCGGTGAAAAGGCGATGCGCTGCTGACCGGCGGCAAAGGACCGGAACAGCTGCGCGCACAGGCTGCGCAAATGAGGTCCCATCGAAACCCGGGCGAGATTGCCGGCGCGGTACAGGTTTTCATGGACCAGCGCCATCGAGCGTACGCGGTTGCGGCTGTCTTCGAACAGCCTGGAGACGGCAGGGTCCAGGGCGCGCGCCGCCTGCAGGTTAAGCAGGCTGGTAATGAGCTGCAGGTTGTTCTTGACCCGGTGATGCACCTCCTTGAGCAGCGACTCTTTCTCCTCCAGCGATGCGTTTTCCAGCGAGATCGCGACCTGCGAGGCGAGCAGCGTCAGCAGATCGAAACGCGCTTCCGAGAAAGCGTGCGATGTCACGCCATTTTCGAGATAGAGAATGCCGAGCAGCCTGTTGCGCTTGGCGATGGGAAGGCACAACAGCGATTGCGGTCTGACGTCCAGCAGATAGCGGTCGGCGGCATAACCGCCCGGCGCCGTGGCGTCATCCTGCAGCACGGCTTGCCGCGTCGCAGAGACATGACGGATGATGGAGGCGGGCGCGTGATGGTCGGCGAGAACCTGACGGCGGAGGGTGACGGCCATTTCGTCCCCGGCTGTCACGGCCTCGGCTTCCAGTCGCCATTCGCTGCCGTGCGGCAGGATCAGCAGGCCGCGCGTCGCGTTCGACGATTGCAGCACGACGCCCATCATCGTCTCGATCAGCCGGTCGGATCCGATCTCTTCCGACAGCGCCATGGCGATCTTCAGCAGCGGCGCGGTGTCGATGGCAGGAGCGTGTAACGTGCGGCCTTCCACCTGGCCGGTGACATGCATCGCCGGTGGTAGGTTCACATGGGTCTGCTGGATCTGGCGGACCTTCGCCATGGCGCCGTGTCGCACGTAAAGATCGCGGGCCTGGGCGAGATGGCCGCACCCGGCGCTGGTCAGGCCACTGGCGAGGCAAAAACGCGCGGCGGTCTCATGGGCGAGCGCCCCGATCTGCAGAAATCCGTACCGGGTCGCCAGGTCGATCGCCTCCTGATAGAGGCGCAGCGCCTTGAATGAATCGCCGTGAATCCTCGCCAATTCGGCATTCAGAAGCACCGAGCGAGGCGCGAAATTCTCCGGGCATTGGGCGGCCAGCCGCGCCAGCTGCTCGGCATGGTCGCGGATTTTATTAGTATCCCTACTGTCCCCGTCGGAGCACAGCGCGGCCTGCGCCATGCCGGTGTAGAAATGATATTCGACAATTTCGAGGTGACCGCCGGAGGTCCAGATCAGCGGGGCGGCCTTGGCTGCTGCGGCAACCGCTTCTGCGAAATCGCGGCCGATCATGCGAAGTTCGAGCTTGCGTATCCAGTACCAGCACGCGGCAATCGACAGTTCCGGATTGGCCGCCAGATAGGCCTCGTAGTCGGCTTCATCGAAGTCGTTATCGTCAAACGCCGGGAAATGGCTCGTCATTCCGCGTAACGTGGCGACCAGCCGGATCTGGGTCGAGACGATCTCGATGATCAGCCCGAATTTGGCGGCCGTCACGAATTTCAGTTTGGTCTCGGCCTCGCTTTGCGTCGCGGCCAGCGGCTGGCCGCGAAACAGCAGGCTGCTGATCAGCGTGCAGCTGGAAAATCCGGCATAGGTCAGGTCGCCGCGATCGTTCGCGGTGTCGAACGCGGCGCGCAGCAGCCTGTCGCCCTGTGCGATCGGCAGCGTGTACGGCATCACGTGGTAGGCGAACGCCATCTCCACGCGCGGCTTGAACGAATCCAGCCCAGCCTCGTCGGACATGCGAAAGCCGAGCTGGCCGAAGCGGAAGCCTGCGGCCCAGGCGCCGAACCGCGGTCCCAGGACCATACCGAGATAGGCATATCCCAGGCTCGACGCGTCGCTGTTGCCGAACGCCTTGCTGATGTGGGCCATCCGGCAAAGTACGAGGCAGACGAGGTTGTTGTCGGTGAAGAAAGCCGGCGGCAGCACGGCCGTCAGCACGTCGAGGATGATGCGCTGCACGGGATCAGTGATGGCGGGCAGGGCGAACCGGTCATCGATCGATCCGGCCTCGATCTCCTCGCGGATCGGGGCGTATTCCGCGAGGATGGCGGCCTGATCCGGGTGCGGCACCCAGTTGATGCCGACCTTGTCGAGGAAGGAAAGACACTCGCTGACAGCGCGGTCGAGCTGACCTGCAGCAGTCAGCAGCGTGATCTGCAGCCAGGTCACGGTGCTGCGCTCGGCCAGTGTAATATCGCGCGTGGCTAGCCGGGCAAGCCGCTGTTCGGCGTCGTGCAGATGGCCGAGTAGGAATTCGCTCTCACAGAAATTGAACTCGAACTCGAACATCAGGCGAGGATGATGTTGCCATCCATCGAGCGGCAGCAGCGCCGCGCCGATGCCGATGTAGCTGCGCAACGAAGTATAGGCCGTGGATGACTTGGCCGCCTTCGCGGCGGCCAGGTTCAGCCGCGCGATGGCCAGGCGCTCGTCGGAATCGGTCACTAGCTCGACGCCGCGGTTCAGCTGATTAACGATCTCGAAGATGTTTTCGGCCAGGCGCGATTCATTGGTGAAATCCCGCAGCGACCGGCCAATCCGAAGATGCGCGGCCGGATGGGCGGCTTCCCCGATCAGGCGGTAAGCCGCTTCTTGGATGCGGTCATGCGCAAAAGCGTAGCGGTCTTCGTCTCGCCGCAGCAGGCCTTTCCGGACGACGTCGGACAAGGCCGCGTGCACGTCGGTCGCCGGCATCGCATGCAGCATCGCGAGCGTCGTGGCATCCGACCGATTGCCGAGGCAGGACAGCGTCTCCAGCAATTGCCGCGCCACGTCCGGTAGCGCCGCAAGCCGATCGGTCATCAGGCTGGAAATGTCCTTCGCGGGCAGTCCCGCACGAATCGCCATCGCGTCCCATATCCATGCCGATGATCGACGGTCGAAACGCAGATACTCGCTCTCGGCCAACGCGGCGATCAGTTGCCGCGACAGGAACGGGTTCCCGGCGCCGAGTTCGTGGATGACCTCCGCCAGGCAGTGAACGTCGCCGCAGTCTGCTCGCAGCGTTTCGCCAAGCAGCGCTTCGAGATCGTCGACCCTGAGAGGCGCGAGCACGATCTCGCGGACGCGCGTTCCGGCGGCCATGGCTCTCTGGATCAGCCCGGTCAGCGGGTGAGAGGGATCCACCTCATCGCTGCGATAGGAGCCGAGCATGAGGAAGCATCTGACTTCGGCATCGGCAAGAACGCCACCGATCAGGTCCACGGTCGCGGTATCAATCCATTGCAGGTCGTCGATGAACAGCACCAGAGGCCGGCACGCCTCCGCCAACGCGCGCAAAAAACGCCGGAACACCAGACGGAAACGGTTCCGCGCTTCCGTCGCCGGCAATGGCGTGGCCGGCGGCTGGACGCCGATGATCAGTTCGAGTTCCGGAATGAACGCGGTGAGGATCTGCCCGTTCTGCCCCACGGCTTCCGCAAGGCCGGGGCGCCAGCGCGCCACCGCAGCATCGCCCTGAGCGGCAATCTCCGAAAGCAGCCGCCCGAGCGCCGCGGCCAGCGTGGCGTAGGGAATATCCGTCGACGATTGGTCGCATTTGCCGGCCGCAAAAAGCCCGCCGGAGGCCGTGACCTGCCGGAGCAATTCAGCGACCACGGCCGATTTGCCGACTCCGGAAACCCCCGACACCAGCACCAGTTCGGTCGCGTCGCGGTCGGCGACCTCTTCATAGGCCGAAACCAGCTGACCGACGCTGGCGCGGCGGCCGTAGAGCCTGTCCGGAAAGTGGATCGCTGGAGGCGTGGTGCGCTGGTCCGGGTCGCCGTCGTCGGCCGGCTGCCTCCGGCCTGTTGCTTTGTCGATCACGACGGTGGGTGCCCTCGCTGTTTTCTGCGGTCTTTGCGGCAGTCTACCAGCTATTCTGCGACAGGTTAATCAACCCGCGGCGTCAATCGCTATCAGGCGATGGCCACGGATGAAATTACGGACTTTTGTACAAGACGGCCGCCCCGGCGGGTGCCATGCCCGTCGAGATCTGCAGTCTGGCGCCGGACGCCGCCGTAATGAACTGTTCTCATTGAGCTTTCCGTAGAATAGATTGCGGCGCAATTCGAAGATCCATGACGGACTGCGTGACATGATGGCTGCTCAAGTGCCCGACATGTGGAGCGACGGCGATCGCGTCGCGGCGTTGCGTCGCTATGAGATTCTCGACTCGGCTCACGATGCTGATTTTTCCGACTTCATCCAGATCGCGTCCGACATTTGCCAGACGCCGATTGCCGCCATCAACCTGATCGACGGCCACCGGCACTGGACGCTTGCCGGCGTCGGGCATGGCGATCAGGAGCTTCCGCTGGACCACTCGATCTGCGCGAAGGCGATCCTTCAATCCGATGTAATGGTGATCCCCGATCTTTCGGCGGACAGTCGGTTTCACAAAAATCCGTTGGTCGAGGCGGGCCCGAAGCTGCGCTTTTACGCGAGCGCGCAGTTGGAGACCCCCGCCGGCCTGCGCATCGGCACGGTCTGCGTGCTTGATCACGTGGCGAGGCCGGAAGGTTTGTCATCCCGCCAGCGGTTTACCTTGCAGGCACTGGCCCGGCAGATCATGACGCAACTCGAACTGCGACGCGTCGCCATGGACCTTTCGCAGGGCAATGCCGCGCGCGACCGGCTGCAGGCGTCGCTGAACGAGAAGGAAGTGCTGCTCAAGGAAGTGCACCACCGGGTCAAAAACAATCTGCAACTGATCAGCAGCCTGTTGAGCCTGCAGGCTTCGCGGATTGCGGATCCGGCGATGGCGTCGTTGTTTACCGACAGCCGCAATCGCGTGCGGTCGATGGCGATGGTGCATGAAAACCTGTATCGCGCCGGAAATTTCGCCGAGATCGAGATGCAAGCGCATCTCGAAAGCCTGTGTCTGCAGCTCGACCGCGCCTATGGCCTCGCCCGCGTGCATCTCGTGGCGGATAGTGACGACGTCACGCTGGACCTCGACCGCGCCGTATCATGCGGGCTGATCGTCAACGAACTCGTGTCCAACGCGCTGAAGCATGCCTTTCCGACCGATCGGAGCGGCCAGATCACCGTCCATTTCGGCGGCCGGGGCGACGGCACCTGCAGCCTGACGGTGGCCGACAACGGCATCGGGCTGCCGCTCCATATCGACATCGCGGGCACCCGGTCGCTCGGATTGCAGCTTGTCCGGGATCTCGTCGAGCAGCTGGACGGCGTGCTGTTCGTTGACCGCAGCGCGGGCACCCGGTTTGAGCTGACGTTCAAGGACCATCGATACAGTGGATCGCCCGCATGATGAGCCCGGCGCGGATCATGATTGTCGAGGATGATCGCATCGTCGCGCGCGACATCCGCGAACAGCTGGCGCGAACCGGCCATTCGGTCTCCGGCATCACGTCGCGCGGCGAAGCCGCGGTCGAACTGGCGATCAGCACCCAGCCCGATCTGGTGCTGATGGATATTCGCCTCGAAGGCGAAGTCGACGGCATAGATGCCGCCACCCAGATCCGCATCAAGTGTCAGATCCCGGTGGTCTTTCTCACCGCCTATGCCGACGATGAAACCGTGCGGCGCGCCAGCAAGGCGGAGCCGTTCGGCTATCTGCTGAAACCTTTCGAGGATCTGCAACTGCGTACCGTCATCGAGATGGCGTTGTACAAGCATGGCGCCGACCGCAGGCTGCGGGAAAGCGAGCGCCGCTATGAAGCGACGTTGTCGAGTATCGGCGACGGCGTCGTCGCAACCGACGAGCGCGGCCGCGTCACCTTCCTCAACCCTGCCGCCGAGCTCATGACGGGCTGGGCCAAGGAAGAGGCCATCGGAATGCCGCTGGCGTCGATCTATTGCGTGATGGACGTCAACAGGCGCCCGGCGCAGCAGACCTCGATGGCGCGTGCCTTGGCCTCGTCGCTGTCCTGCCAGACGGCCGACCAGGCGATTTTGATCTCGCGCGATGGAAGGGAAATCCCGATCGATGAGAAGTGTGCGCCGATCATCGGCGACGCCGGCAGCGTCAGCGGCGCCGTGCTGGTGTTTTCCGACACCTCGGATCGCCGCAGGGCGGCGAGCAGCCTGCAGGCGGCCCAGGCTAATCTGGCGCGCATGTCGCGCGTCACGACCATGGGACAGCTGACGGCGTCGATCGCCCACGAGGTGAACCAGCCGCTGATGGCGGTGGTGATGAATGCCGAGGCCTGCCTGAAATGGATGGACGGCGCGCACAAGGACGTCGACGAGGCCAAGGCGGCAGCGATGCGCGCCATCTCCGAAGGTCACCGCGCGGCCAAGATCATCGAGCGCATTCGCGCCATGGCGCGCAACACCCCGGTGGCGTTCGAGCCGCTCGATATCAATGATATGATCGAGGGAATTCTCTCGGTGGTGCGATTGGAGTTTCGCCATCAGGAGATCGTCCTCGATATCGATCTGCAGGCGGCGCCCCTGCCTGTGATCGGCGACCGCATCCAACTGCAGCAGGTGATGCTGAATCTGCTGTCCAACGCCGCGGACGCGATCAACGCATCCGACGGCACCGACCGGAGGGCGAGCGTCAGGTCGTGGCGCGACGCGTCGGGCGCGGTGTGTGTAACGGTCGATGACTCCGGCGTCGGCATCGCGCCGGACGTCGCCGGTCGGATCTTCGATCCGTTCTTCACCACCAAAACGTCGGGCATCGGGATGGGGCTGTCGATCTGTCGCGCGATTATCGAATCTCACGGCGGCGCATTGCGGCTCGAAGCCCGCGCGCCGCAGGGAACGCGCTGCCTGGTTTCGCTTCCCGAATTGCAGGCGTAGGTGGACCCGTGACGGAAACTTCCAAGGCTTTCGCGGGCATGGTGGCCGTCATCGACGACGATCAGGGCGTGCGCGTCGCGCTCGACGGCATGCTGCGCTCGGTCGGGCTGCAGGTCGTCTCTTTCGCGTCGACGCAGGACTATCTCGACGAAGAGACGCTCGATGGGTACGGCTGCATCATTCTGGACGTCCGGCTTCCGGGGCGCGGGGGCCTCGATTTCCAGGACGACCTCGCCAAGCTGAACGTGACCACGCCAGTGATCATCATCAGCGGCCATGCCGACGTGCCGATGTCGGTCCGCGCTATGAAGGCAGGCGCTATCGAATTCCTGACCAAGCCGGTGCGTGCGCAGGACCTTCTGGACGCGGTCGATGCCGCATTGGCGCAGGACCGCGCCGCGCGTCTGCAAGCCCGGCGCGCGGCGAGTCTCACTCGCGATTTCGAGACGTTGACGAGCCGGGAGCGCGAGGTGTTCGAGCACGTCGCCTGTGGTCTGATGAACAAGCAGATTGCCGCGGTGCTCGGACTGAGCGAAGCGACGGTCAAGCTTCATCGCGGATCGGTGATGCGCAAGATGCGCGCCGGTTCCATTGCGGACCTCGTCCGCATGGCGGACCGCCTTGGGCTCGGCAGCGCGGCCGACGACTATACCTAAGGCTAGTCGCGCTGGACTCATTGCCAGCCCAGCCCCACCGCAAACCTGACTTACCGACAAGACCATAACTTCCGCATCGGCTTCAATGTTGGCGCCGGCACGGTTCCCGGTCCAGTGCGTGAGTTAGCCGGCGCCACGCCGCCACGGGTTTGCAGATTCAGATCAGCACGTGCGGTGATCGATCGCCATTCCGGCGCGTGTTCGCGCCACCTTCAAGGAGAACTCCAGTGTCGTTTCAAGAAATGTTGACCCCGCAAAACAGCGCGATCGCGATGATCGACTATCAGGCCGCCATGTATCAGGGCGTGCAGTCGCACGATCGTCTTGTGACGTTCCACAACATCCAGATCCTGGCGAAGTCGGCCAAGCTGTTCAAGATCCCGACGGTGATCTCCACCGTGGAGAACGCGAGTTTCGCCGGCCCCTTTCAGCCGGAGGTCACCGACCTGTTCCCCGACCACAAGGTGATCGATCGCACGTCGATGAATTCCTGGCTCGACGCCAACTTTCGCAAGGCGATCCATGACACCGGTCGCAAGAAAGTCGTGCTCGCCGGTCTGTGGACCGAGGCCTGCGTGATGTTCCCGACGCTGGACATGCTGCGCGAGGGCTTCGAGATCTATATCGCCGCCGACGCTTGCGCCGATATTTCGCTGGAGGCGCACAACCGATCGATGGACCGCGCGGTGCAGGCCGGCGCGGTGCCGATCACCTCGCTGCAATACATGTTCGAACTGCAGCAGGACTGGGCTCGCAGCGAAACCTACGAAGGCTGCATGGATATCCTGAAAGCACATACGCCCTATGGCATCCAGGTGCGGTTCTCGAAGTGGGCGCTGGGCGGCCACGCGGTCGAAGCCGTCGCGGCGGAATAGGCCGCATTCGCGCTTCAACAGCAAGGACACGACATGAGAGCGCATTTGATTTCTCTGGGTGCCGGCCTGCTGGTCGGCATCATCTATAGCCTGATCAACGTGCGCTCTCCGGCGCCGCCGGTGGTGGCGCTGGTCGGCCTGCTCGGCATTCTGGTTGGCGAGCAGATCCCGCCAATGGTGCGCACGCTCTGGCAGAAGGAGCCGGTGGTGCAATCCTGGCTCCAGCAGGTCAAGCCGCACATGTTCGGCCACCTGCCGCAGGGCCGGGCGGACACGCAGATCGAATCCGAGCAGATCCGCCGGCCATCGAGCGAAGGCTGACGCAGCCCGCTCACCTATCACTCTCGACGCGACCATCCGACATCGTTCAGGAGACCATCGTGACCGAACCGCAGCATCCCGACCTCATTCTTCACCGCGGCCTGTTCACGACGCTGGACCGGTCCAATCCGGTCGCCAGCGCGGTGGCGATCAAGCACGGCCGCTTCACCCATGTCGGCCATGGCAACGAGATCGTTCCGCTCGCGGGGCCTGAGACGAAGCTGATCGACCTCAAGGGTCGGCGCGCGCTGCCGGGGCTGATCGACAACCACCTGCACATCATCCGCGGCGGGCTCAACTTCAACATGGAGCTGCGCTGGGACGGCGTGCACAGCCTGTCGGACGCCATGAACATGCTGAAGCGGCAGGTCGCCGTGACGCCGCCGCCACAATGGGTGCGCGTCGTCGGCGGCTTCACCGAACATCAGTTCGTCGAAAAGCGATTGCCGACCATCGATGAATTGAATGCGGCAGCGCCCGACACGCCGGTGTTCCTGCTGCATCTCTACGACCGCGCGCTGCTCAACGGCGCCGCGCTGCGCGCCGTCGGCTACACCCGCGACACGCCGGCGCCAATCGGCGGCGAGATCGTGCGCGATGCCAACGGCAATCCGAACGGCCTGCTGCTGGCGAAGCCGAATGCCGCGATTCTTTACGCTACGCTGGCCAAAGG
>JBEVEC010000166.1:0-5307 GCA_040512975.1 Tardiphaga sp. | reverse complement strand
GCCACAGCGGTAGCCGTGCTTGTGGCGCCCCCTCTCCCGTCTCGAAGCGCTTTGCGCTTCGATCCACCCTCTCCCCCGACCGTCGCTGCGCGGCGGCCGGGGGAGAGGGGACAGGAAGAGCGCCTGCTGATTTACCCTGCAATCCTGCGGCAATGTTTCCACGCTGCCGCGATCAGATTGTCACTCGCCTCCGGCGTCCTGAACGCCGAATGCGCCGACAACGTTACATTCGGCAAGGTCGTCAGCACATGCCCCGGCGGCAGCGGCTCGATGTCGAACACGTCCAAGCCGGCATGGCGCAGGCGGCCGGACCGCAACGCGTCGACCATCGCGGCCTCGTCGACCACGGCGCCGCGTGCCGTGTTCACCAGAATGGCGCCGGGCTTCATCTGTGCGATGCGCGCGCGGGTCAGGAAGCCGCGGGTGTCGTCGTTGAGCAGGAGATGCACCGACAGCACGTGGCTCTGTGCCAGCAGGGTGTCCAAGTCGACGAATTCGACGCCCGGAAAACTCTTCGGCGACCGGTTCCAGGCGATCACCTTCATGCCGGAGCCGAGCGCGATGCGGGCGGCCTCGGCGGCGATTCCGCCGAAGCCGAGCAGGCCGAGGGTCTTGCCGGTGAGCTCCATGCCCTCGTCGCGCAGCCAGTTTCCGGCGCGCATCTCGCGGTCCATTCTGGCGAGGCCGCGGGCGCCGGCCCACATCAGCGCGATGGCGCATTCGGCGACGGCCGTGTCGCCGTAGCCGCGGATCAGGTGCACCTCGATGCCGAGTTCAGCGAGCTCCTCGATATGCATGTAGCTGCGCGCGCCGGTGCCGAGAAACACCACATGCTTGAGGCCGGTGCACTGCTTGGCGATGTCGGTCGGCAGGGTGGTGTGATCGACGATGGCGATCTCGGCGCCGTCGAGCAGCGCCGGGAGTGCCGCGGGCTTGATGTCGGGATCGCGGTGGATCTTCACCGCGATGTCGTTCGGCTGGGTCAGCCGCTCCATGATATCAGCGAGTTCGTCACTCGCATCGATGAATACGCCCCGCATCGCAGCCCCCTGTCTGTTTACTTGGTCGCCACGCCGGCCAGCGCCAGCACGGTATGCATCAACACATTGGCGCCGGCGGCGCAGTCGTCCTGAGTCGATGACTCCAGCTCGTTGTGGCTGATGCCGTCCTTGCTCGGGATGAACACCATGGCGGTCGGCATCACATTGTTGAGGTTGCAGGCATCGTGGCCGGCGCCCGAGGTGATGCGGCGGTGCGAATAGCCGAGCGCCGTCGCGGCCTGTTCGACGGCGTTGATGAAGTCCGGATTGAAATGCGTCGGCGGCTTGTGCCAGACCTTGTCGAAGGCGACGTCGACCTTGCGATGCGCGGCGATCTCCTTGATGGCGTCGCGCACGCCCTGTTCGATATGCGCCAGCTTGTCAGCATCCGCGCTGCGCAGGTCCATGGTGAAGGCGATCTCGCCGGGGATCACGTTGCGCGACGGATTGGCGATCACCGCCTCGCCGATGGTGCCGAGCGCACCGATGGCGCTGACCACGCGCTCGGTGGCCAGCACGATTTCCGACAGCGTCGCCAGCGCATCCTTGCGCAGCGGCATCGGCGTCGAGCCGGCATGGCTTTCGAAGCCGGTGATCTTGCCGTCGAACCACAGCACGCCCTGGCCGGAGTCGACGACGCCGATGGTCTTGCTCTCGGCTTCCAGGATCGGGCCCTGTTCGATGTGCAGCTCGACGAAGCCGGAGAATTTCTGGGTGCCGACCGGCACGTCGCCGCGATAGTCGATGGAATCCAGCGCTTCGCCGACGCTCACGCCGGCGATGTCCTTGCGCGACAGGATGTCGTCGGTGGTGAAGTCGCCGACGTAAGCCGCCGAGGCCATCATCGCCGGCGCAAAGCGCGAGCCTTCTTCATTGGTCCAGTTGGCGATGCAGATCGGCGTTTCGGTCTCGATGCCGGCATCGTTCAGCGTCCGCACCACTTCCAGCGCGCCGAGCACGCCCAGAATGCCGTCGAACTTGCCGCCGGTCGGCTGGGTGTCGAGATGCGAGCCGATGCCGATCGGCGCTTTCGACATGTCGCGCCCCTTGCGCAAAGCGAACATCGAGCCCAGCGCATCGACATGCACGTCGAGGCCTGCGTCTTCGCAGGCTTTGCGAAACCAGTCACGGACCTGCTTGTCCTCGGGGCCGAGGGTCAGCCGCCGCACGCCGCCCTTCGGCGTTGCGCCGAACTTCGCGGTTTCATGGATGGCATCCCACAGACGCGCGGAATCGATTTTGAGATTGTCGCCGGGTTTGGTCATGCGTCTGTTCCGAGTTTCGCGTTGAGATGGCTGTTGTTCAATGACCCGCCGCCGGAAGCAGGTCAACCGAAGGCGTTTGCTGCAACGGGGGTGCCGGTTCAGCGCTGGCTTGTTGCTCGCTGCCTTGCGCCAATTGCGCGGCAAGGCCCGCGACGAGTTCGATGGCCACGGTGTCAGGCGAGGTGAGCCAACTGGCGCCGAAGGTCAGCGGCTGCATCTGCAGGCTGGTGGTGAGCAACTGCAGGCGGCCATCGGCCAGTTCGTTCTGCACGATGGCGGTGGGGATCACGGCGATGCCGAGGCCTTCGATCGCCATGTGGATGACGGTGGCGATGGACGCCGAGGCGTGCAACCGGATCGGCGGCAGGTCCGGCTGCTTGAACAGCGCCCGCACGCTTTCGTAGGGTTGGGTCTTGCGCGGGAAGGTGATGATCGGAAATTGCGCGAGATCCTGCACCGACAGCATCTTGCCGCCGAGGCCAAGCGCGGGGCTGGCGAGGAAGCCGACGGCGTAATCGCACAGCGGCCGGTTCTGGGCATTCGACGCGTCCACCGAGCCGATCAGGAAGGCGAGCTCGATTTCCTGCGCCAGCAGCCGCGCCCGCAGGTTCGGCGTGATGTCGACTTCGATCTCCAGCGACAAATTGGGGTAGGCCTCGTTGACGCTCTTGATCAGTTTTGACAGCCACGTGTGCACTATGGTTTCGGCAACGCCAAGCCGCAGCACGCCGCGCATCGCGGAGCGATCGCCAACGGCGGCCATCATCTCCGAGCGCAGCCCGATCAGCTTCTCAGCATAAACCAGCATCTGCCGGCCCGACGGGGTGGGGGAGGCGACGCGGCGGTCACGCTGCAGCAGCCGCACGCCCATCTCGTGTTCGAGCTGGGCAATGCGCTGGGAAATCGCCGGCTGGGTTGTGTTGAGCTTCTGCGCCGCCCCGCGAAAACTGCCGAGATTGACCACCCAGAGAAAGGTCTCCAGCGCCTTGAAGTCGGCCATCGGGTAACATCATCCGGTGTGATAAATCCGATTTATCGGATATGATCAGAAAACACGATTAGACATAATGTTATCGCTGTGCGCCTGTGGCGTCGAGGTGAAAACTTCGGCAGGGCGATAAATAAGGCAGTTTCCATGAGCATGTCTGACCAAAGCGATCTTCCGAGTGCGCAGGCCCGCCGCGACTATCGCGCCGGCAAATATGAGAGCACGGCCGGGGTCGCGCCCGGCTATGTCCAGGGCAACCTCGTGATCCTGCCCGAGGCGCAGGCCTCGGCCTTTCACCGCTTCTGTCAGCTCAATCCGAAGCCGTGCCCGATCATCGGCATGTCCGACGTCGGCAGCCCGCATATTCCCGCGCTCGGCATCGACCTCGATATCCGCACCGACATTCCGAAATATGTGGTGTGGAAGGACGGCGAGGCGATCGATCGGCCGGCCGAGGTCGGCAAATACTGGCGCGACGATCTGGTGTCCTTCGTGATCGGCTGCTCGTTCTCGTTCGAAGAGCCGATGATGGCCGAGGACATTCCGCTGCGCCACATCGAGCAGGGCACCCTGGTGCCGATGTATCGCACCAACATCCAGTGCAAGCCGGCCGGTCCGTTCGCGGGTCCGATGGTGGTGTCGATGCGGCCACTGAAGCCGGCCGATGCGATCCGCGCGGTGCAGATCACCACGCGCTTCCCCGCCACCCACGGCGCGCCGGTGCATATCGGTCTGCCGCAGTCGATCGGCATCAGCGATATCGGCAAGCCCGATTACGGCGATGCCGCGCATATCAATGACGACGAGATCCCGGTGTTCTGGGCGTGCGGCGTCACGCCGCAAGCCGTCATCGCCGCCGCGCGCGTGCCGTTCGCCATCACGCATGCGCCCGGGGTGATGCTCATCACCGACCTGAAGAATAAGCATCTGGCTGTTCTATAAGAAGCACCTTGCCGATCTTTCGGGCTTTACCCTACCCTTGAATACATTCATCGATAGCCGCCGGTCATAAAGGACAGAAACATGACGATTTCCCGCCGAAACGTGTTGCTTGGGGGCGCTGCCTCCGCCGCGTTGCTCCCGCTCGTGAAGCCCGCAACCGCCCAGGTCAAGGAAGTCGTGATCGGCATCATCTACCCGCTGTCGGGCGCCAGCGCCCAGATCGGCGTCGACGCGCAGAAGGCGTTCGAGACCGCGGCCGACATCATCAACAACAATTACGATTTCGACCTGCCGATGGCCCGCGGCGAGGGTTTTTCCAGCCTCGGCGGCGCTAAGCTGCGCCTCGTGTTCGCCGACCATCAGGCCGATCCGCAGAAGGGCCGCGCCGAAGCCGAGCGCCTGATCACCCAGGAGAAGGTCTGCGCCATCGTCGGCAGCTATCAGAGCGCCGTGGCCGTCACCGTCAGCCAGATCTGTGAACGCTACCAGATCCCCTACATCTCCGCCGACAACTCGTCGCCGAGCCTGCATCGCCGCGGCCTCAAATATTATTTCCGCGCCGCACCGCACGACGAAATGTTCTCGACCGCGATGTTCGACTTCTTCGACGCCATGAAGAAGAAGGGCCAGAAGATCGAGACCCTGGCGCTGTTCCACGAAGACACCATCTTCGGCACCGACTCGGCCAACGCGCAGCTCAAGCTCGCCGCCGACCGCGGCTACAAGATCGTCGCCGACATCAAGTACCGCGCCAATTCGCCGTCGCTCACCGCCGAAGTGCAGCAGCTCAAGGCGGCCGACGCCGACGTGCTGATGCCCTCGAGCTACACCACCGACGGCATCCTGCTGATCAAGACGATGGGCGAGCTCGGCTACAAGGCCAAGAACATCGTCGCCCAGGACGCCGGCTTCTCCGAGAAGGCGTTGTACGACGCGGTAGGCGACAAGATCCCGGGCGTGATCTCGCGCGGCTCGTTCTCGCTCGATCTCGCGGCCAAGCGTCCGATGGTCGGCAAGATCAACGACATGTACAAGGAGCGTTCGGGCAAGGACTTCAACGACTACTCGTCGC
>JBEVEC010000125.1:0-20357 GCA_040512975.1 Tardiphaga sp. | reverse complement strand
CGCACCGGATCCACGAACTTGCGGGCAGGATCGAACTGCTGCGGGCCAGCGACCACGTGGCCTTCACCACCGGCAGCGACATCTGCGACTGGTTTACCGCCGCGCAGGGGCCGGAGGCCTGAGGTCGCGGCCCGGCGGGGAACCGAAAAGGGCCAGATTCCCGCCTCCGGGCGGATCTGCGGGTCTTGCGACTCCGGCCCTCGTCGCGTAATTCCTCGCTATGACAGCCCCCAGCACCTCCGTCCTCCCGTCCGCCGACCACTCGCCCCACGTGGCCGCCGCGCATGACAAGATCCTGATCGTCGATTTCGGCTCCCAGGTGACGCAACTGATTGCGCGCCGGGTGCGCGAGGAGGGCGTCTACTCCGAGATCGTGCCGTTCAACAAGGCCGAGGCCGCCTTTGCCGAGATGAAGCCGAAGGCCGTGATCCTGTCCGGCGGCCCGGCCTCGGTGCTCGACGACAACGCGCCATCGGCGCCGCTGTCGATCCTCACCGCCGGCGTCCCGGTGCTCGGCATCTGCTACGGCGAACAGACCATGGCACAGCAGCTCGGCGGCACCGTCGAGGCCGGCCACCACCGCGAATTCGGCCGCGCCGCCATCGAGATCACCGACAGCTGCGCGCTGTTTGACGGCGTCTGGGAGGTGGGCGGCAAATACGACGTCTGGATGAGCCACGGCGACCGCGTCACCAAAATGCCGGAGGGGTTTCGCGCCGTGGCCAAGGCGCCGGGCTCGCCGATCTCGATCATCGCCGACGACACCAGAAAATTCTACGCGATGCAGTTTCACCCCGAAGTCGCGCATACGCCCGACGGCGCCAAACTGATCCGCAACTTCGTGCGCAACATCGCCGGCTTCACCGGCGACTGGACCATGCGCGCCTTCCGCGAGGAGGCCATCGAGAAGATCCGCGCACAGGTAGGCAAGGGCAAGGTGATCTGCGGCCTGTCCGGCGGCGTCGACTCGGCGGTGGCCGCGGTGCTGATCCACGAGGCGATCGGCGACCAGCTGACTTGCGTGTTCGTCGACCACGGCATGCTGCGTAAGGACGAGGGTAAGACGGTCGTCGACATGTTCCGCGGGCACTACAATATCCCGCTGGTCCATGTCGACGCCTCGAACACGTTCCTCGGCGAGCTCGAAGGCGTCACCGATCCCGAGGTCAAGCGCAAGACCATCGGCCGACTGTTCATCGACGTGTTCGACGCGGAGGCCAAGAAGATCGGCGGCGCGGATTTCCTCGCGCAGGGTACGCTGTATCCCGACGTGATCGAAAGCGTCTCCTTCACCGGCGGCCCCTCGGTGACCATCAAGTCGCACCACAATGTTGGCGGTCTCCCCGAGCGCATGAACATGCAGCTCGTCGAGCCCTTGCGCGAACTGTTCAAGGACGAGGTCCGCGACCTCGGCCGCGAGCTCGGCCTTCCCGACATCTTCGTCGGCCGCCACCCGTTCCCGGGCCCCGGCCTCGCCATCCGCTGCCCCGGCGAGATCACGCGGGAGAAGCTCGACATTCTGCGCGAAGCCGACGCCGTCTATATCGACCAGATCCGCAAGGCGGGTTTGTACGACATTATCTGGCAGGCCTTTGCCGTGCTGCTGCCGGTGAAAACCGTCGGCGTCATGGGCGACGGGCGGACTTATGAATACGTGGTCGGCCTGCGCGCTGTGACCTCGACGGACGGCATGACGGCGGACTTCTACGCGTTCGACATGAAGTTTCTCGGCGAGACCGCGACGCGGATCATCAACGAGGTGAAGGGCGTGAACAGGGTGGTGTATGACATCACCAGCAAGCCACCGGGGACGATCGAGTGGGAGTGAGCCATTAGCGGGCTCACATAGGCGGAAGTAACTTCGACCTATGGTAAGCAGCGAAAAATATTCGGCGAGCGGAGTAGGAAAGGCGGAAGGCACGCGCGCTACTTAAACACGTCAGCACGCGGCCCTTCGTGGTATTGGCTTAGATGGCGTCGCTCGATTATTGCGCCTTCTTGAACAGATCCTGGAAGATCAGCGGCCCCCATGTGCGGCCACGTGCATGCACCAGCGCGCCGCCTTCGTTGAGCTTGCCGAGACTCACAGGCGCGAAGCCGAGTTGTTTCGCCAACTCAGCCACCGGAGCGATCGCGGCGTCGTCGTCGCTGGACAGGAAGACGACACGGTGGCCGCCTGCGACGACCGGGTCGGCGGCGAGGGTGCTTGCACCCAGGTGGTTGAAGCCTTTCACGAAGCTGGCGCCGGTGAAGGCCTTGGCGACGACGGCGGAGCCCACGAGGCCGTCCAAGGCTTCAGGAGCAGGAAACAAATTCATTGCGTCGATGACCGTCTTGCCTGTCCAGTCCGGCAGCGCCTTCGCGATCGCGCCGTGCTCCGCGAACGGGACCGCCAGGATGATCGTATCGGCCTTGAGGGCGTCCTGCAGCGACCTCGCGACGACCGTTGGTCCGATCGCCTGCGCCTGCGGCGCCAGGGCCTCGGGCGGGCGGTGGCTGGCGACCGTGACGTCGATGTTCTTGCGGGCAAAGGCGTGGGCGAGGGCCTGGCCGATCTTGCCGAAGCCGATGATGGCTGTGCTCATGATGTTTCTCCGATGTTGTTAAATTGATAGTCCGGTTCTTCAGATGGCCGAGAAGCCGCCGTCGACGGACAACTCCAGCCCGTTCACGAAGCTTGAATCGTCCGAGGCCAGAAACAGCGCGACCGCTGCGATTTCCTCGGGGCGCCCCATCGATCCGCGCGGGATCAGGGACTCGAACATCTGCTTGGCCTCCGCGGTGAGGACCTGGTCCTGCATCGGCGTGGCGATCGGGCCGGGGTGCAATACGTTGACCCGGATATTCCTGCCCTTCAGCTCGTTGAGCCAGCCGCGTGCGAATGCATGCAAAGCGGCCTTGCTCGCCGCATACACGCTGTAGCCGGGAAAGCCCTTCAGCGACGCGACCGACCCGGTCATGAAGATCGATCCGCCGTCGTTGAACAGCGGCAAGGTCTTCTGTACCGTGAACAGCGTGCCGCGCGTGTTCAGGTCGAAGATGGCATCGAAATGCTGCTCGGTGATCTCGCCCAGCGGGGCGGCTTCGCCCCAGCCTGCGCTCGCATAGAGGATGTCGATCTTCCCCTTGTCCCGCTTGACCGTTTCGAACAGACGGTCAAGGTCGGCGAGATTGGCGGCGTCGCCGCGCACGCCGGTGACGTTGCGGCCGATCAGCCTGACGGCCTCATCGAGCGCCTCCTGCCGTCGGCCCGTGATGAAGACATAGGCGCCTTCGTCGACGAACCGTTTGGCGCTCGCCAGCGCCATGCCGCTCGATCCGCCCGTAATGACGGCAACTTTGCCTGCAAGCTTTCCCATGGATTTTCCTGTCGTGGTGTCGGGGCAACATCTGCCCCCGAGACGATGGAAATGGGTCGGCCGGCACCTGTTGTTCAGTGCCGAAGCGTGCACATCGGTGGTGCGAAAACGATCCGGCAGGCGACGGTTGACCGCGTAATGTGCTAGATGCAGGCTTTAAAGGGGCGCACCATGTGGTGCCGGATTGCACCATGATCGACTGGGATGACGTTCGCTACTTCCTCGCCGTCGCGCGCGGCGGCTCGGTGCGGGCTGCTGCGGCGCAGCTCGGGGTGAACCACGCCACCGTGCTGCGCCGTATCGCCCAGCTCGAGGAACGCTTGGGTGCGCAGATGTTCGAAAAGCTGCCGTCGGGCTATCGCCTGACGGCTGCGGGCGAGGAGGTCCGCGAGCTTGCGGGCCAGATGGAGGCTTCGTCGCTGCAGCTGGAGACGCGCGTCTTCGGCCGCGACCAGAGCGTGCGCGGCCTTTTGCGGGTGACATTGGCGCCGACCGTCGCGACCCACCTGCTGATGCCCGACTTCGCCGATTTCGCGCGACTGCATCCGGACATCGAGATGGAAATCTTGTCGTCCGGCGAGTTGGCCAACCTGACCAACCGCGAGGCCGACGTCGCCATCCGCGTCGTCTACGACCGCAAGACCTTGCCGCTCAATCTGCACGGCCTGAAGGGGCCGGAGCTGTTCGGCGGCGTCTACATGTCCCGCGATCGCCTGGCCGCGTGGCGTGCCGGCGCGCCGGATCCGATCCGCTGGATCGTCATCAGCATGCACGGCATCCCGGACTGGGCCAGCACCGGCGAGCTGCGCACCACCGGCGTTCCGTTCAGGGCCACGGACGGCGGGGCGCAGATCGCGGCTGTCCGGCAGGGGCTCGGGATCACGACACTGCCGTGCTTCATCGGAGATGCCGATCCCCTGCTGGTGCGGGTGCCGGGCACCGAGCTGCACATTTATGGCGCGCTCTGGATTCTCACGCAGGGCGAGACGCGCAAGACCAAGCGCGTGCGGCTGTTCACGGAATTTATCGCCGGCAGGCTGGCCGTTTATGCATCGCTTCTCGCAGGGGCTGCCGCGAAAACGCGCCGATAAATGCAACCAAACCCGTTGCGCGGCGTCCTCGGTCATAGTTTCGTGCGGAAGATCCGGCAGAAATCCGGTTTCAGCCGAAGCAGGCCACAGGAGCGGCGTTGATGTTTGTCGATCTACCGCATTACTGGTCGCCGCCCGAGCCTCCGCCGCCTCAGCGCCGCTATCCCGAGCTGACCATCCGCCAGCAGAAGGTTCTGGCCTGGATCATCGGCTTCAACGTGCTGATGCTCTTCCTGGCCCCGATCGCCGGCGTAACGCTGTTCGATGTGATCGCGGCGGTGATGAGGAACTAGCGCGGCCAGAGCAAACACGGCGCAGCGTGTGCGGCATGCAGCGGATGCGTACGGCCTCGCTTTGCGCAGGGATGTAGGACTCGTCAGCACCTGCTACGAACGGGCAACGTCTCTCTGGAGTTGCCTTATGTCCGACGCCCCTGCATCGACCCCGCCGACTGCCGCCGAGACAGATCCAAACGTCTTGGGCCTGATGCAAGGATTTCCGCCGGCGCCGGACAAGACCGTCACGTTCCAGAACGGCTCGTTCCGCAATTTTCCCGAGCTGCGCTGGGCGTGGAGCAACATTCGCCAGCTGGTGCCGACGGTGAATGTGTGGCGCGGGCAAGGGCCGGTGTCGGCGTTGCCGCGCGCGGAGCGCGAGATCGGCGGCTCCGCATCGACCACCATGGACGGCCGGCCGATGACCTTTGCCCGCATGTTCGACGAGACCTATGCGGACGGCATCCTGGTGATGCACAGGGGCAAGGTGATCCATGAGCGCTATGCCGGGGCGCTGAAGCCGCACAAGCCGCATATCGCGATGTCGGTGACCAAGTCGTTCACCGGCACGCTGGCCGGCATCCTGGTGGCCGAGGGCAAGATCGATCCGCAGGCGCCGGTGACGGACTACGTGCCGGAGCTGAAGGCCACCGCATTCGGCGATGCGCGGGTGCAGGAGGTCATGGATATGACCACTGGATTAAAATACACCGAGGTCTACACCGACACCAATTCCGACGTCTGGGCGCTGCGGCGCGCCAACGGCATGGCGCCCATCCCCGCGGATTATCAGGGCGCCACCGACATCTTCGCCTTTCTCTGTACCCAGCAGAAGCAGGGCGAGCATGGCCAGGCCTTCGCCTACAAGACCGTCAACAGCGACGTGCTGGCCTGGATCGTCCGCCGCGCCAGCGGCATGACGCTGTCCGACCTGTTGTCCGACCGCATCTGGGCGCCGATGGGGGCGGAAGAGGATGCGCATTATCACGTCGACCGCATCGGCACCGAGAGCGGTGGCGGCGGCTTGTCGACCACGCTGCGCGATCTCGCGCGCTTCGGCGAGACCATGCGCAACCACGGCCGCTTCAACGATCGCCAGATCGTGCCGGCGTCCGTCGTCGAAGACATCGAGCGCGGAGCTGATCCCGCCAAATTCAAGCCGGCCGGCTATACCACGCTGCCCGGCGCGTCCTATCGCAACCAATGGTGGGTCACGCATAATGCGCACGGCGCGTACATGGCGCGCGGCGTCTACGGGCAGGGGGTCTATATCGATCCCAAGGCCGAGATGGTGATCGCGCGCTACGCCTCGCATCCGGTCGCCGGCAATGCCGCCAACGATCCCGTGACGCTGCCGGCCTATATGGCGCTGGCGAAGGATCTGATGGCGGGCTAAGGCCATCCGCGAGGGCACCGGGGGAACTTCCCGGCGCGTGGCGCGTCTTTTCGCGCCAGCCACATTCCTGCCAGCGTTTTCCCGGACCATTCCCAAATGATGATCATTCCTTCGCATTCGGCCTTGCGGCGATTCGTGTATGTCGGGCTTCTGGTAACGTGCGCTTCCATGGTGCTGGCTGGCTCAGCAGTGCATGCGCAGACATTCGGCTATGGCGGCAAGAACCCTGCCGTCGCCACCAATGGCGCGACCCTGATCCATGGCAATTATTGCGGGGCCGGCAACCGGCCGGGCAAGCCGCCCATCGATGCGCTCGATCTCGCCTGCATGAATCACGACGCCTGCTCGCCGACCGGCGCGATGCCGACCTGCGAATGCAACTTGCGGCTTCGTGACGAGGCCTTTGCGGTGTCGCGCGATCCCCGGCAGACGCCGGAGCTGCGCAGCCTTGCGTCCCTCACCGCCGCCGCGGCCACCGTGATGCTCTGCAATCCGATGACGACGGATGTCGTGGTGCCGGCGCCGCCGGTCCAGCCGACGGTGGCACCTGTCGTCCAGGCTCCGCTTGCTCCGCTGCCGGCGCCGTCGGCTGCGCAGTCTGTGCCGACTGCAGCTGTCGCGCAGACCCCGGTGGCAACGGCGCCCGCCGCGCCGCCGCCCATGGCCGCTCCGTCGCCCACAGCCGCTGCGCCGATGTCCATTGTCCCGGCGGGCGCAGCGCCGCCGCCGCCGGCTGATCCCGCGCCGGCGGACGACGATCCGGACTAGTCTGCGCAGCTCAGACGTCGAGGCATCGCCGCGCCCTGTCGCATGCGGACGCCTGTTGCCCTAGGATGCGCGCAGGACGATCGGCATCGAGCAAAAAGGATTCCCGATGGCACGCATTCGCTGTCTGACTGAAATGGGCATGGGCGTCGACGTCCATGGCCGCGATGCGACCAAGGCCGCCAAGCGCGCGGTGTCGGATGCGATCCGCCATTCCAGCGTCGGTTTCTTCCGCATGGTCGGCAAGACGCCCCATGACATGTTCGTCGACGTGACCGTGGCTGTGCCCAACCCGGACGACGTCGACACCGCAGCCGTCGCCAAGGAATTGCCATACGGCACCGTGACGGTGACCGCTGTAAAGGGTGGCCTCGACATCCCCGCCGAAAGCGGCGGCGACGGCATTCTCATCGCCAATGCCGCGGTGCTGGTCAGCCTCGACGACGGCAAGTAAGCCGCCGGGGGACATTGCGGATGGACATCTTCGAGCGCCTGAAATCCGCCGCTGCCAATGACTGGTCAAGTTATGTCGATCACGACTTCGTCCGGCAGCTTGGCGACGGCACGCTGCCGAAGGCGGCGTTCCGGACCTATCTGGTGCAGGACTATCTGTTCCTGATCCAGTTCGCGCGCGCCTATGCGCTGGCGACCTACACGAGCCGCACGCTCGACGACATGAGGGCGGCGCAGGGCGGGCTGGCGGCGATCCTGACTGAGATGGAGCTGCACGTGAAACTCTGCGGCCGCTGGGGATTGTCGCCGGCGGAGATCGAGGCCGCGCCCGAATTGCAGGCCACGGTGGCCTATACGCGCTTCGTGCTGGATTGCGGCGCCGCGGGTGACTTGCTCGACCTGCATGTGGCACTGGCACCCTGCGTCATCGGCTATGCCGAGATCGGCAAGACCCTGGCGCAGGATGGCATCGCGGCGGACCATCCCTACCGCGAATGGATCGCGGAATATGCCGGGGCGGCCTATCAGGACATCGCCGTGCAGGCCCGCCGCCATCTCGACGATCTCGCAGCGCGGGCGATGACAGAGCGGCGTTTTGCCGACCTCGCAAAGACGTTCGCCACGGCATCGCGGCTGGAGGCGGATTTCTGGCAGATGGGGCTGCAGGCGTCCGACAGCGAACCGACGGTGAGGACGACGCTTATTCCGGGACGCCCGCCGCTTTGAGCGCTTCGGCGTAGGTCCTCGCCATGGACTCGACGGGAACGGGAATGCGCGCAAAGAACGCGGAGACCGTCAATGTCGGTTCGATCGCGAGCAGCTCCTCGACGACTTGCGCGGCGCGTTCATGTTGTCCGGTCTTCACGAGTGCCACGGCCAGCGCGCGCAATGCCACAGCGAAGCGGCGGTTTTGCAGCAGCGCCTTGTCGGCCCAGATGATCGCCTCGGTGTAGTTCTCGTCGATGATCGCGGCAATCGCCAGCGCACCTGGCACGAACCAGCCGTTCGGATCGAGCGGATTGAGCCGGCGCGCCCGGTCGAGCAGTGCGCGACCGGCCTGCTGCTGGCCGCGCATGGTTTCGATCCAGCCTGACAGGGCGAGTGCCGTGGCCGAATTCGGATTGATGGCGAGAGAGCGGCTGAACAGCTCGATGGCTGCGTCCTTTGCCGTCTGCGTTTCCGCCAGATTCCAGATCGCAAAGGCGGCCATCCAAAGGATTTGCGGATCGTTCGGCATCCGCTCGATGGCACGCTGCGCCAGCGCGAGACCTTCGCTGCGATGGGCATCGTCCGGGGTGAGCCAGCCCTGGAAATGACGTTGCGCGTGGCAATAGGCGGCGGCCGCCATCGCCGGCGCATAGGCGGGATCGAGCGCCAAAGCCTGATTCAGGCAGTCGAGTGCCGCGCTGGTGCTCTGCGGTGTGAAGTCGTGTTGCAGGGCGGAGGCGCGCAGCAGCAAGTCATAGGCGTCGGGCTTGTTCGGCCGGTTGTGCTTGCGGCGTTCGATTTCAGCAATGCGCAGGGTCGGCTCGATGGCGGCGACGACGCGTTCGGTGATGGTGTCCTGCAGGTCGAAGACGTCGCTGCGGTCGCCGTCGAACTTGTCGGCCCACAGATGGGCGCCGGAGCGGGCGTCGATCAGTTGAGCGATGATGCGCAGCCGCGCGCCGGCGCGGCGGACGCTGCCTTCGAGCACATAATTGACGCCGAGCGCGCGGCCGACCTCGCGGATGTCGACCGGCTTGTTCTTGTACGTAAAGGACGAGTTGCGGGCGATCACGAGCAGCCCGCTGCAGCGTGACAGCGCGGTGATGATCTCGTCGGCGATGCCGTCGCCGAAATAATCCTGTTCGGAATCCGCGCTCATGTTGCTGAAGGGCAGCACAGCAATCGAAAGACCTCGGGGATCGGCGGCGGGCGGAGACGCTGTCGCGGCGGCAACCGGCGCAGGCAAGGGCGCGATGCCCGTGTCTTCCGTCACCTCGCCCACAAAGCGAAGTCCCTTGCGCGGCAGGGTCCGGATCAGTCGCTGTTGCTCGCCATTGTCGCCGATTGCGGTGCGGGCGGCGTTGACGCGGCTGCCGAGAGTGGCTTCGGAAACGATCCGGCCACGCCAGACTTCGGCCATGAGGTCGTCGCGGCTGACGACCTTGTCCCGCGCGCGGATCAGGAATTCCAGCATGTCGAACACCTGCGGCTCGACGGATACCCTGTCCGCGCCCCGCCACAGCTCCCGTCGGTCAGTGTCGAGCACGAAATCGTCGAACCGAAACAGCAAGATCAGGTGTCCCATACTGTTGTCGCGCCAGGGCCGTGTGGGTGGAAGCGTCCCTAGCACACCCCGTCTGAACGACAAATCATGCCGTTCTGAAGAGAAAACCCACGGCTTCTTCAAGCGACAATCCGTGGGTGGGGGCATGATCCCGCCATCGACGGCCGCAGCCGTCATTGCCCGGAGGATCCGCACCATGACGAACGACGTTCGGACCAGCGCCCACCTCAATCGCCGCAGCCTGCTGGGCGCGGCCATCATCGGACTGGCGGCCGCCCCGCTTGCCGGGATCGTCCCGGCGGCGGCGCAGGCCGGCAAGCCATTGCCGCCGAGCACGCGCGGTGCCCACACCGCGTTCAAGCCGCTAAGGCAGATCGATGCCGGAGACCTCAGCGTCGCCTATGCCGAAGACGGCCCGGCTGACGGACCGGTGGTCCTGCTGCTGCACGGCTGGCCCTATGACATCTACAGCTATGTCGACGTCGCGCCGCTGCTGGCCGCTGCCGGCTATCGCGTCATCATCCCGTATCTGCGCGGCTATGGCGGCACGCGCTTCTTGTCCGACACCACGCCGCGCAACGGCCAGCCGGCGGCGCTCGCCACCGACATCGTCGTGTTCATGGACGCGCTGAAGATCGAGAAAGCCGTGGTCGGCGGCTACGACTGGGGTGGCCGCACGGCCGACATTCTCGCGGCGATCTGGCCGGAGCGCGTCAAGGCGCTGGTGGCCGTCAGCGGCTATCTGATCGGCAGCCAGGAGGGCAACCGGATGCCGCTGCCGCCGAAGGCGGAACTGGAATGGTGGTACCAGTTCTATTTCACCACGGAGCGCGGCCGGCTCGGCTATGACAAGTATCGGCACGACTTCGCCAAACTGATCTGGAAGCTGGCCTCGCCGAAGTGGAATTTCGACGATGCCACCTATGACCGGTCGGCCCAGGCGTTCGAAAATCCCGACCACGTCGCGATCACCATTCACAACTATCGCTGGCGGCTCGAACTGGCTCAGGGCGAACCCCGATATGACGAATTGGAGAAGCGATTGGCGCAGGGACCGGTGATCGCGGTGCCGACGATCACGATGGAAGGCGATGCCAACGGCGCGCCGCATCCCGATCCCAAAGCCTATGCCAAAAAGTTCACCGGCAAGTACGAGCACCGCACGATCAACGGTGGCATCGGTCATAACCTGCCGCAGGAAGCGCCGCGCGATTTCGCCCAGGCAATCGTCGACGCCGATGCGATGGCAAGGTGAGGAGGCAATCATGCGTTGGATTCTCGCAGCAGGACTTGCCGCAGCCATAGCGTCATCCGCCGTGGCGGTCTTCGCCGCCGACCAGGGCAATCGGGACAACCTGTCGCCGATCTACGGCGTCGCGCTACCCGACGGCTATCGCAAATGGGAATTAATTGCGCCAGCCCAGGAGGGAGAGCCGTTAAACGAGCTCCGCGCGGTGGTGGGCAATGACATCGCGGTCAGGGCCTATCGGGATCGTCAACTGCCGTTTCCGGATGGGACCGTGCTGGTCAAGCTGGCCTGGAAACACACCCCGTCGCCGGATTTCGAGGCTGCGTCGATCCCCGGCGCTGCAACCACCGTGCAGGTGATGGTGAAGGACGCAGCGAAGTACGCGGCCAGCGGAGGGTGGGGCTTTGGCCGTTTCATCGACGGCAAGCCGGTCGACCAGGCGCAGCACGAGACGTGCTTTGCTTGTCACGAGGCGCGCGTGAAGACGCGGGACTACGTCTTCACAAAGTGGGCGCCATAGGTCTCGCGGCGCGCTTCCAGGGCCGTGGTGCCATCACGCGCGCGACACTTTACCGAACCGCTTGATCAGCCGGTCGCGCTTCAGGCGCGACAGGCGCTGAATCCAGAACAGGCCGTTGAGCTGGTCGATTTCGTGCTGGTGACAGACCGCGCGCAGGCCGTCGGACTCCTCGGTCTGCAAGCTGCCGTCAAGATCGCGGTAGCTGAGGCTGATGTGCCGGTGGCGTTCGATGTCGTCGTTGACGCCGGGCATGGAGACGCTGCCTTCCTTGTGCATGATCATGTCGGGCGATGCGAAGGTGATCTCGGGATTGATATAGGCCTGGGGGCCCAGCGCCGGATCGAGATCGAGCACCACCACCCGCAGCGCGATGCCGAGATGCGGTGCGGTGATGCCGATGCCGGGGGCGGCATGCATGGTGTCGGCGAGGTCGCGGACGAGGTCGCGCAGCGCATCGTCGAAGGCCGTCACCGGCGCGGCGGGCTGTGCGAGGCGCGGGTCGGGATAGCGCAGGATCGGGCGGACGGTCATGGCGCCGGCGTCACCACCGGCTGCGCGGTGCGGCGTGAAAACCCGACGGCGCGCCAGTTGTACAGCGCGCTCGCGAGCAGCAGCACGCTGGTGCCGAGAAACACCGCGCGCATGCCGACATGGCCGCCGACGAAGCCGCCGAGCAGGGGGCCGACCACCTGACCGGCGAATTGCGACGACACGGAATAGCCGAGCACGATGCCGACGAAATGATCCGGCACGTTGTGACGGATCACCGATGTCACGCAGGGCATCAGGCCGCCCAGCGCCAGCCCCATCAGGAAGCGCAGCACGATCAGCTGCCAGCTCGACGTCACGAAGGCTTGCGGGATCAGCAGCAGCCCGGCGATCACCAGCGCCAGCACGATGACGGTCGAATGCCCGATGCGGTCGGCGAGTTTGCCGAGCCTCGAGGCCGACAGGATGCTGCCGAGCGCCGCGGCCGACATGACAATGCCGGCGATCAGGGTGACCTGCTTGGGATCGTCGACCAAAGTGGTGACATAGACGGTGATGATCGGCTCGATCGACATGTTGGCGAGCATCAGCATCAGCCCGGTCATCAGCATGGCGGCGACCACGCTGCGGTTCGGGATCTCCGACCATCCGGCTTTCGGGCGGTCGTGCTTGGCGACGGGCGGGGGCGGGCTTTCCTTGATCAGGAAGGTGGTTGCCAGGAAGGCGATGAAGATCAGCGCGCCGGCGGCCCAGAAGGTGGCGCGGATGCCGATCAGGGGCGGCAGCACGCCGCCGACCAGCGGGCCCATCAGGTTGCCCGCCATGATGCCCGAGGACAGCATGCCGAGCGCCCAGGCCGAGCGGTCGCGCGGCGTCTGCACGGCCACGAAAATGGTCGAGCCCGACGAATAGCCGCCAGCGATGCCGGCCAGCAGCCGCAGTCCGACCAGTTGCCAGATGTCGGTGGAGAAGCCGATCAGCGACATGGTGATCGCCATGCCGAGGCTGGCGCGCACCAGCATCGGCTTGCGACCGTAGCGGTCGCCGAGATGGCCCCACAGCGGCGCCACCATGCCGGCTACCAGGAAGGTGGCGCCATAGGCGATGCCCGACCACTGCACGATGGCGGCATGGCCCTGCACGCCCAACTGCTCCACATAAATCGGCAGGAACGGCAGCATCAGCGTCATCGCCAGCAGCGTCGAGAACGAGCCGAGCGTGCAGATGATCAGGTTGCGTTGCCAGTAGGGATTGCTGTGAGAGGACATGAGGCTTGCGGGTTCGAGAGAGGCGCCAGCGCAACGCGCCGGCAGTGCGACGCCGAACGGCTAACACGCGGGCGTCATATCGCCCACCCCGCGGCTGCATCGGTGGCGCTTACCGGGCGCCGATCACCACGGCAGCGGCTTGCCCAGATGGAAATAGCCGCCGGTCGGGCCATCGGCATCCAGCAGCGCCAGCTGAGCGCTCGTCTTGCCGCCTTCCGATACCGGCAGCGCGGCCGCCGGACCGCCCATTGCGGTCTGCACCCAGCCGGGATGCGCCGAGTTCACCTTGATGGCGGTGTCGCGCAGTTCGTCGGCGAGATGGATGGTGAAGGCATTGAGCGCCGTCTTCGAGGCGTTGTAGGCGAACGCCTTGGCGTGGGCGATCGGCGAGTCCGGCTTGGCGTGAAGCGACAGTGAAGCAAGGATGCTGGACAAGTTGACGATGCGGCCCGCCGGGGCAGCCTTGATCAGCGGCAGCAATGTCTGGGTCAAAAGCACGGTGGCAAAGAAATTGGTTTCGAAGGTGCCACGCAGAACATCCTCGGAGACGCCGCTGACGGTCTTTTTGCCAGCGGCGGCAGAGGCATTTTCATCCTCGATAAACACGCCTGCATTGTTGATGAGAATGTCGAGTTTGCCGTAGCGCTCGCGCAGCAGGTCATGCGCGCGGATGCGTTGATCGGGATTGCCGATGTCGAGTTCGATCGCATCGGATTTAACGTTCACGGCGGCAAGCGCCGCCGCGGCTTGCCGGGCCGCGCTGCCATCACGCGCCGCGATCACCACGGTCACGCCGGCAACGCCAAGTTCTCGCGCAGTCTCGAAGCCGAGGCCGCGATTGCCGCCGGTGATCAGCGCGATTTTATTCGTGGATGTCGCCATGGGAAATTCCTCTTTGGATCATGTCAGATTTAACGTGCACCGCCTGCTGCCGCGTTGCTGACGTAGCCGGACACGGCAGAGCGGAAGGCGTGGACCTCGCGATTCAGGGCGATCAGCCGTTCGGGCGTCATTCCGGCCGCGACGAACAAGGTCTCGCCAAGGCAGCGCGCCTTTTCTCGCAGGGCCGTGCCCGTGGTCGTCAAACTGACGTCGACCTGGCGTTCGTCTTCGGTGTTGCGTTTGCGGGTCACGAAGCCGGCCTGTTCGAGCCGCTTCACCAGCGGGGTCACCGTGCTGGATTCCAGCGCCAGCCGCTCGGCGATGCCGCCGACGCTGTGCGCACCGCCTTCCCACAACGTGCTCAGCACGAGGTATTGCGGGTAGGTGATCTCCAGTTGATCGAGCAGCGGCTTATACGCCCGGCCGATCGCCATGCTGGCGCCGTACAACGCAAAACACAGCTGCTGATCCAGCGGGATGTCCAACGGCACCATTGGTGCAATCTCCTCAAGCCAATATCACAATAATGTATATCGCGATAATAGATATGGACAGGCCACTCTCCCACGTCAATAAAGATATCGCGATAATTGTTGTCGCGATATCTTTATAAAATGGGAGTCTCGCATGACCACTTTGACCGACCGTACAGGGCTGCACGGTGCTCCGACGACAGATCTGATGCATTACTACCTGGCACGCGGCCTGATCGCGGCCGGGTGGGTCGCGCTGGCGTTTGCCGTCGGGACCTCCAGCCCGGTTGCCGCCGGCGTGTTGCTGGTGGCCTATCCCGCCTGGGATGCGCTGGCCAACTGGTTCGACGCCCGCAGCAGCGGCGGGCTGCGCGCCAATCCCTCGCAGGCTCTGAACGTGGTGGTGAGCCTGGTGGCGGCGGTGGCCGTTGCAGGCGCATTGCGGTCGGGCATGAACGCCGTGCTCGCGGTGTTCGGGATCTGGGCGAGCCTTGCCGGACTAGCGCAGCTGGTCACCGGCCTCGGGCGCTGGCGCTATTTCGGTGCGCAATGGGCGATGGTCCTGAGCGGTGCGCAATCGACGCTGGCGGGCATATTCTTCGTGGCCACGGCAACCGGCGCCGCGGTACCGACCATCGCCGACATCGCGCCCTATGCCGGTTTCGGCGCGTTCTATTTTCTGGTTTCCGCCGCGTGGCTCCTCGTCGTTAACCGCCGCAAATGATGCCGGCATGCGCTGTGGACGATCCTGAAATCGCAATCGGCCGCGGCCCATCATCTGCTAGCAAGTTGTGCCCCCGCGCAGGCGTATCGGACACGGCAGGTTCTCAATGATCACGATCTACGGCATCAAGAATTGCGACACGATGAAGAAGGCGCGCGCCTGGCTCGACGGCCACGGCGTCGCCTACAGCTTTCATGACTACAAGACCGCAGGCATCGACCAGGCGACCTTGCAGCGCTGGGCCAAACAGGCCGGCTGGGAGGTACTGCTCAATCGCGCCGGCACCACGTTTCGCAAATTGGACGATTCGTCAAAACAGGATCTCGACGAGGCGAAAGCGATCGCGCTGATGTGTGAGCAACATTCGATGATCAAGCGGCCGGTGCTGGATATCGACGGCAAGCTGCTGGTTGGATTCAAGCCCGAAGTTTATGAGAAGGATGTCGGATAAGGCTTTCGTAACTTCACCGCGCCGCACCCACGACTGTCATCACCCGGCCGGGCGCGTCTTCGCGCCTGGACCAGGCGACCCAGTATCCCAGAACGCCCATGTCAGATCACGCGGACCCTGGGATACATGGCCACCCGCTTTCGCGGGTGGTGACGATCAATTCTCGAAGGCAAGGCGCGCGTGCTCATGTAAGCCGCTCATGCAAACCCCTGCGACGCAGCGGCCGATGGAATATGCCGCGATGCACCTTGCGTTATTCCGCGCGTTGACGGCATATTCCGGCCATACAGCCGGGGGCGGTCACAAGCCGCCCTGAATTGGGCTGCGCAAAAATTGGTCCATCGGTGCGACGCACCGCCAGGACCGATGGGGGAAATTTGCTTGACCGATGAGTTCATTCTCGAAACCAACGGATTGACCAAGGAATTTGCGGGCTTCTTCGCCGTCCGCGACGTCAATCTGAAAGTCCGCCGCGGCACCATTCATGCGCTGATCGGCCCCAACGGCGCCGGCAAGACGACGTGCTTCAACTTGCTGACCAAGTTCTTGCGCCCGTCGGCGGGACAGATTCTTTACAAGGGCAAGGACATCACCGCGATGGCGCCGGCCGACGTGGCGCGCCTCGGCCTGGTGCGCTCGTTTCAGATCTCGGCGGTATTTCCGCATCTCACCGCGTTGGAAAATGTCCGTGTGGCGCTGCAGAGGCAGCATGGTGCGTCGTTCGATTTCTGGCGCTCCAAGGCGGTGCTCGACGTCTACAACGACCGTGCCCGCGAGTTGCTCGACGACGTGGGTCTCAGCGAGTTCTGCAATACGCCCGCGGTCGAGATGCCCTATGGCCGCAAGCGCGCGCTGGAAATCGCGACCACGCTGGCGCTCGATCCGGAGATGATGCTGCTCGACGAGCCGATGGCCGGCATGGGCCACGAGGACATCGACAAGATCGCTGCGCTGATCAAGCGCATCTCGGCGAAATATACCATCCTGATGGTCGAGCATAACCTCAGCGTGGTCTCCAACCTGTCCGACATCATCACCGTATTGACGCGCGGCAAGGTGCTGGCCGAAGGCAGCTATGCCGACCTCACCAAGGACGAGCGCGTCAAGGAAGCATATCTGGGAGCCGGGCATGGTTGAGATGACAATGGCCGCGCCGGCACCGTCTGCTGCCACCGACGCGGTGCTGTCGGTCGACAATCTGCAGGCCTGGTACGGCGAGTCGCATATCCTTCACGGCATCAACATCAACGTGAAGCCGGGGGAGGTGGTCACGCTGCTGGGCCGCAACGGTGCCGGCAAGACCACGACGCTGAAGTCGATCATGGGCATCATCGGCAAGCGGACCGGCAATATCCGTTTCGATGGCCAGGACATTTCGCGCGCGACGTCGGACAAGATCGCGCGCCGCGGCATCGCGCTGTGCCCGGAAGAGCGCGGCATCTTCGCCAGCCTCGACGTGCGCGAGAACCTGATGCTGCCGCCGACGGTGCGCAGCGGCGGGCTGACTCTGGAGCAGATCTTCGAGCTGTTTCCGAACCTCAAGGAGCGGCTCTACAGCCAGGGTACCAAACTGTCCGGCGGCGAGCAGCAGATGCTGGCGATCGGGCGCATCCTGCGCACCGGCGCGCGCTTCCTGATGCTGGACGAGCCGACCGAAGGCTTGGCGCCGGTGATCATCCAGCAGATCGGCCATACCATTGCGCGACTGAAGTCCGAGGGCTTCACCATCCTGCTGGTGGAGCAGAATTTTCGCTTCGCCTCCACCGTGGCCGACCGCTATTACGTGGTCGAGCATGGCAAGGTGATCGATGGTTTCACCAATGCAGAATTGCCGGACAACATGGACAAGCTGCATTCGTATCTCGGCGTCTGACGCCGGCGCGCACGACAAACAAATTAAAAACGGGAGCTGAGGGAATGAGGAAATCCACTATTGCCGCCACCCTGCTGGGGTCGGCGCTGAGCGTCGTGTCCATGTCGATCGCATCGGCGCAGGACAAGGTCGTCAAGATCGGCGCGCTGAGCGATCAGTCGGGCCTTTATTCCGATCTCGCCGGCGCCGGCTCGACGCTCGCCGCTCAGATGGCCGCCGAGGATTCGGGACTGATGGCCAAGGGCTGGAAGATCGACGTGATCTCCGGGGACCACCAGAACAAGCCTGACATCGGCGCCAACCTGGCGCGACAGTGGTTCGACGTCGACAAGGTCGACGTCATCGTCGACGTGCCGAACTCCGGCGTGGCGCTCGCGGTCAACAACGTCGTCAAGGAAAAGAACGGCGTGTTTCTCAATTCGGGCGCCGGTACCTCGGACCTGACCAACGCGCAGTGTTCGCCGAACACCGTGCACTGGACCTACGACACCTACAATCTCGCCTACGGCACTGGCACCGCGCTGACCAAGGCCGGCGGCGACAGCTGGTTCTTCCTTACCGCCGACTACGCCTTCGGCGCAGCGCTGGAGCGCGACACCACCAACGCCGTCAAGGCGGCGGGCGGCAAGGTCGCGGGCAGCGTCAAGCACCCGCTGAATTCGTCCGACTTCTCGTCGTTCCTGCTGCAGGCGCAGTCGTCCAAGGCCAAGGTCATCGGCCTTGCCAATGCCGGCGGCGACACCTCGAACGCGATCAAGCAGGCGCATGAATTCGGCATCACCTCCGGCGGCCAGAAGATGGCGGCGCTTTTGCTGTTCATCACCGACGTCAAGGCGATCGGCCTCGATCTCGCCCAGGGCCTGAACTTCACCGAGACGTTCTACTGGGACGCCAACGACGACACCCGCGCGTTTTCCAAGAAGTTTGCCGCGCGCATGAAGAACGGCGCGCCGCCGTCGATGGTGCAGGCCGGCGTCTATTCGTCGCTGATCCATTATTTGAAGGCGCTCGATTCGATGGGCGGCAATCCGCATGACGGCGCCAAGGTCGTCGCCAAGATGAAGGACATGCCGACCGATGACGTGCTGTTCGGCAAGGGCTCGATCCAGCCCAACGGCCGCAAGATCCATCCGGCATTCCTGTTCGAGGTCAAGAAGCCCGCGGAGTCCAAGGCGCCGTGGGACTTCTACAAGCTGGTGGCGACGATTCCTGCGGACCAGGCTTTCACGCCGCTCGACAAGAGCACGTGCCCGCTGCTCAGGAAATAAGGCGATCCGCCCGGCGGCGCGTGCCGCCGGGCGTTCTGGCTGACGAGGATAAGCGTTTATGTCGATCAATCTCCAGGCCCTGTCCGCGCAATTGCTGGTCGGGCTCATCAACGGCTCATTCTACGCGCTGCTGTCGCTCGGGCTTGCCGTGATTTTCGGCATGCTCAACATCATCAATTTCGCGCACGGCGCGGTCTACATGATGGGCGCGTTCGCGGCTTATTTCCTGCTCAACGTGGCGGGCATCGGCTACTGGCCGGCGCTGATCCTGGCGCCGCTGGCGGTCGGCATCTTCGGCATGATCCTCGAGCGCACGATGCTGAAATGGATCTCCGGCCTCGACCATCTCTACGGCCTGCTGTTGACCTTCGGCCTGGCGCTGATCATCCAGGGCGTGTTCCAGAATTATTTCGGCTCCTCGGGCCTGCCTTACGCCATTCCCGACCAACTCAAGGGCGGCGTCAATCTCGGCTTCATGTTCCTGCCGATCTATCGCGGCTGGGTGGTGATCTTCTCGCTGGTGGTCTGCCTCGCCACCTGGTTCCTGATCGAGCGCACGCGGCTCGGCGCCTATCTGCGCGCCGCCACGGAAAACCCGACGCTGGTCCGCGCCTTCGGCATCAACGTGCCGCGCATGATCACGCTGACCTACGGGCTCGGCGTCGGCCTTGCCGCGCTGGCCGGCGTATTGTCGGCGCCGATCAACCAGGTCCGCCCGCTGATGGGCGCCGACCTGATCATCGTGGTGTTCGCCGTGGTGGTGATCGGCGGCATGGGCTCGATCATGGGCTCGATCATCACCGGCTTTGCGCTGGGGATCGTCGAGGGCCTGACCAAATATTTCTATCCCGAGGCCTCCAACACCGTCGTCTTCGTACTGATGGTGCTGGTGCTCCTCGTAAAACCATCCGGATTGACGGGACGGGCTGCCTGACATGACCACGATTACCGAAAACGCCATTCCCGCACCGACCCGCACCGTCAAGGACGAGATGATCGCCTTCGCGATCATGACGGCGCTGCTGCTGATCGTGCCGCTGACGGGGGTCTATCCGTTCTTCGTCATGCAGGCGCTGTGCTTCGCGCTCTTGGCCTGCGCCTTCAATTTGATGATCGGCTATGGTGGCCTGCTGTCGTTCGGCCACGCGATGTTTCTCGGCACCGCCGGCTACTTCACCGCGCATGCGCTGAAAGTGTGGGGCGTGTCGCCCGAACTCGGCATCCGGATCGGCACGCTCGGCGCCGCGGCGCTCGGCGTCATCACCGGCCTGATCGCGATTGGCCGCCAGGGGATCTATTTCGCCATGATCACGCTGGCGCTGTCGCAGCTTCTGTACTTCGTCTATCTGCAGACGCCGTTCACCCACGGCGAAGACGGCATCCAGGGCATCCCGCAGGGCAAGCTGTTCGGCATCTTCGACCTCGCCAATTCGACCACACTGTACTACGTGATCCTCGCGGGCTTCCTGCTCGGCTTTCTGTTGATCTACCGCACCATCAACTCGCCGTTCGGCGAGGTGCTGAAGGCGATCCGCGAAAACGAGCCGCG
>JBEVEC010000068.1:0-6877 GCA_040512975.1 Tardiphaga sp. | reverse complement strand
TACGCGACCGAGACCGAGCGGCGGCCCGAGGCGTGGCTGATGCGCGTGGAAGCCAAGGGCCACGGCATCATCAACGACGAGCGCCTCAACAGCGAAGAACGCGCCGACGAATTTTTGCTGATGGGATTGCGGCTCGCCGAAGGCATCGACCCCGGCCGCTATGCCGCGCTGTCGGGCCGCGCCCTCGATCCGAACCGGATCGCCCTGCTGCGCGACGAAGGCGCGATTTCAGTCGAATCCGATGGCCGCCTGCGCGTCACCAAGGATGGCTTTCCGGTGCTCGACGCCGTGGTCGCCGATCTCGCCGCGTAAGGCCTGCTACGCCCCGAAGCTTTTCGGCGATCCCGCCACGGCCGTGGTGCCACCTGTGGCGACCTTCATGACGGCAAGCCCGCGTTCATTGGTGCCGTCGGAGCGGAACCGGAACAGCCCGTCGATGCCGGCAAAGCCCGATGCATTCGTCAGCGTCTCCGGCGCGAACCGTTGTGCGCCCTGCCTGGACAGCGCGGCGACCAGCGCAACCGCATCATAGGCCAGCGTGGCCGTGCGCACCGGATCGGCGCCGTATTTGGCGCGGTAGCGGCCGGAGAACGCGCGGAAGCCGGACGGATCCGGCGCGGGGTACAGCCCGCCCTGCAGCACCGGGCTCGCCTGGACCCGCGGATTGTCCCACAGGCCGGTGCCGAGCATCTGGATGTTGCGCAGATTGGCCCCCGCGGCCGTCAGCGCATCCGCCGTCGCGACGACGGAGTCGCCATCATCGGCAATGAACAGCGCATCGGCCGAGCCGAGCGATTGCGCTACGGTACGCGCCGCACCCGAGCGATCGGCGGCATATTTCTCGAAGGCGACGATGCGTCCCTTGCGGGCGGCGGCCTGCTTGAATGCGACCTCCACGACGTTGCCATAGGCGTTGTCCGGCAGCAGCGCGGCGAAGGAGCGCTTTCCGACGCTGGCCGAGTAATCGATGATCCGGTTGACGTCGGACTCCGGCAGGAAACTCAGCAGATAGACGCCGCGTCCGGCCACGCTCGAATCGGTCGAGAACGCGATCACCGGCACGCCCTTGGTCCGCGCCAGTTGCGCCATGCCGGGAACCGAGCCTGCGAACAGCGGGCCCAGGATGATCTCGACGCCGTCGCCGAGCGCTTCCTGCGTCATCTGCTGGGCGCCCTGCGGCGTGCCGCGGTCGTCCTTGATCAGGAGCTGGATGTTCGGGTTCTGGAATTCGGCCAGCGCCATTTCGGCCGCGTTCTTCATCGACTGCGCCGCGACGCCGGCATTGCCGGTGGCCGACAGCGGCAGGATCAAACCGACCTTGACGCTTCCGCTGCCGACCGCCAGCCCCTGCTGCTGCGGACCAGGCGGTCCCTCAGGCTGGGTCGGGCCGATCTGGCTGCTCGCCTGGCCGCCGCCGCCACCCGTGCAGGAGCCAAACAACGGCGCAGCGAGAATGAGACCGACTGCAGTTCGCCGGGTCGGGCCTGGCCTGGAACCCCGGGAATCAGGATTTCGGATAAACGGGTCGGCCATCTCGTCTCTTCTCTTGACCGACCGCCGTCGGCAAGGACCTCGCGAAGCGCAAAGGTAGATTCAGCATATCGCCGGCAAATAGTTAACCAAAACAAAAGGATTACAGCCGCCTCGGCAGTTCCCGCTGTGGCGAACATCGCACCATTCTGCCTTCGCCGGGATATGGCGCCGGGCCTGCGAGCACTCTAGAGTTGCCATTATGCGCGCAAAACCCAGCTCCAACTACGGCTCTGGCACCGAACCGGGTTCGACCAACAGAATATTTTCGGTCTTCGGCCATCCGATAGAGGCCCCGAAGCCGGCCGGCGGCCTCTATCTGGTTGCCACCCCGATCGGGAATCTCGGCGATATCACGCTGCGCGCGCTGGAGACGCTGGCCGGCGTCGACATCATCGCCTGCGAGGACACCCGCATCACCCGCCGCCTGACGGAGCGGTACGGGATCGCGGCGGAGCTCAAGCCGTATCACGAGCACAACGCCGCGATGGCGCGGCCGAAGATCCTCGAGAAGCTGGCGCAGGGCGCCTCGATCGCGCTGGTGTCGGACGCCGGCACGCCGCTGATCTCCGATCCCGGCTTCAAGCTGGTGCGCGAGGTCTCGGCCGCCGGACACGCGGTGATCGCGGTGCCGGGCGCGTCCTCGGTGCTGACCGCGCTTGCAGTCGCCGCCCTTCCCACCGACCGCTTCTTCTTCGAGGGATTTCTGCCGTCCAGGGAAGGGTCGCGCCGCACGCGGCTGTCCGAACTGGCGCGCATCGATGCCACGCTGGTGATGTTCGAATCCGGCAACCGCGTGCAGGAGACGTTGCGCGACCTCGCCGACATCATGGCCGGGCGCGACGCCGCGATCTGCCGCGAACTGACCAAGCTGCACGAGACCATCACGCGCGGCCCGGTCGCCGAGCTGGCGAAATCGGCCGATACGCTCGAGACACGCGGCGAATTCGTGCTGGTGATCAGTCCGCCCGGCAAGGACGCCGATGTCATGACGCAGGAGGATCTCGATGACCTGCTGCGCTCTTCGCTGGCGCGCGACAGCGTCAAGGACAGCGTGGCCCACGCCGTCGAATTGTCGGGGCGGCCACGCCGCGAGGTCTATGCCCGCGCGCTGGAAATCGCGAAGGAAAGCCGGAGCGAGCATGGCGAAGAGTGACGGAACCTTGCCGCCCGTGGCCGTGACCAAACCGGCCGCGCCCGAACGGGTCGCCGCCTTCCGGACCGGGCTGTCGGCCGAGAGCCGCGCTGCCGCGTATCTCATCGCAAAAGGCTATCGCATTCTTGCCAAGCGCTTCCGCACGCCCTATGGCGAGATCGACCTCGTCGCCCGAAAGCGCAATCTCGTCGCCTTCATCGAGGTCAAGGCCCGTGCCAGCCTCGATGAAGCCGCCTACGCCATCACCCCGAGGCAGCAGGGACGCATCGTCAATGCCGCGCAGGCCTGGTTGATGGCGCATCCCGAACATGCCGAATTCGAGCTGCGTTTCGACGCCATCCTGATTGCGCCCCGCCGCCTGCCACGCCATCTGTTAGCAGCGTTCGACGCCAGCAGCTGACGACACCTTCCTCGATAAACCGGACCTCTCTCATGAAACTCAATGTCGCCGTCCAGATGGATCCCATCGCGCGTATCAACATCCGCGGCGATTCCACCTTTGCGCTGCTGCTGGAAGCGCAGAAGCGCGGCCACAGCCTGTCCTATTACACGCCGGACAAGCTTTCGCTGCGCGGCGAGGAACTGGTGGCTCCAGTGCAGTTGCTGACGGTGCGCGACGAGATCGGCAATCACTGCACGCTGGGTGAACCGAAGCGCGAGCCTTTGCAGGCGTTCGACGTCGTGCTGCTGCGCCAGGACCCGCCGTTCGACCTCGCCTACATCACCTCGACGCATCTGCTCGAGCGCATCCACCCGAAGACGCTGGTGGTGAACGACCCGGCCTCGGTGCGTAACGCGCCCGAAAAGATGTTCGTGATGAACTTTCCGCAGCTGATGCCGCCGACGCTGATCTCGCGCGACCTCGACGAGATCAATGCCTTCCGCGACGAGCACGGTGCGGTGGTGATGAAGCCGCTGCACGGCCATGGCGGCGCGGCGGTGTTCCGGGTGATGCCGCAGGACATGAATTTCGGCTCGCTGTTCGACATGTTCTCGGTCACCTTCCGCGAGCCCTGGGTGATCCAGCGCTTCCTGCCCGAGGTGAAGCATGGCGACAAGCGCATTATCCTGGTCGATGGCGAGTTCGCCGGCGCCGTCAACCGCGTACCGGCGGCCGACGATCTCCGCTCCAACATGGTGCGCGGCGGCGCCGCGCAGGCCACCGACCTCTCACCGCGCGAGCGCGAGATCTGCGCGACGCTCGGCCCGGCGCTGCGCGAGCGCGGCCTGCTGTTCGTCGGCATCGACGTGATCGACGGCAACCTCACCGAGATCAACGTGACCTCGCCGACCGGCATTCGCGCCATCCAGCGCCTCAACGGTCCCGACGTGGCTGGAATGACCTGGGATACGATCGAGAAGAAGCGCGCCGGGAAATAGCTATCCTGCCCCTGCCCCGTCCGGAATCGGCACGCCGCCGGTAGTCTGCCGGATTTGCCGACCTGGTCGCGGCGTGGTCCAGTATTCCACCATGATATGGCCACGGTTTGGGCAAGACTGCATGGATGCCCGACCGGACGCGGTCGGACGAAGCGAAGGCGCACATGACCTCCACGCCCGGATCAAAAGAACCTGAAGCCGGCGAAGCCGCGGCTCCCCGTCCCGACGAGCGGCTGGCGCAGGCGCATGACGAGATCAAGCGCGCGGATGAACAGCTGTCGCGGTTGACCGAACAACTGGCCCGGATGGAGCGCGATGACGCGGCCCCGCCTGCGGCCGTCGCCGCTCCGCCTTCGGCGCCGGCGGCCGATGCCATTGCGCCGTCTCCGCCACCGGCGAAGAAGCCGCTGCTTCGCACGCTTGTCGCCTTGCCGATCGCGGCGTGCATCATCGTGGCGGCACTGCTGCTGCACGCGAGCTATGGTGACGGGTCCAAGCTGATCATCGCGCGGTGGGCCCCGGAGCGCGCAGCTACGCCGGCATCGGTGCCGGACCATCCGCCGGCCGTGGAGCCGCCCGCTCCGCCCGCCATCCAGCTTGCCTCGATGGAAAAGACGCTGTCGCTGCAATCCGCGTCGCCGCCACCGCCGGCTCCAATGCCACCGGCACCGGTTTTGGCGCAGGCCGCCCCGGCGCAGGAAGCTCCACCGCCGGCACCTGCCGCAGCGCCGCCGCCCGATCAGGCGCAATTGCTGCAGAGCGTGGCGCGCGATCTGGCCAATCTCGAGCGCAGCATCGAGCAGCTCAAGACCAACCAGCAGCAGATGGCCACCGAAAATGCAAAGGCCATCGGCGATCTGAAGGCAAGCCAGGACGACATGAAGCGCGCGCTCGCCAAGGTGTCCGACCAGGCGCCGCCGCGGGTTTCCGCCCCGCAGGCGCTGCCGGCACCGGCGTTGCGCAAACCGGAACGGCCGCGGCCGCAGGCAAGAGCCCGTCCACGATATCAGTACCCGCAGGAATGGATCTACGACGACTGGTAGAAGCCGATGCAGTGATCACGGGATACCATGCGGCAACGCCTCATCCATGTGCATCATGGCATGAGGCGTTGTCGTTTCAATAACAGGCGCAGCCGGGATGACGAGGTACAACGCTGTCGTCGCTTTGGTATCCCGCTCGCGTTCGTCTCATTCCACTTGCCAATTTTCACGGGCGGGAGCAGCCTGTAGCTGCGGATGAATCTGCCCGGGCACAACGGCAGACATAAAATCAGTGGAGGAAGACGCATGACGACGAACCTTTCGCGACGGTCCTTGCTTGCGCTTGGCGCCGGCCTCAGTGCTTCGACGATGCTCGGCGGCAGCGCGCTGGCGAAAGCGCCGAAGCTCAACACCCAGACACCCTATTGGCACCGCTTCGTCCTCGGCGATGCCGAAGTAACTGTTGTCTCCGACGGTACGCTGCCGCTCGGGCCTCCCAAGGGAACCTTCATCGGCGTGCCCGATGAAGAAGTGAGGAAGATGCTCTCCGACAACTTCCTCAGTCCCGACAATGTCGTGCTCGAACAGAACTCGCCGATCGTGAACACCGGCGACAAGCTGATCCTGTTCGACACCGGCATGGGCACGTCGAAGGCCTTCGGCCCGACCACCGGCCGTCAGCAGAAGAGCATGGCGGAAGCCGGGATCAAGCCGGCCGACATCGACGCCGTGGTGCTGTCGCACGCCCATATCGATCATATCGGCGGCATCGTCGGCGCCGACGACAAGCCGTTATTCCCCAACGCGCAATATTACATCACCCAGAGCGACTTCGACTTCTGGACCGATGAAGGCAAGCTCGGCAGTCCGTTGAAGGATTTCGTGGTTCACGCCCGCAAGAATTTGCTGCCGGTGCGGGATCGCATCGTGTTCATCAAGGACAACCAGGAATTCCTGCCCGGCGTCACGGCGATCGCGGCGCCCGGCCACACCGTGGGCCACACCATCTTCATGGTGACGTCGGCAGGCAAATCCTTTGCCTTCCTCGGCGATCTCACGCACCACCCCGTGCTGCTGCTCGAAAAGCCGCGGATGGAGTTTTCCTACGACAGCGATCCGAAACAGGCCGCGGCGAGCCGGGTCAAGCTGCTCGACATGATCGCGAGCAACAAGACCCCGGTCATGTCCTATCACTTCGCCTGGCCCGGCTTCGGCCACATCGCCAAGACCAGCGAGGGATTCCATTATTATCCGCAGGCGATGAAGATGGAGCTCTGAGAGCAGAGACGGTGGGGTGGCCGGCGAGGTCATCCCACAACTTCTAAGGGCAAACGTGTGGTGTGACCGGCAGTCGCTGTCTCATTCCCGCAGATTGTTCTCTAAACGTTCTTGACACGTCCAAAGGTTCCTCGCTACCTTCAATTGTGACACGGGGAGCGGGATGGTTGCGCGGGTATCTACCGTAGCGTTCGAGGGCATCGAGGCCCGCGCGGTCGACGTGCAGGTACAGGTCGCACCGGGGCTGCCGGCATTTTCGATCGTCGGACTCCCGGACAAGGCGGTTTCGGAAGCGCGCGAGCGGGTCCGCTCGGCGCTGATCGCGTCGGGCCTCGCGCTTCCCGCGCGTCGGATCACCGTCAACCTCGCGCCTGCCGATCTGCCGAAGGAAGGCAGCCACTATGACTTGCCGATCGCGCTCGGACTGATGGCGGCGATCGGCGCGATTCCTTCGGACGCCGCCGAAGGTTTCATGGTGGTCGGAGAACTTGGGTTAGATGGCTCGCTCGCGCCGGTATCCGGTGTGCTGCCGGCCGCGGTCGCTGCAAAC
>JBEVEC010000057.1:0-8125 GCA_040512975.1 Tardiphaga sp. | reverse complement strand
TCGGCCATGGCGAGGCGGCGAAGGGTCCGCGCGGCGGCAAGGATCTCGACCTCACCTATTCCGCCGGCGTCTGGTCCGGCCCGCGCGCGTTCGAGGAGGCCGGCGTCACGCCCGCTTCCTCGAAGGCGCGCGGACCGGACCACACGCCGGCGGAGTAAGTCAGGTCGAGATCCTTGCCGCCGCGCGGGCCCTTCATCGCCTCGCCATGGCCGATCAGGCGCACCAGCGGTTTCTTCAGGCTTTTCGCGATTTCCGGCGTTGTCACGATCATCGCGCCGCCGCCGTCGGAAACGACGCAGCAATCCATGCGGTGCAACGGATCGGAGATCATCGGCGAATTCAGCACGTCCTCGACGGTGACCACGTCCTTCAGCATCGCATGCGGATTGTATTGCGCGTGATGCGAGGCCGCGACCTTGATCCAGGCGAGCTGTTCCGAGGTGGTGCCGTAATCGTGCATGTGCCGCATGGCGCACATGCCATAGGCGTTATGCGTGGTGGCGCCGTAGGCGGTTTCGAAATCGGCCTCGGCGCCCTGCGCGCGCGGCGGCATCGCGCCGGTGCGCGGCTTGCCGGCCAGCGTGACCAGCGCGATCGAGCATTTGCCGGCGGCGATGGCCTGTGCGGCATGCCCGAGATGGATGATGTAGGAGCAGCCGCCGGTCTCGGTCGAGTCGACATGGCGCGGCTTGAGGCCGAGATAGTCCACCATGGGCCACAGCCCGCCCGGCGCATCGCCGGCGCAGAAATAGCCGTCGACGTCCTTGTGCGTCAGGCCGGCATCCTCGAGCGCGCCCTTGGCGACTTCGGCATGCAACTGCGCGATGGATTTGTCCGGCGCGTGTCGCGTCGGATGCTCATAGATGCCGGCGATATAGGCTTTGCCCTTGATGCTCAAACGTCTCTCCGCTTGGTGTTTCCCTTGCGGATTTTGTGAGCCGCGGATCACGGCTTGGCAAGCCGCAACATTTCACGGTGCGGATGTGAATTTCACAGGGCGGATGGCCGCTACACGCCGTCATTCCGGGGCGCGGCAAGCCGCCGCCGGGTGGCGTGACGCGAACCCGGAATCCCGGAATGGCAGGATAAGAAAGGGCCGTTGAACATTCCGGGTTCGCCGGTCAGCGGCTGCGCCGCTGCCCGGCGCCCCGGAATGACGTGGGAGAGTTACAGCAACCCCAATTCCCGCAATTCCCGCCGCATCGGCTCCGGCATCGCCTCGATGCTCGCCGCGGCCTTGCCGAGATCGGCGGGGGCGTCGGCATGCGTGAGGTAGCGCCAGCCCTGGAACGGGCGCAGCGGCCGTGGCGAGACGGTAAAAACCTTCGGCTGCATGACCAGCCGACAGCGGTTGACGCCGTCGCTGTCGCGGAACGGCTCGATGGCGAGCAGTTTCTCGCGCACCGCGATCTCGCCCTTGATCACCCAGTACAGCGAACCGCCGTCGAGCAGTTCGACATCGCGCTTCGGCACCATGCGGGTGATGTGGATGTGGTGCTGCGGCGCGCCGCGGGCCTTGGCCGCGCGCATGCGTTCGTTGAGATAGCTTTTGAAATCGGCGATCGATTCACAACCGACCGCAAGCTTGATGAGATGCAGTGCCATAAGTCCGAAGATCAGTCCGATTGGGGCGCGGCCGACAGCGTCAGCCGCCCGATTTATCCGCCTCGGCGCCCTCGGGCGCAAGCGGAACGGCCTCTGCGGGCGCCGCCGGCTGTGGACGGGCCTTCGGCGCTTGCTTTTTCGCAGGGCCGTGCGGCGCCGGCTGCGCGCTGGCGGCGGCCGGGGATCTGGCGGGAGGTGTCGGCGTATCGGTCATGATCGAGACCGGCGGGATCGAAGAGGCGGAGGGAAAATCCGCCGTGGTCGGCTTGCCGGTCGGCACTGAAGGCGGCAAGCCGGCCAGCGCCGGGTTGCCGGTCAACGCAGGATTGGCCACCGCGGCAGCGCTTGCAGCCGCTGCGGCCGGCGTTGGCGGAGGGGCCGCCGGCGTGTTCCAGCCCGAGGCGTAGCGCGTCACCAGGCCTTCATAAACGTGGCTGTCCATGTTGGCGGTGATCTGCCTGTGGTCGGTGAGCGAGGCGTAGAACGGACAGGCCTCCGGCATGCAGCGATCGCGCGCCTGCAGCACATAGGCGAACAGGCCGTAGCGGTCATGCTCGATCGATTGCCGCAACGCCGCCAGGTCCGGCGTCAGCGCCGCATTGGCCCGGGCGACATCACCGAAGCCGGACAACTGGGTGATTTTCGCGGCCGAGGCCGATACCGCGGCGGCGATCGCGTCGGCCGATCCGAACAGCACCTTTTCGCAGGCGGCGAGCACCATGTCGCCCGCCAGATCGTCGAGGCACGCCAGCGCCGGCAGCGCAGCCGTGGAAACCGCCACGGTCGCGTTCGTCGCCGCAATCCCCTGCCCCGTGGCCCGCGTGCCGCGAATGGTCGCGGCCGCTGCGATGCCGATAGCGAGCAGCGTGATCACGGTCAGTGCGCCGTTGGCGACGGACTTCTCCGCCCGCAACAGCGTCACCAGCACGATCACGCCGAAAAAGACCGCGGCCAGCAAAGCCAGCCACATCGGCAGGCTTTGCGCATGCCAGAAATTGTCGAGCGACGCCGTCGCCCATGCCCAGGTTATCACGTGGTCCCCATCAGGGTTCGGCCGGAAAGCATTGCTTTGCCGGGGATTTCATCGCCTTGAACCCGCAATATGCGGTTGTTGTGGCAGCGCGGGCCGCGGCCCGGTGGTGCCGCGCTCAGTCCTCTTCGAGCCGCGGAATGACAAGAGTCTCGGCCAGCGCCTCCGCGGTCCACTGCCGGAACGCGGGCTGCGCCTGCATCGCGTCCATATAGGCACGGACGGGCGGCGTGACAGCGATGGCGAAGCTCAAAAACCGGTGCACAACCGGCGCATACATGGCATCCGCCGCGCTGAAGGCGCCAAACAGATACGGGCCCGTCGCGCCGTAGCGCGCCCGGCAGTCGGTCCAGATCTCCTGAACGCGTGCAATATTGCCCTGCGCTTCGTCGGACAGCGGCTTCGCCGCCACCGGCCGGTGCAGGTTCATGCCGCATTCGCGGCGCAGCGCCATAAAGCCGGAATGCATTTCGGCCGAGATCGCCCGCGAGTGCGCCCGCGCAGCGCGATCCTGCGGCCACAGATTCGCGGCCGGGAAACGCTCGGCGGCGTATTCGATGATCGCCAGCGAATCCCACACCGTGATGTCGCCATCGACCAGGATCGGCACCTTGCCCGCCGGGCTATAATCGAGGATGCGCTGCTTGTCGGCGCTGTCGGTGTACAGCGGCACGAACACCTCGTTAAAACCGATGCCGGCGGCTTTCAACGCGAGCCAGGGCCGCATCGACCACGACGAATAATTCTTGTTACCGATCACCAGCGTCAACGACATCAACCACTCCTTGCAACCCGACGAAACTGCCAGCCCGCGGCGCCGCGATCAAGGCGGTGCAGCGATGTTGCCGCACCGCCGCATGCATGGCAGAAGCAGTGGCTTCGGCAACAGGTGCTTCATGATCGACTATTCGTGGGTAGACGTCTTCGCACTGGGATTCTTCGTCCTGGAATGGACCACCTACGCGATCACGCTGGAGCACACCGCCTACGGCCGCGACAGCCTGTCGGCACGCATGCATGCCTATCGCGAGGTCTGGATGCGGCGGATGCTGGAGCGCGAGGCGCGCATCGTCGACACCCACATCATGACGTCGCTGCAGAACGGCACCGCCTGGTTCGCCTCGACCACGCTGATCGCCATCGGCGGCTCGCTGGCGCTGCTGCGCGCCACCAACGAGGTGATGCCGATGATGCAGAACCTGCCGCTCGGCTTCAACACGACGTCGGGCATGTGGGAGATCAAATGCTTCGGGCTGATCCTGATCTTCGTCTATGCGTTCTTCAAATTCGCCTGGGCCTATCGGCTGTTCAACTATGTCGCGATCCTGATCGGCGCGATGCCGTTCGCCGCCCAGCGCGAAACGCCGGAGGCGGAAGCCCATGTCCGGCGCACCACCAAACTGTTCGGCGCGGCCGCACGGCAATTCAACCGCGGCCAGCGCGCGTTCTTTTTCGCGCTCGGCTATCTCGGCTGGTTCGTCAGCCCCTGGGTGTTCATCGTCTCCACCGCGGCGGTGGTGATTGTCACCTGGCGGCGGCAGTTCGCCTCCAGCGCCTGGCGCGCCATGGGCCCGGACACCAACGCCGCCGTCAGCCCGAAAAGTCCTGCGGCGTGAACGCCAGGTCGAGCACTTTCCATTCCTTGTAGCGATCGGCGGGCAGCATCGCATAAGGCTGACACGCCTGCAGCGCCTGCATTGCCGCCTGCATCAACAACGGCCCCTTGGCCGATGCAGAGGCCTCGATCAGCGACGGCTCGGTCAACAGCCGGCCGTCGGGCGATAGAAACGCGCGCAGCACGATGCGCACCTTGTCGCCGCGCGACACCGCGGCGGGCAGCGTCGCGCAGCTGCGCAGATGGCGGCGGAACGCCTCGATATCCAGCGGCGCGATGTCCGCCTTGGTGATCGCCTCCGAGCCACCATTGCCGTTCGGCAGGCCCAGCATCACGCCGTATTTCACCGTGACGTCCGGTTCGGCCCGCGGCACATCGGGCGCCGGCGCCGGCTGCACGACCGAAGGCTGCAGCGCGGCCTGTTGCTGCGGCTGCTGAGCCGCCTGCGCCGCCGATGACGCCGAGGCGGCCGGCATGGATTGCTGCTGCGCGGCCGGCTGTTCGGCAGGCGGTGGGGGCGGCTCCGGCGCGGACTGTTGCGGCGGCGGCGGCGCCGGCTTTTGCGCGGCGCTCGGCGATGGCGCGGGAGGCTTCGATTGGGCGGCAGCAGCGGACGCCGGATCGTCCGGCTTCGGCTTGTCGGTGATTTCGGGCAACCGGAACGGGTCGGGCGCCTTCTCCGGTTCGGGTGGCGTCTGCTCGGCCTGTCGGGCGGCCTCCGCGACCTGCTGCGGGGTCACGATATCGACGGTGATGTCGCGGGTGGTCGCAGGATCGAACGGCCGGGCATCGGCGAAAAAGACGCCGATGGCCAGCGCCAGGTGGCCGACCACCGAAACCGCAATCGCCGCGCGGATGATGTGCCGTGGTTCCATGGGAGACGTGTGATGCCGAAGGTGCTGCCCGATCACGGATGATAGCGCCGGGACCCGGCTTGCGCCATATCCTGCGCGCGTCCCTTGCGCCCGCGCTGGGGATGCGTCATTGGCAGGCGATGTCTTCAACCCTGTCCCAGACGCCGGCCCTGCCCCTCGATGAGGCCATTCTTGCCGTTCTCACGCAAAATGGCGACGGCACCCTGAGCCCGCCGGAAATTGCGCATCAGGTGCAGCCCGACGGCGACTGGCACGCGCTGCTGGTGCCGATCCGCCGCGCCGCGGTAACGCTCGCGCTGGCCGGCCGTCTCGTCATCTACCGCAAGGGCAAGCCGGTGGAAGACCCCAACGATTTTCGCGGGGTCTATCGGCTGGGACTGCCGAAGGCCGCCGACTAATTGATCGCGGTCAGCGCTTTTGCGGCGCCGGAAACAGCGCACTGCTGCGGCCGCTGAGCCAATAGGTGACCAGCCCGACCCATTCATGCATCGCGGAGTCGGCGCGGCCGAGCCCGCCACCGAGCGTGTCGAAGGTTTCGCTGGAATCGACCCAGCCGCGCGTGCGCCAGTCCACCGGATAGGCCTCGACATCGAAACCCGCGGCGCGGAACGTGCCGATCGAGCGCGGCATGTGCACCGCCGAAGTCACCAGCAGCCAGCGCTCGCCCGGCTTCGGCTGCACCAGGCGCTTGGAAAACACCGCATTCTCCTCGGTGGTGCGAGACTCGTTTTCCAGCGTGATGCGCTCGGGCGCGACGCCGAAGCGCTTCAGCAGGTCGCCGGCGACCGGCGCCTCCGGCAGCGATGTCTCGAACAGCGCACTTGGGCCGCCGCTGTAGACGATCCGCGCATTGGGAAAACGGCGCGCCAGTTCGAGCATGGCGATCACGCGCTCGCCGGCGGTGTTGACCTCGAGCGAATGCCGCGCGGCACTGGAGTCGGCGTCGACGGCGCCGCCGAGCACCACGATGCCGTCAGGATCGCGCCCGTCGGACTGCCACGCCGGAAAGCGCTCGGTCAGCGACAGCATCAGCACATTGCCGAGCGGCGAGTAGCCGACCAGCAGCAGCAGCAGCACGCCAAAGGTCAGGACCAGGTTGCCGGCCCGCTGCCGCCGCAGCAGCAACAGCAGCCCGCCCAGCAGGCAGATCATGGCGATGGCGTTGGACGGCAGCGTGAAGAAGCCGAGGACTTTGGAGAGCGCGAAGAACATGGCACCTGCCGGCGGGGAATTGGATCACCTCCTTGGGCGATCCGGTCGGCGAGATCAATGCGGCAAATGCGGGTGAAACGCTACGGTGAGATGACAGATTGAGGCGCGCGCCACCGTCAGTCCCATTTTGGCGCGAAGCCGAAATCGGTGAGGCGGCCGGCGGCGCTGCCCATGGCGGAGATCCGCGCCATGTCGTCGTCCGACAGGGCGAAATCGAAAATGTCGATGTTCTCCGACAGCCGCTCGATCTTCGAGGTCCGCGGGATCGCCACCGCGCCCTGCTGCACCAGCCAGCGCAGGCAGACTTGCGCCGGCGTCTTGCCGTAGACCTGACCGATCTCCGCCAGCGCCGTATCCTTCTTGACGTTGCCGCGGGCGATGGGGCTGTAGGCGACCAGCGCCAGGCCGGCCGCAGCGCAGGCGTCGCGGACCTTGGTCTGGTCGAGATAGGGATGATACTCGACCTGATTGCAGACCAAAGGCGCCGGGCACAGCTCCACCGCCTCCGCGATTAGCGCTACGGTGAAATTCGACACGCCGATATGCCGGGTCAGCCCCATTGCGCGGGCATGGGCCAGCGCGCCGAGGGTTTCGGCAAGCGGCACATGCGGATTCGGCCAGTGCAACAGCAACAGGTCGACGTGATCGAGGCGCAGCTTGCTCAAGCTTTCCTTGACCGAGCGCTCGAGATTGTGAGGCGCGAAATGGGTGGTCCAGACCTTGGTGGTCACGAACACTTCGTCGCGCGGCACGTGCGAGGCGCGGATGCCGTCGCCGACGTCGCGCTCATTGTCATAGACCTGCGCGGTGTCGATATGGCGATAGCCGAGCCGGAGCGCCTGTTCCACGATCCGCGCGCAGGTGCGGTCACTAAGCTCCCAGGTCCCGAGGCCGATTGCCGGGATGCGGGCGCCGTGGGCTTCCACAAACAACATCATGGCCTCCCTGTGATCGACACAACCGTGAACTCTGCGGCGGCTTTAGACGCCGACCGCGCCGGGCGCCAGCGCTGCGAATACCGTCTCGGGCGCATGGGCGATGACCGCCAACAACGCGCGGGCCGGACCGCGCGGCGCGCGCTTGCCCTGCTCCCAGTTGCGGATGGTCTCGACGGGGACGCCGAGCCGTGCGGCGAATTCGATCTGGGTCAATTGCGCGCGGCGGCGCAGGTCGCGCACTTCGGGCTCGGCGCAGCGCGTGGCCGGTACGGGCGCTTCGGGCTGCACGGGCGCGGAAGGCACCTCGTACCCGTCACGTATCTCAACAATCCGTCCGTCCGCCTTGAGCCGCAAGCGCATGATCGACCTCACTCGCGTGATGGTCGATCAATATCGTTAAGGAGCCGTGAAGCAGCGGGCGGACCTGCTACTTCAATCCGAACCACATTGTCGCAATGCCGAGAAACGAGAAGAAGCCGACCACGTCGGTCACGGTGGTCACAAACGTCCCCGACGCCACTGCGGGATCGGCCTTGACGCGTTCCAGCACCATCGGGATCAGAATCCCGCCGAGTGCGCCGGCCAGCAGGTTCACCACCATCGCCAGCGCGATGACGATGCCGAGGCCCGGCGACTTGAACCAGACAAAGGCGGCGACGCCGGTGATCAGCGCGAACGCGACGCCGTTGATCAATCCGACCAGGCCTTCGCGGATGACGATGCGCAACGCGTTGTGCGGATTGAGTTGGCGCGTTGCCAGCGCGCGGACCGCGACCGTCATGGTCTGGGTCGCGGCATTACCGCCCTGGCTGGCGACGATCGGCGCCAGCACCGCCAGCGCCACCATCTG
>JBEVEC010000050.1:0-14065 GCA_040512975.1 Tardiphaga sp. | reverse complement strand
GGGCTACAGGCCTACGCGTTTTTCCACAGCCGCATGAGCGGTCCGTGCTCACCGAACACCGGATCAGTTTCCGGCACTTTAACCTTCGGAATCATCAGCAACGACTTGCGATAATTCACCGGCGACGGCTGGGTCACGTGCATTTTCTGGCCGGGCGGATAGGCGCCGACCACGCGAAAATCGTGGGTTGCGAACAGGCGCTTGTGGCCAGTGCCCGCCGGCAGCACGACGACGTCACCGGCCCGCACCTCAATGGCGTCGCCGACTTCGCCGCCAAACAACACCATGGCGTGTCCGCGCGCGATGCCGAGCACCTCGTGCACCGTGGCGTGATAATGCATGTAGTCGAAGATGCCGTTGCGCCACGTCTCGCCCCAGCCGTTCCGCGCGAACATTGTCTCGATCGCGGCTTCCGGCTCGTGCGACGGCAGGTCGATGGCATGCTTGTAGATCAGCATCGGCAGCCGGCTGTTCGGCACCAGACCGTCGTCCTCGAACACGTATGTCAGCGGCTTGATGGCGTCGCGCGTAATCATCGGGGGCTCCGGCTATGCGCGGAAACAACCTCAACCTGCGGCGCACGTTCCCGCAGGTCCGGAGCAAGAGATGCCTGCGTGATGCATGCTTCACTACGATAGCTTTGAGCTTGAGTCGTACGATGGCAAAGACACTCTCGCGATGTGCCTGCGCATCATCGGCAGCAAGCAGGACGTGGGCACGCTTCGCTTGCCCACCCTACGACTTGCTGCTGCCGGCCGGCTGCCGCGCGCGTTCTAGCTCGCCTTGTTCGTCCGCATCAGGTCGGCAAACCGCTTGAACAGGTAATGCGAATCCCTGGGCCCCGGCGAGGCTTCGGGATGGTACTGCACCGAGAACACCGGCTTGTCGGCGAGCGCAATGCCGCAGTTCGAATCGTCGAACAGCGAGAAGTGGGTCTGCGTGACATTGGCCGGCAGCGTGGTCTTGTCGACCGCAAAGCCGTGGTTCATCGAGGTGATCTCGACCTTTCCGGTGGTGATGTCCTTGACCGGATGGTTGGCGCCGTGATGGCCCTGATGCATCTTCACGGTCTTGCCGCCGAGGGCCAAGCCGAGCATCTGGTGACCAAGACAGATGCCGAACGTCGGCAATCCGGTGTCGATGACCTCGCGGATCACCGGCACGGCATATTTGCCGGTTTCGGCGGGATCGCCGGGGCCGTTTGACAGGAAAACGCCGTCGGGCTTCAGCGCCATGATGTCTTCGGCGGACGTCGTCGCGGGCACCACGGTGACCTTGCAGCCTTCGGCGGCGAGCAGGCGAAGAATGTTGCGCTTGATGCCGTAGTCAATCGCGACGACGTGGAACTCAGGATTGGTCTGGCGGCCGAAACCTTCGTTCCATTCCCAGGTCGTCTCGTCCCATGTGAAGCGCTGGCCGGAGGTGACCATCGGCACCAGGTCCATGCCCTCGAGGCCGGGCCACTCGCGGGCCTCTTCCTTCAACCCGTGCAGGTCGAACTTGCCGTTTCTGGCATGGGCCAGCACGGCGTTCGGCATGCCCTTGTTGCGGATCAACGAGGTGAGAGCGCGGGTGTCGATGCCGGAAATGCCGATAATGCCCCGGGCCTTCAGCCAGGCGTCGAGATTACGGGTCGAGCGGTAATTCGACGGGTCGGTGATGGCCGAGCGCAGGATAACACCGCGCGCGCCCGGCGTTGCCGCCATGTTCACCGTTTCGATGTCCTCGTCGTTGGTGCCGACATTTCCAATATGCGGGAAGGTGAAGGTGATGAGCTGCCCGGCATAGGACGGGTCGGTGAGGATCTCCTCATAACCGGTCATCGCCGTGTTGAAACAGACTTCGCCCACCGCCTGGCCCTCCGCGCCGAGGCCGAAGCCTTCCAGCACGGTGCCGTCGGCAAGCACGAGCAGCGCGGTCGGTTTGTGGTCCGGCCAGGCCTGGGATGTGTCGGATGTGGTCATGAGTGGATTACATAGTCGCCGCGCTTCCCGGCGTCAAAGCCGGAACGCCCTGATTCACACATGCCGGGGGGGCTTTTGCCCGGACCAAAGCGAGCGGCCGGGGGTTGCGAGGGGCCACCTGAACCGCCGGTCGTCCCGCGAAGGTGGGGACCCATATGGCGCGGCCTCGCTTGGAGTCCGTGAGGGGGGCGGAAGCGCTGCCCACCTACGTGAGGTCCGGGGTTATCGATCCCCGCCTTTGCGGGAACGACCAGAACGAGCGTCACGTTCGGGGCTTCCTCTACCGGCATCCGGTCGCCGCTCGGCCAATTGGTTGAATCTTTCAAAATCTCGCGTGAATGCTTGCCGTAACTAGCTTTCATAGATAGCAATTGACCTTTCATTTCTGGATATTGCCGGTGCAGTTAGATTATTTCGCCGCAATGGCCGCGCGTTCGGCCGTTGCTCCGGCACGCTGGCGTCGGCCATTTCTCGCCTGGCTCGACGGCATCGAAAAAGGTTGGGCGATTCCGCTGCTGATCGTCGCCTTCGCCGCAGTCTGGCTGCTGTTCCTGATCGTCGCCTACCAGAGCGGCGACCTGCATGCCGACGCGCTCGAGACCTGGTCCGTGGGCCGCGAATTCGCCTGGGGCAACGCCAAGCATCCGCCGCTGATGGGCTGGGCCGCCTATGGCTGGACGCTGGTCTTTCCGCTTGCCGACTGGTCGTTCCAGCTGCTGGCCATGACCAATGCGGCCGTGGCGCTGTGGGCGGTGGACCTGATTGCGCGGCGGTTCGTGCGCGGCGACAGCCGTGCCGTCATTCTGCTGCTGCTGATGCTGCTGCCCGCCTACCAATTCCATGCGCAGCGCTTCAACGCCAATACGGTGCTGCTGGCGATCTGGCCACTTGCCACCTATTGCTTCCTGCGCGCGTTCGAAAGCCGTTCGGTAGGATGGGCCGCGGCTACCGGCGCATTCGCGGCTTTGGCGATGCTCGGCAAATATTATTCGGTCTTCCTGATCGCCAGCTTCGTTCTGGCGGCCATCGCCCATCCGCAGCGGCGGCTCTATTTCAAATCATGGGCGCCGTGGGTTTCGGCACTGAGCGGCTTGATCGTGCTCGGTCCGCATCTGCACTGGCTGGCAACGACCGGCGCGACGCCATTTGCCTATGCGATCCAGGTTCATGGCGGCGTCGGCTTTGCGCAGTCGCTGTACGAGGCGTCGATGTTCCTGCTCGGCCTTGCCGCCGCCATGGCGCTGCCGGCCATCGTCTGGGTGCTGTCGGCAGAAATGAGATTGAAGCGGTTCGGCGCCGACTTTCGTGCACTGAGCCCCGGGCTTCTGCTGCTGTTCTGGGTGTTTGTCGGCACGATTGCGTTCCCCGTCATCGCCGCCGTTGCGGTCGGCACCGACATGCCGTCGCTATGGGCGTTGCAGGGTCTGTTCCTGCCGGCCATCCTGATCGTGTGCGGCGCCAGCTTCGCCCTGGAGCGCCTGTATGTTGTGAATCTGGCGGTGTTTGTCGGCAGCATTGCCCTGATCGCCCTCATGGTCGGTGCGCCTGTCCATGCGATCTACCGCAACAGCGTGAGCCCCAACGACCGGACCTATTACCGGCTCGCCGCCGCCCAGTTGACGATGCTCTGGCACGATGTCACCGGCGAACCGCTGCAGGCGATCTCGGGAGATGACGGACTGGCCTTCGCCACCGCGTTCTACAGCCCGGACCATCCCGTCTACCGGCGCCCGTTCCAGTTTCAATATGCCTGGGGCATGCCGCGCGAGCCGACGCTCGAAAAGGGCTGGACAGCCATGTGCTTCACCACGGATACGCAATGCATCGCGTGGATGCAGCGCGTCGCCGAGATCGCACCGCCTCATCTGCGCGCCACCTTCGAGATAAAACCGCGGCTCTGGGGACGGCCCGGCGTCCCGGCGACCGTCGCGGCCATGATGGTGCCGCCCCGGGATGCGGAAGCCGACACGGTGTCGGGCGCCCCGTCGGGCACCCGCCCGGAAGACTTCAGTTCAAGCCGTCGGCAGCCGACGCCCTGATCCGGGCGCGGTTGTGCGGGCGTTTCAAAAAGCCTAGATCGGGGCAACCCATTCCGACGCTGCGATCTGCGGCCGTAACAGGAGACGCACATGCTGCGCGACGACATCAACTCCGCCGTCAAAGACGCCATGCGCGCAAAGGACGAGCGCAAGCTCTCCACCCTGCGGATGGTGAACGCCACCATCAAGAATGCCGATATCGACGCCCGCGGCCAGAGCAAGCCGCCATTGTCGGATGGCGACCTGCTCAGCCTGCTGCAGAAGATGATCAAGCAGCGCCAGGAGTCGGTCGAATTATATGAAAAGGGCGGTCGTGCCGAACTTGCGGCGCAGGAGCGCGAGGAGATTGCCATCATCTCGGCCTATCTCCCGAAGCAGATGTCCGAGGACGACGTGAAGGCTGCGATTGCCGCCGAGATCACGGCCACCGGCGCCGCCGGTATCAAGGACATGGGCAAGGTCATCGCCGCTTTGAAAGCCAAATTTGCCGGCCAGATGGATTTCGGCAAAGCAAGCGGACTCGTAAAGTCGGCGCTGTCGGGTTAGCGCAGCTTTTGCGCGTATTGTTTGGATTCGACGATCAGAGGTCGGGAGCGCAAGCTTCCGGCCTTTTTCGTCTGCAAGCAGGCCTTGGCGGGTCACGAAGCGCGTCATCGGACGCCTCAGCTGAATGTTTGGTTAACGGCCTCGCCACAATTGCGGCAGGGGCAAGCTGTCCCATTGGCCGTACGTCCGACCGGCGGAATGAGATCTTAAGCGCGCATAAACCGCAATCGCCCGAAGTGCCGATTACCTTCAATATTAGGGGAAACGTTACCGTTTGTGTTCATTCGCGGTGTGTATCAACAGACGCAAGTACGAATGCTTGACATCGCGACAATGTTTTATACCTAAACAAAACAGCCTTGAAATCATTACATAAAGTTGCGATCTCCGACGCCCTCAACTCGCAGATTCCCTGATTCGGCCCAAATTCCGATGGGGTTTGGACACAAAGTAACTGAAGGTCTGCGGTACGATAATCAGGTACGCGACTTACGGGCGAGAGGGACGCTCGTACGGTCAAGCGAGGAGCTATCGGGACTGCAATGGGGACTTCGATGGTATTTCAAAACATCAAATCGACATCTGCCGCCGCGCATTATTGGCTGAAGATCCGGGATCGCACGCATCGTCCGCGCGCGTGATTCGCAGGAATCACTGCCGGTCTTTCGATATCTGACGAGCCAATTTTCAGCAAATCACAGCACCGTGCTCGGGCATGAGCGGTGTAGTGGGCATTGCGCGCAAGGAGTTGTCGATGAGTAGTTTGCGAGACGACATGGATCCGAACAATCCGCTCTATTACGCACCGCGCCGTGTGCGTCTGGCGGACGATCCGAATGCGCAAACGGCCCCCGAGCCGACCGATCGCCGTGCGACGGAGAAGCACCGTGACCAAGACAAGTTGCACGAACTCGACAAGTTCCAGGAAAAGCTGCGCGACATCCGCAGCGGCACCGACGCCGGCCGCAGCAACGAGCCCGTGAAGTTTCCGGAGCCGGTCCGGTTGCGCGACCAGCCCGGCTTCCGCGAGCACCGGCCGCCGGCCGAACCAATATTCCCGGAGCCGCCGGCGCCGGAACAGCGTGCGCCGGAGTCCCGGCTGCGCGATCTGCGCTCCCTCGACCAGCGCTTCCAGGAAGCCGGTTACCGGGACCCGGATTTTGGCGACAATCCGTCGCCCGCCAAGCCGGCCTACAAGCCGCAGGATTTTCCGCCGCAGAATCGCGATGCGCGCGCGCGCCAGCCGGACGACCTGCCGCTGCCCCGGCGGGCCGCAGCCCCCGAGGAGGCGCGCCGTAACGCGCCGGCTGCCGAGCCGGCGCGTCCGCGCTCGACGCTTTTCGAGGACGCGGTGTCCCGCGCGCTGAAGGAATCGCTTGAGCCCGAGGAGTCCTACGTCGCGCCGATGAAGGGCCGGCGAGCACGGCGCGGCGGGTTCGGCCAAATCGGTCGGATGGTTGCCGCGGTGATCGTGGCCGCCGTGCTGGCGCTGTTCTTCATTCTGATTGTGCCGATCCTGCGCAAGCCCGCCACCGTGGGGGACGTCGCGCAAGACAGCTCCATGTGGCAGCAGATCAAGGACGCGGTCATGCCGTCGTCGCAACGCAAGGCGACGTCGACGCTGCTGGTCGCGGACAAGAGCGGGGGCGTCAACGAACCGCTCGAACTCGGCGTCATCGTCACCGCGCCGGTGGCCGGTCATTCGCTGGTTTTGAGCGGTCTGCCCGCCGGCAGCCGTCTGACGGCAGGCAAGAAGGTCGGCGCTACGGAATGGCGCATTCCGGCCCCTGAGGTCGCGACGGCCTCGGTGATCCCGGCAACCGACTTCGTCGGCCAGGCCACCATCAACGCCGAGCTACGCAACGCCGATGGCGCCGCGCTGGTGGGCGGCACGTTCCGCATGACGTGGACCGGAACGGGCAGCTTCCCGCCGGTGCCGCCGCGCCAGCCGAACATTCCGCAGCTCTATCCGACGCCCGCACCGCCGCCGCAGATAGCCGCGCCGGTTGCGCCTGTGGCCGTGCCGCAGGCTCCGACGCCGGTGACCGCGACGACGAGTGTTGCGCCGCCTGTGGCAACGCCCGCGTCACCGATGCGCAACATCGATCCGGCCGAGGTCATGGGGATGATCCGGCGTGCGCAGGATCTCGCGGCATCCGGCGACTTCCTGCCGGCACGCCTGCTGCTGCAGCGCGCCGCCGAGTCGCGCAGTGCGAGGGCGGCGATGATCCTGGCCGAGACCTACGATCCGATCGCGCTGCGGAAATTCGCTAACGGGCCCGCACCCGACGTGAACATGGCGCGCAACTGGTATCGAAAGGCGCAGGAGTGGGGCTTGCCCGACGCTCAGCGCCAGCTCGACGCCTTGCAGTCGTACTAGCCGGATCACCATCGCATCACGTCGTCACAAATGTCGAAGTCGCGGACGACATCCGCGGCTTCATCGCTGGACCAATGTAATCGTCACGGGGGGCAATTCATGAAATCATTTCGTTTTCGGGCCGCGGCGTGGGCGCTCATCGCAGCGTCGGCGACATCGGCGGCATTGACCGGCACGGCATCGGCGCAGCGTGCCGAAGTCACGCCGGAATCGGTCAGTCAGGGGCTGAAAGCCATCTTCAACTATCAGGTCGACAACAAGGGCCTGAAGGACCGGCTCAATGCCAACACCGTCACGGTCGTGCTCGGGCCGCTCGGCGGCACCTATCTGAACATTGGCGCCGATCTCGCCACGGTGCTCGACGACGGCGATAATCTGCGCGTGCTGCCGGTGGTGGGCAAAGGTTCGGTCAAGAGCATCGCCGACATCCTGTTCCTGCGCGGCGTCGATCTCGGCATCGTACGCGCCGACACGCTCGATTACCTCGAGCGCAAGGGCTACACCGGCAACATCAAGCGCCAGTTCACCTACATCACCAAGCTGTACAACGAGGAGGTCCACGTCGTTGCCGGCAAGAACGTGCGCACCCTCAGGGATCTCGAGGGCAAACGCGTCGCCATCGACCTTCCGGACGGCGGCACCTTCATCACCGCCAACACCATCTTCGAACGGCTCGGAATCCATCCGATCGTGTCGCATATGGAGCAGCGGCTGGCGCAGGAGAAGCTGAAGAAAGGTGAACTCGACGCCTTTGTCGCGGTGCAGGGCACGCCGTCACGCGCGGTGGCGCAGATGACCGGCGATTTTCATCTGGTCCCGATCGACTATGTCGGGCCGTTGCAGGCCGACTATTTTCCGTCGGTGCTCAAGGCAGAGGACTACCCGACCCTGATCCCGGCCGGCCAGCAGATCGACACCATTTCGGTGGCGGCGATCCTTGCGGGTTACAACTGGCCGGACAAGACCGAGCGCTATCGCAAGATGGAGCACTTCGTTCAGATCTTCTTCGACAAGTTTACCCAGCTGCAGCAGCCACCGTTCCATCCGAAGTGGAAGGAAGTCACGCTGGGCGCGCCATTGAAGGGATGGGAGCGATTCAAGCCCGCCCAGGAATGGCTCGATCGCCATGCTGCAACCGCATCGACGGAAGTTCGCGGGAAGTTTGATCAGTTCCTCGCCGCGCGCCAGATCAATGCGCGCACCAACGCCATCACGCCGGATCAGAACGAGGCACTGTTCCAGCAATTCCTGAAATGGCAGGGGTCACAGAACCCGCCGCGTGCAGCCGCCCGGCCTCAACCTAGTCCGTAGTCTTTGGACGGCACGGTGCACACGGCGCCGATCACCCCTTGCTGAATCAAGGGCTGGTCAGCAAAGGCCCGGCAAGTTGCCGGGCCTTTGTCATTGAAACCTCAGGAAGCCGAAGGCGTCAAGTTAAGTCATGCCGTCCTGACGCTGGCGGTCGGCAAGGTGTAGGTCTTGAACTGATCGCGCAATGCCGTTTTCAGGATCTTGCCGGTCGCGGTATGCGGGATCGCGTCGACGAAGGCGACGTCGTCCGGCATCCACCATTTGGCGATTTTGCCGTCCATATAGGCCAGAATGTCCTCGCGGCTGGCGCTCTGGCCGGGCTTCAGCTGCACGATCAGCAACGGGCGCTCGTCCCATTTCGGGTGATACACACCGATCACTGCGGCTTCAGCCACCTGGGGGTGACCGACCGCGAGATTTTCGAGATCGATCGACGAAATCCATTCGCCGCCCGACTTGATGACATCCTTGGAGCGGTCGGTGATTCGCATATAGCCGTGCTGGTCGAGGGTGGCGACGTCGCCGGTGTCGAAATAGCCGTCGCTGTCCAAGATGTTGCTGTCGACCCGGTAGTACGCCTTCGACACCGCGGGGCCGCGCACCATCAGGCGGCCGAAGGTTTTGCCGTCCCACGGAATCTCACCGCCGGCGTCGTCGGACAGTTTCATCTCGACCATGAAGGGCGCGTAGCCCTGGGTCGACAGCACGTCGAGCTTCGCGTCGCCTTCGAGATGCTTGAACTGCCCCTGCAGTCCGCACACCGAACCGAGCGGCGACATCTCGGTCATGCCCCAGGCATGCCGCGGCTCGACGCCCATGTCGGCGAAGGCCTTGATCATCGAGCGCGGCATCGCCGAGCCGCCGCACACGACGACCTTAAGGTCGGGCAGGGCGACGTTTTCCTTCTGCATATATTGCAGCAGCATCAACCACACCGTCGGCACGCCGGCGGTATAGGTGACCTTCTCGGTGCTCATCAATTCGTAGACCGATGCGCCGTCGAGCTTGGCGCCAGGCATGACGAGCTTGGTGCCCATCGACGGCGCCGAAAACGCGATGCCCCAGCTATTGGCGTGGAACAGCGGCACCACCGGCATCATCGTGTCTTTCGATGTCGTGCCGAGCGCGTCGCCATTGTTCGCCGCAAGCGAGTGCAGCACGTTGGAGCGGTGCGAGTACAACACGCCCTTCGGGTCGCCCGTGGTACCCGAGGTGTAGCACATCGCGGCGGCAGTGTTCTCGTCGAAGCTCTTCCATTGAAAGTTCCCGTCGGCTTCGGCGATCCAGTCTTCATAAACCACCACGTTCTTCAGCGTGGTCTCCGGCATGTGCGCCTTGTCGGTGAAGACGATGAAGCGCTCGACCGACGGGATCTGGTCGGCGATCTTCTCCAGGATCGGAATGAAGGTGAGGTCGGTCATGACCACGCGGTCCTGCGCATGGTTGATGATCCAGGCGATCTGGTCGGGAAACAGCCGCGGATTCACGGTGTGGCAGATGGCGCCGATGCCCATAATGCCGTACCACGCTTCGAGATGACGCCAGGTGTTCCACGCGATGGTTGCAATGCGGTCGCCGAGCTTGATGCCTTCGCGGTCAAGCTGCTGCGCGACCTTCAGCGAGCGCACACGAATTTCGGCGTAATTGGTGCGATGAATGGGGCCTTCGATCGAACGCGTGACCACCTCGCGTTCGCCATGGACTTTCGCCGCATGATCGATAATCCGATGGCACAGCAGCGGCCAGTCTTGCATCAATCCGAGCATCGCAATGTTCCTCCGAAATTTTGATCCGTCCATCGCCTCCTTTCGGACTGCGACGCAGGTTTGTTTGCTTGGGTCTTGTTGCCCAAGGTTTTGTTCTTCAAAGTCTTGCCATGAAGCTTAGCGCGGCGAAAGTGGCTCGAAAATGCACTTTGGGCTTAGCCGGCTGTGATCCAAGCGCGATCGGCGTCGTTCTGACGCTGGGCCTGCTCGCGTCGCCCGCACAGGCGAGGCTCACGACACCGCATATTCCTCTGCCGATGGCGCGCCCAGCCGACGCGCCTGCGCGCGCGCCGGCTGCCAAACCTACTGAGACCAAACCTTCCGATACCGACGCACCGGCAGATGTTGAACAGCCCGCCGCCGCACAGAAACCCGCCGAACCGGCGCCGCCGTCGCCGTGCCGCGTGGCACTCACCGAATCGATCGCGATTGCGCCGAGCATTGCCGACATCAAGGGTCCCGGCGCCTGCGGCGGCACCGACATCGTGCGGCTCGACGCCATCGTGCTGCCCGATAACAGCAGGGTGCCGTTGAAGCCGTCGGCGACGATGCGCTGCACCATGGCGACTGCGGTCGCCGACTGGATCCGCACCGATATGGCGCCGCTCGCGGGAAGCCTCGGCACCAGGCTGAGCGAACTCGACAATTTCGATTCGTTCGATTGCCGCGGCCGCAATCGTGTGGTGGGCGCCAAGATGTCCGAGCACGGCCGCGCCAATGCGCTCGACGTCCGCGGACTGAAACTGGCCAACGGCCAGTCGATCGCGCTGACCGAGCGGAGCACGCCGCGCGAGTTGCGCGACAAGGTGCTGCAGTCGGTCTGTGCGCGCTTTACGACGGTGCTTGGCCCGGGCTCCGACGGCTACCACGAGGACCACGTCCATCTCGACTTGGCCGAGCGCCGCAACAATTACCGTATCTGCCAATGGGAGGTGTGGGACCCGATGCCGGTCGTGGCACCGCTGTTGCCGGCCGAACGCCCGGCAGAGGCTCCGCCGCGGGACGTCGCCGATGCGGGTGACGGGATGGGGGCCGCGGTCAAGCCGGTGGAAAGCCAGCCTGTCGTGAGCAAGCCGGCGGAGGCCGCGCCGGTCGCTGAGTCTGCCCCAGAGCACGAACCCGAAGCCGTTGCGCCGACACCTGCCAAACCGAAGGCCAAGTCAAAACCCAAACAACGCCGCCGCGCCGCGATGCCATCGCCGTTCAGTATTTTCCGGTAAGTGAAGAGCGAAACCTGCCCGCGAGTCGTCCCCGCGAAGGCGGAGTCCCATACGCTGCGGCGATGCTTGTCAGCCGAGCCTCGGTAATGAGGCGCACAACGTAGCCGTATTCTCAGGGCGTATGGGTCCCCGCCTATGCGGGGACGACTCGAGGTGAGGTCATTGCCAACAAAAAAGCGCCGGCAAAACCGGCGCTTTTCAAATCAGATCAAACCGTCCGACTCAGAACGGCGTACCGCCGCCACCCTGCAGCGCCAGTCGCGAATTGACCGGCGAGTCGCCGTGCTTCGGCTCGAGCACCACAACCAGCGCGCCCGGCTTGACGCGGGTGTAGAGGTCGATGACGTCCTCGTTGGTCATGCGAATGCAGCCCGACGAGATCGAGGCGCCGATATATTCCGGCTGGTTGGTGCCGTGGATGCGGAACAGGGTGTCCTTGTTGCCCTGGTACAGATACAGCGCGCGCGCGCCGAGCGGATTGTCGATGCCGCCGGGCACCTGCGACGGCAGGCCTTCGATGCGGGCGTGGATGTCCTTGGTGGGCGTCCACTTCGGCCACTCGGCCATGTTGCCGACCCGGGCAACGCCGGAAAACGCCAGCGCTTCCTCGCCGACGGTGACGCCGTAGCGGATCGCCTTGCCGTTGTCCTGGACGTAATAGAGGTAGTGGTTGTCGGAATCGACCAGGATCGAACCCGGGGCTTCCTTGCGGTGATAGTCGACAAGGGCGCGGCGGAACGGCTCCGGCACGCTCACCTTGGCGTAACGCGCCTTGGCGAGCTGAGCCCTGTCCCCCGGCTTCAAATTGGCGTCCGACGCAGCCTGAAATTGGGTGCCGGTCTGCATGCAGCCCGACAACATGATGCCCACGGCGACCAAAAGTCCAAGTTTCAGCTTCAGAGACGACATGTTTTGATTCCAATAACAGGCACGACCCAGGCAAACGCTGTGTGAGTCTGCGCCGCAAACGTTGCAATTGTTTCCAAGTCGTAACGTTGAAAGCTGCGGCTTTCCAGCACTTCCGCAGTGCGGTGCGCACGCGGGCGACGACTGTTGCTCATTTACCGCAAGTGTTGCGCTAATGCCGATACGATGAACAAACCGCTTCGTGCGGACATCATGCCAAAAAAAAGACGCCGTCGAAACGGCGCCTTCTTAACCAGAATCACGTGCCGAGATCAGTACGGCGTGCCGCCTGCGCCCTGCAAAGCGAGCTTGGAATTGACCGGCGAGTCGCCCTGCTTGGGCTCCAGCACCACTACCACGGCGCCCATCTTAACGCGGCCGTAGAGGTCGATGACGTCCTCGTTGGTCATGCGGATGCAGCCCGAGGAGATCGAAGAGCCGATATATTCCGGCTGGTTGGTGCCGTGGATCCGGAACAGCGTGTCCTTGCCGCCGGAGTAGAGATACATCGCCCGGGAGCCCATCGGATTGTCCGGGCCGGGCGGCACGAAGGTCGGCACGCCGAGGCGGGAAATTTCACCGGGGGTCGGGTGCCATGCCGGCCATTCGGTCATCTGGCCGACCTTGGCGACGCCGGACCAGGCCATGGCTTCTTCGCCGACAGTGATGCCGTAGCGGATCGCCTTGCCGCCGTCCTGCACGTAGTAAAGGTAGTGATTGTCGGAATCGACCACGATCGAGCCGGGCTGCTCCTTGCGGTGATAGTCGACGATGGCGCGGCGGAACGGCTCGGCAACCGGCGTCTTCACGTAAGACACCTTGGCCAGCAATTCCTTGTCGCGCGGCTTCAGGTTCTTGTCCGACGAGGCTTCATAGACGGTGGCCTGCATGCAGCCCGAGAGCATCATGCCAGCAACGGCCACAAGGCCCAGTTTCAGCTTCAGAGATGACATTCGATCAATCCAGCACGGCCCTGCGCGCACCGGCGCGAAAGGCTTCCAGGGGGGCGCCGCGAGCGACGATCCGATGCAACCGACTATCGTCGGAATTGGGCGCAGTTGCCAGCGTTTGAACGCAGTCAAGGGCGAACTGGGCTCGCTCTGTGACCAAATTGTCGCAGCCGCAAAGCGGGCATGCGCCTTAAACGGGCTCATGAGCCCGCGCGATCATTCTGCGGTGCGGTTCAGTACAAAACGTATCACGGCGCTGTGACATTACATGCCCGTCGGGGTTGGCGCAGTGCACGAACACTGCCATAGCGGCTTCATCCGGTTCGGTCATGGTCGGATCGCCTGTCGATTCGCCGTTCGGCCATCCCGACTTTAAAGCTGCGTTCTCACGATCCCGGAGTTGCCATGCTTGCTGTCTTCACCCCGACCGACCACGCCCTCCGAAAATCCGTGCCCGACGATCTGTCGGCGCTGCCGGATGACGCAGTGTGGATCGACATGGTGAAGCCCTCGCCGGCCGAGGACAAGGCGGTGGAAAGGCTCGCCGGGGTCGAGATCCCGACCCGCGAGGACATGCAGGAGATCGAAATCTCCAGCCGCCTCTATATCGAGAACGGCGCGCGCGACAGGACCGCGAGCTTGATGTGCGGCTCGGACACCGAGTCGCCGCGCATCACCGCGGTGACCTTTATCCTGACGCGCAATCGCCTGGTCACGGTGCGCTACGATGCGCCGCGGCCGTTCGCGGCCGTCGAGCTCAAGCTCGGCCGCATCGCGCCGCCGGCCGCCAATGGCGAGACGGTGCTGTTGGAACTGCTCGACGCGCTGATCGACCGCTGCGCCGACATCCTGGAGCGCGCCGGCTCGGACGTCGATCAGGTCAGCCACGATATTTTCGAGCCCGAGGGCTCGGCGCGCACCGGCCAGGCCAAGCGCTATTCCGACATCCTGATCGCGATCGGGCGCAAGGGCGATCTGACCTC
>JBEVEC010000024.1:0-7004 GCA_040512975.1 Tardiphaga sp. | reverse complement strand
CCGGGGCGTAACATGCCCTCGACGTGATCGACGGTGTGAAACAGTTTTGAATAGGTCTCGATCTGCCGGCGCGCCAGAACCTTGATCGTGCCCGGCACGCAGACGCGCGCCTTGTCGTTGCGGTCGACGTCGGTGCACATGTTGAGTTCGAATTCGTCCTTTTCCGAATTCAGCAACTGCCGGATCTGCTCGGCATCGCCGATGGCGTCGACGCCCCTAGCGATGGTGCCGGAGATCGGACAGGTCTCGACGCGACGGCCGTCGGAGCGCACGAACATTTCCGGCGAAGCCGACACGAGGAATTCGCCGTCGCCGAGGTTCATCAGCGCGCCATAGGGCGACGGGTTGATCACGCAGAGCCGCTGGAACACTTCGGCCGGCGAACGCGCGCAAGGTTCGGCGAACAGTTGGCCGGGCACGGCCTCGAACAGATCACCACGCGCGAAGGCGGCGCGAGCGGTCTCGACCGTCCGCTGATAGTCGCCGGGTGCGTGATCGGCAAAGCCTTCACGGGGCGCCTTGTTGTAGCCCGCCCCCGGCGTATCGCGCGGCAGGCCTTCGGTGGAGCGGTCCTTCCAGGTGAACTCATAGGACAGCGTCACGCCGCGCCCGGTGGCGCGGTCATAGGCCAGTAGCGTATCGGGCAGGTACAGCACGATGTCGCGCTGATCGGCCTCGCGCGCGCGTTTCGGCTTGAGGTCTTCGATCTGGAACACGAGGTCATAGGCAAAGGCGCCGAACAGCCCAAGCATCGGATCGTCCGACGAAAACAGCTGCGCGACCATGTCGCGCACCAGCGACATCACGCTGGCACGGCGGGTGCGCTGATCCTCGTCGATGGGGGCCTCGCCACGGATGATATGGCCGGTGAGCTTCGACATCGTGCGGCCGTCGAACGCGATGGCGGGATCGCGCAACGTGTCGGCGAGGAACGCAATCAGCACCTGGCCGCGCTTGTTCAGCGCGGTGATGGTGAAGTGCGGCCCCGTGGTTTCCAGCAGCAATGGCGGATCGGCGAAGCCGAGATCGAAACTTTCATAGCGGCCGGGCACCGTGGTGCCCGACGACAGCACCACGCCGCGGCGCCGGTCGAGCCGGACGATCAGGTCGTCGAGCGCGGTGCCGCCGGTGAAGGCTTCGACATGGCGCGTGACCGCAAGACCCGCACGGGTCTTGTAGGCGCTGTCAGCGGGAAGCGAAAAGACCGTCCTGTTCATGGTGTCCTCTTGGGGAGCTTGCCGGAGACACGCCACGCAGGACACACGAACAAAGGCCGTCGCACTGCGATGGCGGCCTTCGACGATTTAAGTGAGCAAATCGCACCGACCACCTCTTCAGGAGGTGCGCCACCAACGCCGGGAGTTGCGGACAGGGGTGCTCATGGCCGGCAATGAGCCATGGGAAACCGCTGCCGTCAAGATGCCAAAGGGGTGGAAAATGGGTTGGTGATCGTCAGGCGACCGTCCGCGACCATGCCGTCCTGCATGTCCTCGGACCAGAGGGTGTCACAACCGGCAGCAAGCGCCGCGGCGACGATGAACGAATCGTAGATAGCGAAGCCGTAGCGTTCGGCGAGATGGAGGCCATTTTGGTGCAGGTCTACGGTGACCGGATGCAGTTTGAAGCGCATACGCAACCCGTACAAGAATGCGTAGACCTCGGACCACGGCTGTGACTGCTTGGTTCGCAACACATTGGCGCATTCGTTCAGCACCTGAACGCTGATGGCGCCACCCTGCGCCATCAGGCTTCCTGCCCGCAACGACTTCGGACCGCTCGACAATGCGAGATAGAGAACGACGTTGCTATCAAAGATAGCTATCGCTCATTCGCTTCGTCGCGATCGAATTTGAAATCAACCGGTAGCAAGCCGCGGAATCGTCGCATCCGCTGCAGCCATTCCTGCGGGTCCAGGTTTGGATCGTAAGGCGACGGCTCCGGACGCAAGCGCCGAACCGCGACCTCGACCTCATCGCCCTCCTTCAGACCAAGCGTCTCGACCACATCTTCGTCGAGCTTGACCGCGAGGCTGTCACCCAATCTGGAAACGATCATGCTGCGACCCTAATGCCGAAATACCACGATAGATCGAAATCGCGATCTCTCAACTATCCACAGCGCGGGAATGCGGATTCCCATCTGGCCTGATTATCAATTGCCTGCAGCCCGGACGAACACCGTCAGCTTCAGCGGCCCGACCTCGTCCTCGACCGGCGTCCAGCCTAGTCCCTCGTAATACGACCTTCGCGGGGGTGCGGAGCAAAGATAGACACTCTCATGTCCTTCGCTGAACGCTTCCGCGCAGGCCCGTTCGATCAGCGCCGGCGCCACGCCCTGCCCGCGCGCCTCGGGCTCGGTCCAGACCGCCGCCACCTAGGGCGTGTAATTCGGGCGCTCGTCGAGATCCGATACCAGCAGCGAGGCCATACCGAGAAACGCCGGCCCGCGATGCGCGATCAACGCGATCGGCAGTCCGGTCCCGTGCATGTTCTCGCGCAGGCGCTCGACGATATAGGCCTGCGGCACGCCATGGCGTTTCCACCATGCCTGCCAGATGCGATCGGCGACGGTGTCGAAGAAGGCGGGCACGTCGCGCAGATCGGAAATGGCGAAGCCGGACGTGGTCGCTTCCGCTGCAAGCGCGCCCATTGCCAGACTCAGCCAAGATGCGTCCTGAAAAACGCCGTTGCCCGGCCCCAGGCCAGTTCCGCGGCCTCGCGGTCGTGTACGGTCATGCGCTGTTCGTTGACGAAGGCGTGGTCGGCGTCGTAGCGGAAGAATTCCGCGGACTTTCCGGCGGCCTTGAGGCCCGCCTCGAAGCCGTTGACGACCTCAGGCGTGCACCAGTCATCGCGATTGGCAAAATGGCCCTGTAGCGGCACCTGCACGTCAGCCGGCTTCGCCGCCTGCTCCGGCGGAATGCCGTAGAACGACACCGCGGCTTTCAACTCAGGGATCTTGCAGGCGCCGATGATGGTCACCGCGCCGCCGAGGCAGAAGCCGGTGAGCCCAACCTTGGCGCTATTGCGCGCCAGATACTGCGCGGCGCCACGCACGGTCTGGGTGGTGGCATCCATGAAATCCAGCGAGTTCATCTCTTTGCCGGCAGCGTCCGTGTCGTGATAGGGCACGACCACGCCGTTGTAGAGGTCCGGCGCCAGCGCATCGAAGCCGGCCAGCGCAAAACGGTCGGCAAGGCCCTTGATCTGGTCCTGCAGGCCCCACCATTCCTGGATCACCACCACGCCCGGCGCGTTGCCAGCCGAGGCGTTCGCGAGATAGCCAGTGGCGTCCTTGCCGTCGGGGCGTTTGAAGGTGATGGAAGTGCCCATGGGTGCTCTCCGAAAGGGGGATTGTGAGATGCCATTTAGGCCCGCGGCCATGACAAGGCAACAAAACCGCTCAACGGAAGACAGCGGCCAGCAAAAAAGCCCCCGAAGGGGCTTTGCAAGTCGCGGTCGCGGCGCGGATCAGTGCGCGTTGGCCCATACTTTCTTCTTGGTGAAATACAGCAGCAACGCCAGCACGATCAGGAACACCATCACCTGCAGTCCGGTGCGCTTGCGGACTTCGAGATGGGGCTCGGCGGTCCACATCAGGAAGGCCGCGACGTCGCGGGCGTAGTCCGCGACCTTCTGCGGGCTGCCGTCGTCAAAGGTCACCTGGTCGTCCGACAGCGGCTTCGGCATCTTGATGGCGTGGCCGGGATAGAATTTGTTGTAATAGGCGCCCTGCGGCAGTTCAAAGCCCTTTGGCGGCTCGTCCTCGTAGCCGGTCAGCACGGCGGCGATGTAGTTCGGGCCCTTTTCCTGGAACTGGGTGATGGCATCGAACACGAATTGCGGGAAGCCGCGCTCGTAGCCGCGTGCTTTGGCCATCAGCGACAGGTCCGGCGGCGCCGCGCCGCCATTGGCGGCGCGTGCGGCGTTCTCGTTGGCGAACGGCGCCGGGAATTTGTCCGCCACACGGCCGGGACGTTCGAACATGTCGCCGGCGTCGTTGGGGCCGTCCTGCACCTTGAAGTCCGACGCCACTGCGGCCGCCTGCGCCGCCGAAAAACCGGGACCGCCGGGATCGGCGAGGTTACGGAAATGCATCAGGTTCATGGAATGGCAGGTCGAGCAGACCTCCTTGTAGACCTTGTAGCCGCGCTGCAACTGCGCACGGTCGAACTTGCCCAGAGGTCCGGCAAACGACCACGACAGCGACGGCGGCGTCGGCTGCGCATGGGCATCCTCGGCGCGGGCATCCGAGCCGCCGAACATCATCGCGCCTAGCACGGCGATGGCGATCAGCGGCATCATCGGCTTGGCCAGCGAACCGGTCTTGGCCAGCACGTCGTCAGCAATCGAGTTCGGCACCGCGCGCGGCGTCTCGATGCGGCTGAGAATCGGCAGCACGATCAGGAAGTAGGCGAAGTAGCAGGCCGTCAGGATGCGGCCGGCGACCACATAGATGCCTTCCGGCGGCTGCGCGCCGAGCCAGCCCAGCACCACGGCGACCACGACAAAGATCCAGAAGAACTGCTTGGCCAGCGGCCGATATTTCGACGACCGGGTCTTGGCCGAGTCGAGCCACGGCAGGAAGGCCAGCACGAGGATCGCCGAGAACATCGCAATGACGCCGCCAAGCTTGGACGGAATCGAGCGCAGGATGGCGTAGAACGGCAGGTAGTACCATTCCGGCACGATATGCGCGGGCGTCACGCCGGGATTGGCGGTGATGTAGTTGTCGGGATCGCCGAGATAGTTCGGGATGTAGAACACGAACCAGGCATAGAAAATCATGAAGCATACCATGCCGAAGCCATCCTTGATGGTGGCATAGGGCGTGAAAGGCACAGTGTCCTTTTCGGTCTTCGGCTCGACGCCGGCCGGGTTGTTCTGGCCGGCCACATGCAGCGCCCAGACGTGCAGCACGACCACACCGGCAATCACGAAGGGCAGCAGATAGTGCAGCGAGAAGAACCGGTTCAGCGTGGGATTGCCGACCGAGTAGCCGCCCCACAGCAGCGTGACGATGCTGTCGCCGACATAGGGAATGGCCGAGAACAGGTTGGTGATGACGGTGGCGCCCCAGAAGCTCATCTGTCCCCACGGCAGCACATAGCCCATGAAGCCGGTCGCCATCATCAGGAGGTAGATGATGACGCCGAGAATCCAGAGGACCTCGCGCGGCGCCTTGTAGGAGCCGTAATAAAGCCCGCGCAGCATGTGAATGTAGACGGCGATGAAGAACATCGAGGCGCCGTTGGAATGCAGATAGCGCAGCAGCCAGCCGTAATTGACGTCGCGGACGATGCCCTCCACCGAGGTGAAGGCAAGGTCGACATGCGGGGTGTAGTGCATCGCCAGGATCACGCCGGTGACGATCTGGACGCCGAGCATGAAGGAGAGAATGCCGCCGAAGGTCCACCAGTAGTTCAGGTTGCGCGGGGTGGGATAGGCGATGAAGGACGAGTGGATCAGGCCGATGATCGGCAGGCGCTTTTCAAACCACTGCAGGGCAGGATTGGTCGGCTGATAGGTAGAGGGTCCGCTCATGTTGCGATCCTGAAGAAGAAGACACTGTCGGCGCGAAAGTCAGACGGCAAAGCGGAGCGCTCAGCCGATCTTGATCTTGCTGTCTGAAACGAACGCGTAGGGCGGGATCGGCAAGTTCAGCGGCGCCGGGCCCTGGCGGACGCGGCCCGACGAATCATATTGCGAGCCGTGGCAGGGGCAGAAGAAGCCGTCGTAATTGCCCTCGTGGGCGATCGGGATGCAGCCGAGATGGGTGCAGATGCCGATCACGACGAGCCACTGCTCGTGTCCGTCCTTGGTGCGGGCCTGGTCGGTCTGCGGATCGGGCAGGCTCGACACGTTGACCGCGCGGGCCTCATCGACCTGCTTTTTGGTGCGGTTCATGATGTAGATCGGCTTGCCGCGCCAGAACACCTTAATGTCCTGGCCTTCCGCGATCGGCGCCAGGTCGACCTCGATGGGCGCGCCGGCGGCGATGGTCGACGCATCGGGATTCATTTGAGAAATCAGCGGCCAGACGGCGGCTGCGGCACCAACGGCGGCCACGGCCCCGGTGGCTACGAACAGGAAATCGCGGCGCGTGTGCTCCGCCGAAGACGTCGTCGTCACGATCCTTAGCCCTTTCCTCGTCTCAACCGACGGCCTCTCTGCGACTTCCGCGCAATTCAAGAGACAACCGGCGCCGCGTCCCCACGCGGCACGGGACCCAATTTGTCCCATCCGATCAGGCAGAACAAGCAGTCCAGAATCGTTCTATTGGCACCCTTGCTGCGGCAGTGCAAGTCTACCATTGGCGAAGCGGGACGCGGGTCATCGTTTGAAGCCTTGCCTTTCCGCGCGACGGGAATTGCCCTTATGGCAGCCTGTTCCGGGCGTCCGCCGTGAGCAAAGTCAGGCTCTAACATTGCGGAGCATGACGATGCGACGTCTGCTCGGCGTGCCCTTGAAGCTACGTTTCATTGCCGGCTTGCGAACGCAGACATCTGCCATTGCCACCCAGACTTGTGGTCCACCACAGAGCCAGCGCAAATTGTCTAGGTATTAACGTAGGTTAAACCGATCTCAAGCATGGTATCCGGACGTCACCACGAGTGCTCACCGACATCATGGCATTGCGATTTGACCGCCACGGCGGCCATCGCGCATCCGCAGGACTTTCCTCATGCGCCTTACGTTGAAGACGACCCTGATCGGGATCGTGTCTGTCCTGATTCTGCTGATCGTTTGTCAGGCCGTGACAGCGACGGTGAAGTCGCAGGACATCAATGCCAAGGCTGACGAGCTCGCTACCAACTGGCTGCCGTCGGTCCGGGTGCTCGGCGAGCTCAAATATCTGGCCACCCGCATCCGGTTGTACGGCTCGCGGATCGTGCTGATTCCCGACGCCACCATCCGGCGCGACACGACGGGCCGCCTGAATGACGCGGTCACCCAGGTGAACCAGAAGTTTGCGACCTATCAGGCGGTGATTGCCTCCCCCGA
>JBEVEC010000342.1:0-5683 GCA_040512975.1 Tardiphaga sp. | reverse complement strand
ACGCGTCCGGCGCGCACCGTCTCTCGCGCCTTCCGCGTCCATCGCATCCCACCGCGCATTCGTGACGATCGCGAGCGCCCCTCATCTGCGGTGGTGATGGGCGCGGTTATACCGCTGATTTGGGGTCGATGGTGAGCGGTATATTTTTGCGGGAAGGGATTGACGCGATTTCGGAAAATCGGAAGTGATTTGCCCGTCGGGTTGATATGTCGCAGGGCGGCGCGTGAAACTATCCTTGGGGATACGATGGCAAATCAGCACGCTCCGACCCGTCCCTCAAGGAGCGGGTAGAGGAACACAGCACGCCGCTTCGTAGCTCGCATGACCGGAACAATACCGGAGTACAATCATTTTCCTTCTGCCAGCGCCCCGCTGGCTTTATTCTCCGGAGGGTCGGTTATGTCGAAATTTCTTGCTTCTGCCTCCCTGCTCTTGTTGCTGAGCGGAACATCGTATGCCGCGCCGATGAAATGCAGCAGCGAAAACATGGCAAAGACCACGGCCATGATGCAGACGATGCAGGACGGTCCGGAAAAGATGGCGATGGGCAAGCACATGGGGATGGCCAACACGGAAATGTCCAAGGGCAACATGCGCGGCGCCTGCATGCATTACATGAGCGCCCAGAAGGTCGGGATGGCAAAGCCGGCCGGCGGCTCTATGATGTGACGACAGCGAGCATGAGCGCAGCGATGGCCGGCGCGATCCCGCGCGCCGGTCCCGCATAGCGCTGCGCTCGTGCCGGCCTGCGGTGCCGCGAAAATCACATGACTGGCTTGCCGACGTCAGCCGGAAGCCCTGACACTATCAGGGCCTGCTCGACGGCTTTCATCCACAAACGGCGGGCGACTCAAACGTCGAGTCAGGCGCGCCTCGGGGCCTCGGCCGCGCCATTTCTCAACCGTGGAAAGCAGCATGGCCAGCGCCGCCAACGCGATCAGTCCGAGCATGACATACTCGGCAAACCGCACTCCCGCGCAGACGATGCTCAGGACCAGCAGAAACCTGCCGGGACGAGCCCTGGCATCCATCACGACGGCGCGGAAACCATTCCCACCGTGCCGGGGACCATATTCCCGGAAAGCCCTGAACAGCCCCTTGATGCGAACGAGGAGCGCCAGCACGATCGTGAGCAGCCCATAACACGCGACGAGGATGATCGAACAAGCTCCGATGGCTTTGATCGCCGACAGCATTCATCCTGCCCCGGGTTTGCAGCCGCATCGCTGATGGGAATGCGCGTGCGCTGAAATGTGCGTTTTTCTCGCCGTATACCAGAGCGACAGCCTGAATTTTCAATTAATCGCGCTTGGATACTTACTTATGGCTCCCACAGTCGGAGCGTGGTGGGCGCTGCTTACGCCACCGCCCTGCGGCGATTCGGCATCTTTCGCATTTGAACCAAATCCACCGTACGCAGACCAACCTCATTGGGCACCCACGATACGTTATCCAGATCACAGCCATCCCCGCGACGGTGCTGACACTCCTTCGGCGCAAGCCCGGCGATTCGACCGGATGACGCGCGTGATCACGGACCCTTCGCTTGACGCAGACCAGCCAGATTTTCCCGACTGTTCGCCGGCTCGCCGCAGTGATGTTCGCGGATGTTGCCGGATTCAGCCGCCTGATGGAGCGCAACGAGGCGCTGACGTTCTCGCGGCTGCGGCGGCTGCGGGAGGAAGTGAATTTCGTTAAGGTGGAAGAGCACGGCGGCCGGGTGATCCGGGCCACGGGCGACGGATTCCTCGCCGAGTTCGGCAGCGCCATCGCTGCCGTGCAATGCGGGCTCGAGATCCAGCGTACGGTCATGGAGCTCGAGCAGGGACAGGCGCCGTCCGACCGAATCAGGTTCCGGATCGGAATCAACCTCGGCGACATCATCGTCGACGGTGACGATATCGCCGGCGACGGCGTCAACATCGCCGCCCGGCTGGAAGCGCTGGCCCCGGTCGACGGCATCTGCGTCTCGTCGATGGTGCGCGAGCAGCTGCGCGACGACCTCGGCTTCGCCGACATGGGCGAGCAGAAACTGAAGAACATTGCCCGTCCGATAAGGGCCTACGCATGGCGCCCGGATGGCGCAGCGCCCCTGCCCGTCCTGTCGCCGGCTGCGAACCGGCCGCTCGTCAAACCGGTGCGGCTCTCGATCGTGGTCCTGCCCTTCACCAATGTCAGCGGCGACCCGGCGCAGGAGTATTTCTCCGACGGCATCACCGACGAGGTCACGGCGCAGTTGTCCAGGATCAAGGGCAGCTATGTGATCGGCCGCGACACCGCGTTCCGGTACAAGGGCAAGGAAGTCGATATCCGCTCGCTCGGCGTCGAGCTCGGCGTGCGCTACGTGCTGAAGGGAAGCGTCGAACGCTTCGATGACGGCATCGATACCGCTGCGCAGCTTTGGGACGCCCTGACCGGCACGGTGTTGTGGGCCGACACGATGGAGGTCGACAAGGCCGCCGTGCGCAACATCCGGCGCGAGGTGGTGAACCGGCTGGCGATTGCGCTGAACCTGCAGCTCATCGACGCCGAGGCCAGGCATTCCGAGAATGCCGAGAGCCCCGATGCCGCCGATGTCGTGATGCAGGCCCGCGCCGCCTACTACCGCGCCAACACCCTCGACGCGCTGAAGCAGGTCCGCACCACGTTCGAAAAAGCATGGTCGATCAACGGCAACGAGCAGGCGGCACTGGTGGGCCGCGCCGTCACCATGATCGAGCAGGTGTTCGGCTGGCCAAGCGAGGCCAATGCCCGGCTGATCGACGAGGCCGACCAGCTGATGGCGAAGGCGATGCCGCTGGACCGGCACAACGCCTATGCGCGCTTCGTGATGTCGCGGCTCCGCGCGATGCAGTGTCGCATCGAGGCCGCGCTGGCCGAGAACCAGATCGCGCTTGAGCTCGATCCCAATCTGGTCGAGGCCATCGCCTGGAACGGGCATCTGCAGTTCGCCAGCGGCCGTCCCGAACTGGGAATCGAACCGCTGCAACGGGCGCTGGCGCAATCCCCGAAGGACCGCATGCGATGGGTGTGGTGCCTGATGCTGGGTCTGAACTATTCGCTGATGGGACAGTATCAAGACGCCATCATCTGGCTCGAGCGATCGATCGCGATCAATCCGCGCCACTGGGCAAATCTGGCATTCGCGGCCGTGGCCTATTCGAATGTCGGCGACCTCGCCAATGCGAAGCGTGCGAGAGCCCAGTTCGAGGATGTCTATCGCGGTGAAGTCATCGAGCCGACCTTCTACTCGCAGACCCCGGCCTACCTCGAATTGCTCGACGCGCGGGTGATGCCGGCATGGCGCAAGCTGGGGCTTCCGGAGCCTGATTTTCCGACCTCGCACCGGCGGTCGAGCATGAAGCGGGCAGCCTCGGAGCAATAGTCGCTTCGGCTCACCCGATCGGCTTCAGCCCCGCCTCGATCTCCTTCCGCCTCGGCTCCAGGAACGGCGGCAGCGCGAGCTTCTCGCCGAGCGTTGCCATCGGTTCGTCGGTCGCGAAGCCGGGGCCGTCGGTGGCGATCTCGAACAGGATGCCGTTGGGCTCGCGGAAATACAGGCTGCGGAAATAGAAGCGGTCGATCTCGCCGCTGTGTCGGATGCGCTGCTCGGTCAGCCGCTGCGTCCAGGCGTGGTACTGCGTCTCGTCCGGCGTGCGGAAGGCGACATGGTGCACGGCGCCGGCGCCCTGCCGGGCCGGAGCGCTGTTACGGTCCTCGAGCACATGCAGTTCGGCGGCGACACCGCCTTCGCCCATCTCGAACACATGGATGTGCGCACCATGCGCTTCGTAATCGCGAACACGGCGCATGTTCATGACGTCCGTGAGCACCGACGCGGTCTCCGAGACATCCTGCACCGTCAGCACGATCGGACCCAAGCCGCGGATCTGGTGCTCCGCCGGCACCGGGCTGCGCTCCCACGGGTTCGCCTCGCCGCGGCCGCCGTCGTCGACCAGCACCAGCCGCTGGCCCTCGCCATCCTCGAACGGCAGCGTCAGGCGACCATCGACCTCGATGACATCGCCGGTGACGCCGCCGGCCTGGCGCAGGCGGTCGCGCCAGTAGCCGAGCGACTTTTCGCCGGCAACGCGCAGGCCGGTACGTGAGATCGCATTGGTTCCACGCCGCTCGGGCGCTGCCGGGAAATCGAAGAAGGTAAGGTCGGTGCCGGGGCTGGCCTTGCCGTCGGCGTAGAACAGGTGATAGGCGCTGACGTCGTCCTGGTTGACCGTCTTCTTGACCAGCCGCATGCCGAGCAGGCCGGTGTAGAATGCCAGGTTCTCACGCGGTTTTGCGGAGATCGCGGTCAGATGGTGAATTCCGCCTAGCTGCATTGCATTATCCTTGTGCGCGGTGCGGGTGGCCCCTTGCCGGATCATGTAGGATGTGGCCCGATGATTGGCCAGCGGCAACCAAGCCGCCCGATTCCGAGGACACGTTCATGACCGGGCATCTGATTGTCACCGACGAGGACGCGACGCGCGTCATCACGTTGCGGCGGCCCGAGAAGAAGAACGCGATCACGCAGGACATGTATCGCGCGATGAGCGACGCCATCGACACGGCGCAGAACAACCCCGACATCCGTTGCATCATCATCACCGGCGGCTCCGGCGTCTTCACCGCCGGCAACGACCTCGAGGACTTTCTCAAGGACGGCACCGCCACGCCGGAGACGCCGCGCGCCTCCAACGCGTTGAAATTCCTGTATTCGCTGGCGCACAACGTCAAGCCGATCATCGCCGCGGTCGACGGCGTCGCGATCGGCATCGGCACCACCATGCTGCTGCATTGCGACTACGTGCTGGCCAGCACCACCGCGACATTCTCGACGCCGTTCATCCATCTCGGCCTGGTGCCGGAAGGCGCCTCCAGCCTGCTGATGCCGCGCACCATGGGCCACCAGCGCGCCTTCTCCATGCTGGTGATGGGCCGGACCTTCACCGCCGAGGACGCGCGCGAGGCCGGCTTCGTCAACGTGGTGGTGGCGCCGGGACACACCGAGGCAGAAGCGAAGAAGGTGGCGCGCGAGATCTGCCATCTGCCCGCGGAAGCGGTCGCGATCTCGCGCAAGCTCTTGAAGCTGCCGCCGGAGGACATGACGCGGCGGATCGACCAGGAGAGCCACCTGTTCGGCGAACGGATGCGTTCGAAGGAAGCGGTCGCGGCATTCCAGGCCTTCTTCAAGCGGAAGAAGGGATAGCGGAGCGCTTGTAGCCCGGATGGAGCGAAGCGCAATCCGGGGCAGTCGTTTCCCCACGCGATGCCGGCGAACCAATCACCGATCGTTGAGGCTGCACCGGTGCATCCCGGATTTCGCTTCGCTGCATCCGGGCTACGGGACAAATGCGGGCTACCGTGTGACACCGCGTTGCAATGACGCGGCAACAAACGTCTGCTAATCCACGGTCATGAAAATCGTCCGCTTTGTCCTCGCTGCCTCGGCCATTCTCTTCGCCCCGGCCGCGAATGCCCAATCCCCCGCCCCGGTCGATCTGCGTATTCTCGCGATGACCGATTTTCACGGTTATTTGCGGCCGCCGCCGGGCGGCATCACGATTGCCGATCCCGCGGACGCATCGAAGAAGATCACCGTCCCGGCCGGCGGCGCCGAGCATCTGGCGACGCTGGTGCGCGAGCTGCGCGACGGGCACAGGAACACGGTGTTCGTCGCGGCCGG
>JBEVEC010000338.1:0-7900 GCA_040512975.1 Tardiphaga sp. | reverse complement strand
CCGATCGACCGCTTCCTGTTGCTTTTGATCCTGACCGTGGCGCTGGCCGCGCTGCTGCCGGCGCGCGGCATGGCGGCCGGCTATGTCGACCACGGCGTCACGGCCGCGGTTGCGGCGCTGTTCCTGCTGTACGGCGCGCGGCTGTCGCCCGCGGCGGTCAAATCCGGCCTGCTGCACTGGCGACTGCAGTCGATGGTGTTCGGCAGTACCTATGTCCTGTTTCCGGTGATCGGCATCGCCGTCACTCTGCTGGCGCGCGGCCACCTGCCGGCCGATCTCACCACCGGCCTGCTGTTCATGTGCCTGCTGCCGTCCACCGTGCAGTCGTCCATCGCCTTCACCTCGATCGCCGGCGGCAACGTCCCGGCGGCGCTGTGCAGCGCCTCGGTGTCCAACATGCTCGGCGTGGCGCTGACCCCGCTGCTGGTGTCGCAACTGTTGCCGGCCGCAAGCGGCGGCTTGTCGCTGACGGCGTTCGAGGACATCGCCGGGCAGATTCTGCTTCCGTTTCTGGTCGGCCAGGCGATCCGGCCCTGGGTCGGGGCGTGGCTGTCGCGGCACCCGCTGCTGACTTCGGTTGTCGACCGGGGCTCGGTGCTGGTGATCGTCTATGCCGCGTTCAGCGCCGGCATGGTAGCCCATGTCTGGGGGCAGCTGTCGATCGACGCGCTCGCCGCCGTGCTGGCGATCGATCTGGCGATCCTCGGCCTGGTGATCGTTGCGACCATGGCGGCCAGCCGCTGGCTCGGCTTCTCCACCGCGGACGAGATTGCCATCGTGTTCTGCGGCTCCAAGAAGAGCATGGCCGGCGGCATCCCGATGGCGGCGATCCTGTTTCCCGGCCACGCGCTCGGCATGATCGTGCTGCCGATCATGCTGTTTCACCAGGCGCAACTGTTCGTCTGCGCGACGCTGGCGCGGCGCTACGCCAGCCGGCACGTGCTGGCGCCGGACGCGGTGGAGCTGAAGCTCGCGACGTAAATCCGGCGTTGAACTCATGATCCCGGCCGTGCCACGGTCGGAATCATGTCGTGTTGTCCGAACATGCCGGGCGCTTCCGCGAGGCCGCGCCTGCGATGAAGCGTTCCTTGCTGGCGCTCGCAGCCTTGTTGGCCGCAAATGCCGACTCATCAGCGCAGGAGCGCACAACGGCGCTGCCGCCCGTTGCGGTGGATGCGCCGCGCCGCGAAGCCCATCCGGCAAAGCCGCGCCCGATGATACAGGGAAGCCGTCGCGCAGTCCGGCAGGCCAGCGCGCCTACTGTTCATCGCACCGGCGCGAACAACGAGACGATCGTGCCCGCGCGGCCGTCCACCGGATCGGCCAGCGAAAAGACCGTCAGCGGCGTCGATGTGAATGCGCGGCCGCTGTCGCGTCCGGCGGAAGCGCTCGAGGTCGCGCCCGGGCTGATCGTCACCCAGCATTCCGGCGAGGGCAAAGCCAACCAGGATTTTCTGCGCGGCGTGAATCTCGATCACGGCACCGATCTCGCGATCTCGATCGACGGCATGCCGGTCAACATGCGGACCCATGGCCACGGCCAGGGCTATGCAGATACCAACTTTCTGATCCCCGAACTGATCGGCAGCGTCGACGTCCGCAAGGGACCGTATTTCGCCGACGAGGGCGATTTTGCCTCGGTCGGCGCCATCCATGTCAGCCTGCTCGATGGCGTCGCGCGCACCATGGCGTCGATCACCTCCGGCAGCTTCGGCTACAACCGCGCCTTCGGCGTCACCTCGGCAAAGGCCGGCGAGGGCACCTTGCTGGTTGCCGCCGAGGCCAGCCGCTATAACGGCCCGTGGGACAATCCCGACGACTTGCGTAAGCTCAATGGCATCGCGCGCTACAGCCAGGGCGATGCGGACAACGGCTTCTCCGTCACCGCGATGGCCTATGGCAACCGCTGGAATTCCACCGACCAGGTGCCGCTGCGCGCGATCACGTCGGGCGCCATCGGCCGCTATGGCGCGCTCGATCCTAGCGACGGCGGCGGCGCCGAGCGGTTCTCGCTGTCGGGCCGCTGGCGCCGGACCGAGGCCGATGGCGTCTCCAAGCTCGATGTCTATGTCATCAAGAGCAAGCTCGATTTGTGGAATAACTTTACGTTCTTTCTTAGCGATCCCGTCAACGGCGACCAGTTTCACCAGCACGACGACCGCGTGCTCGGCGGCTTCAACGCCGCGCACAAGTTCAACTACGAGTGGGGCGGATTGCGCAGCGAGACCGAGATCGGCTTGCAGGGCCGCTACGACGACATCGACGTCAGCCTCGGCAACACCGTGCAGCGCACCGACCTCGCGATGACCCGCAGCGACAAGGTCAGGGAAGCCAGTCTCGGCGTCTACGCCCAGCACACCACGTTCTGGACCGAATGGCTGCGCACCACCCTCGGCTGGCGCGGCGACGTCTACAACGCCACGGTGGACTCGCTGCTCACGCCGGTCAATTCCGGTACGAACAATGCTTTCATCGGCAGTCCCAAGGCCGGCCTGGTGCTCGGTCCCTTCGCCAGGACCGAACTCTTCCTCAACGCGGGCGAGGGTTTTCACAGCAACGACGCGCGTGGCGTCACCATTCGGGAATCGCCGACCGACGGCACGCCGGTGGACAGCTCGCCGTTTCTGGTCAGGACCAAAGGCGCCGAGATCGGCCTGCGTTCGAAGCTGGTGCCGGGGCTGACCAGCGCCGTCGCCGTGTTCATGCTCGACTCGGCATCCGAGATCCTGTTCGTCGGCGACGCCGGCGATACCGAGCCGAGCCGCCCGAGCCGCCGCGTCGGTTTCGAATGGACCAACGACTACCGGCCGTATCCATGGCTCGCCTTTGAAGCCGACCTCGCGATGACCCGCGCGCGGTTTCGCGGCGACGATTCCGCCCAGGCCGCGGCCTATGCCGAACTCGCCGGTTATCCGGCGGCGCAGATCGGCAATGCGCCCGGCAATCTCATTCCCGGCGCGCCGAACATGGTGGCGGCGGCGGGCATCCGGCTGGGCGAGGCGAAAGGCTGGTTCGGCGCGCTGCGCTATCGCTATTTCGGCCCGCGGTCGCTCACCGAGGACGGCGCCTTCGTGTCGCCGGCCACCGGCATCCTGAACGGCCAGCTCGGCTACCGCTTCGACAGCGGCTGGCGGCTGCAGCTCGATGCCTTCAACCTGCTCGACAGCCGCTCCGACCAGATCACCTACGCCTATGGTTCGCTGCTGAAGACCGACGCATTGTTCGCGATGTGCTTCCCGGCGGCCGGTGCCCCCACGGCCCCCACTGCGGTGTGCCAGACCGGCGTCATGGACCGCGTGCTGCACCCGGTCGAGCCATTGGCACTGCGGGTGACACTGGCAGGGCAGTTCTAAGCGCAAACCACGCGCTCATTCATGAACCGAACATATAAGTTCATGCCGATCTTGCAGTCTAATAGATCGGCGCCCATTGGCCTATTTTCCAGATGTCAGGCGGCCAGCGTCGCCGCGATCACGGAGATGGACGATGAAGACACGCAAACTCGGACGAAGCGGCCTTGAGGTCTCGGCGATCGGCCTCGGCTGCATGGGCATCAATTTCGGCTACGGCCACGCCCTCGAGAAACAGCAGGGCATCGACCTGATGCGCGCCGCCGTCGAGCGAGGCGTGACGTTCTTTGATACGGCCCAGGTCTATGGCCCTTTCACCAACGAGCAGTGGGTCGGCGAGGCCCTCGCGCCGTTCCGCGGCCGCGTCGTCATCGCCACCAAATTCGGCTTCAAGTTCGAGGACGGCAAGCAGGCCGGTCTCGACAGCCGCCCCGACAATATCCGCAAGGTGGCCGAAGCCTCGCTGAAGAGCCTGCGCGTCGATGCCATCGATCTGTTCTATCAGCACCGCGTCGATCCCGACGTGCCGATCGAGGACGTCGCCGGCGCCGTGAAGGACCTGATCGCGCAGGGCAAGGTCAAGCATTTCGGCCTGTCGGAGCCTTCGGCCGCGACGCTGCGACGCGCCCACGCGGTGCAGCCGATCACGGCGATCCAGAACGAATATTCGCTGTGGACCCGCGGCCCTGAAAGCAATGGCGTGCTCGAAGCCTGCGACGAACTCGGCATCGGCTTCGTGCCCTACAGCCCGCTCGGCAAGGGGTTTCTGACCGGCGCGATGGGCAAGGACACCCGTCTCGACAAGAGCGACTTCCGCGCCCAGCTGCCGCGCTTCACGCCGGAGGCGATGCTGGCCAACCAGGCGCTGGTCGACCTGCTGCAGCAGATCGCCGGCCGCAAGCAGGCGACACCGGCGCAGGTCGCGCTGGCCTGGCTGCTGGCGCAGAAACCGTGGATCGTGCCGATCCCCGGCACCACCAAGCTGCACCGGCTGGAAGAAAATCTCGGCGCCGATGCCGTCGACCTGTCGGCCGCCGATCTCGCCGAGATCGAAAAGGCCTCGCAGGCCATCACGGTCGAGGGCGAGCGCTACCCGCCGCATCTGATGGCGACCATCGGCCGCTGACGGGCCGATCCGGCCGCGCCTGCCGACGCAGGCGCGGCCGGATCGCTCTTATGCATCCATCGATCTGCAGCTAAGATGGCCTCGAATTGATATGCGAGGCTCATCAATGCGGCGCGAGGAACTGGTCGATCTCTTTGCCTTTCTGGTGGTCTCCGAGGAGCGCAGTTTTACGCGGGCGGCGGTGAAGCTGGGAACGTCGCAGTCGGCGCTGAGCCATACGATCCGGCGGCTGGAAACCCATCTCGGCGTCCGGCTCCTGACCCGCACCACGCGCAGCGTTGCGCCGACCGACGCCGGCGAGCGGCTGCTGAAGACCCTCGGTCCGGCGCTGGACGACATCGCGATCGAATTGTCGTCGGTCCGCGAAATGCGCGACAAGCCGGCCGGCACGATCCGGATCACGGCGTCCGAGCACGCCGCGACCACCGTGCTGTGGCCGGCCTTGCAGACGTTTCTGCCGACCTATCCGGACATCCATATCGAGATCGAAGTCAGTTCCGGGCTCACGGATATCGTCGAAGCGCGTTTCGATGCGGGCGTCCGGCTGGGTGAGTCCGTCGCCAAGGACATGGTTGCGGTCCGCATCGGCCCCGACCTGCGCATGGTGGTGGTGGGCTCGCCTGCCTATCTGGCCCGGCGCGGCAAACCACGACGGCCGCAGGACCTCGCCGCCCATGACTGCATCTGCCTGCGGCTGGCGACCTCCGGCGCGCTCTATGCCTGGGAGCTGAAGAAGGGCCGGCGCGAGATGAAGGTCCGCGTCGACGGGCCGCTGGTGTTCAACAACTCAGCGATGATCGTCCGCGCCGCAACGGCCGGATTCGGCCTCGGCTTCGTGATGCAGGACATGGTGGCGGAGCATCTGGCGAAAGGCAGCCTGGTCACCGTGCTCGACGAGTGGTGCACGCCGTTTGCCGGCTACTATCTCTATTATCCCAGCCGCCGGCAGCCGATGGCGGCTTTCGCGCTGATGGTTGACGCATTGCGCTATAAAAATCCGGCGGCCTGACATCACCTTGGGTGTGACCGTGTGATGACGCGCATGAGCGCGGCGCAGGGCGCGTGGCTTTTTCGATTGCATGATCCTGCCGATGTGGCACCAAGGGACCATAAAAAAGACTGCAAAAACGAAACAGGGAGTCATTTAATGAAACGCCGCACATTTCTCGCCGGGGTCGGCGCCGCCGGTCTGTCCGCCATTGCTTCGCCGTCGATCCTGCGCGCCGCGGCCGACACGCCGCTGAAATTCGGCGTGCTCACTGACATGACCGGGCTGTTCGCCGACAATGGCGGGCAGGGCTCGGTGGCGGCGGCGCAGCTGGCGATCGACGAATGCGGCGGCAAGGCGCTGGGCAAACAGGTTCAGCTGATCTCTGCCGACCATCTCAACAAGCCCGATGTCGGCGGCAATATCGCGCGGCAGTGGTACGACCAGGAGGGCGTCGACGTCATTCTCGACGTGCCGGTGTCGTCGGTCTGCATCGCCGTGCAGACCTTCGCCAAAGAGCGCAACAAGATGTTCATCACCTCGGCGGGCGGATCGGCCGACCTCAGCGGCAAGTTCTGCTCGCCGAATTTCATCCAGTGGACCTACACCACCTACGCGCTCGCCAATGTCGCCGGCAAGGCGATGCTGCAGCGGGGCGGCGACACCTGGTTCTTCGTCGTGGCCGACTATGCGTTCGGCCAGGCGCTTGAGCGCGACGTCACCGACGTGGCGGTGAAGGGCGGCGGCAAGTCGCTCGGCCGCGCGCCGCACCCGATCAACACCGCGGAGTTCTCGTCGCAATTGCTGACGGCGAAATCATCGGGCGCCAAGGTGATCGCGGTGGCCAATGCCGGCAGCGATACGCAGAACGTCATCAAGCAGGCGGAGGAATTCGGCCTGCTCGGCGGCGACCAGAAAATGATCGCGCTGCTGCTCGACGTCAACGACATCCGCAGCGTCGGCGTGAAGAGCGCGCAGGGCCTGCTGGTGACCTCCGGCTTCTACTGGAACATGGATGACCGCTCGCGCGAATTCTCCAAGCGCTATGCCGCCAAGACCGGCAAGCCGCCGAGCATGATGCAGGCCGGCGTCTATTCATCGACGCTGAACTACATCAAGTCGGTGGAGGCGGCGGGCAGCAAGGATCCGGCGGCCGTCGTGAAAGATCTGCAGGGCCGCACCTTCAACGACGCGTTCCTGCGCAACGGCAAATTGCGCCCGGACGGCCTGATGATCCACGACATGTATCTCGCCGAGGTCAAGAAGCCCGCCGAGGTCACCGACCCTTATGACGTGCTCAAGATCCTCGCCACCGTCAGCGGCGCCGACGCCTTTCCGCCGCTCTCGGCCAGCGCGTGCCCGATGGTGGCGAGCAAGTAATTGGTTGCGGCGCGCCGGATACGCTTGATAGCAGATCTGGGCCGCCGCAACCCATTGACGGTGGGTCGCTATTTCCACGCCTCGTTTTCAGCATCATTGCAGGTGTTTCCTGTGGGCGGCGCTTGGCCTTCGGGCCATCGCGCCCCGGGATGGGGATGCCGCAGAAGGTAAAACCCTGCTATTCATCCCGTAAGGGCTGCTTCGCGTCAGATCCGGCCCTTAACAGGCGAGCTGAGGACCATGAGCGAAACAACGACCTTGCGCGATCGGAAGAAGTCCTCTGCAACCCCCAAGCGGTTTCCCGCTCCCAAAAAGAACGGCAAGGCCGTCGCCGGCGCCGGCAACGATGCCGGAGCACTTCGCTCCGGGCAGTTGCTCAACGCCATCCTCGCGTTCCGCGACGGCGACTTCTCCGTGCGGCTGCCGTCGAACTGGCCGGGCATGGACGGCCGAATCGCCGAGGCCTTCAACCAGAGCGTCGCCTATGAGGCGCGCATCTCCCGCGAGGTCGCCCGCCTCAGCCTCACCGTCGGCAAGGAAGGCCGGCTGCGGCAGCGCATGACCCTGCCGGGCGCGACCGGCGGCTGGGCCGAGAAGGTCGATTCGATCAACACGCTGCTCGACGATCTCGTGCGCCCCACCACCGAAGTGGCGCGCACCATCGGCGGCGTCGCCAAGGGCGACCTCGGGCAGTCCATGGATCTCGAGGTCGACGGCCGCCCGCTGAAGGGCGAGTTCCTGCGCTCCGCAAAACTCGTCAACACCATGATCGAGCAGCTCGCGGTCTTCACCTCGGAAGTGACCCGCGTGGCGCGCGAGGTCGGCACCGAGGGCAAGCTCGGCGGCCAGGCCCAGGTGCGCGGCGTCTCCGGCGTGTGGCGCGAACTCACCGAGTCGGTCAACCAGATGGCCGGCAACCTGACGGCCCAGGTCCGCAACATCGCCGACGTGACCACCGCGGTGGCCAAGGGCGACCTGTCGCGCAAAATCACCGTGGACGTGAAGGGCGAAATTCTCGCCTTGAAAAACACCATCAACACCATGGTCGACCAGCTC
>JBEVEC010000312.1:0-7777 GCA_040512975.1 Tardiphaga sp. | reverse complement strand
GCCACACCGTCGAGCATTCGGTCTATGTCACCGACGAGGCGCAGAGGCGCGGGATCGGCAAGATGCTGCTCGCAGCGCTGATTACCGAGGCCCGCGTGATGGGCAAGCGGGTGATGGTCGGCGCCATCGATGCATCGAATTATGCCTCGCTCGCGCTTCACGAGCATATGGGCTTCGAGGAGACCGGCCGCATGCACGGGGTCGGCGAGAAATTCGGCAGGCGGCTCGACATGGTGCTCGTGCAACTGATGCTTTAATTCGGGCGCGCCTCACGCGCCCAGGTCCTGCGCCGCGATCGAAAGCCAGTCATCCGCCGCGCCGACCGCCACGAAATGTCCGGCGCCCTCGACCGGATGCCAGACCGCTCCGGGCATCCGGTCCGCGATCGTCTTGTTGATGAAAGGCGCGACAAGCGTGTCGCCCAGCCCCTGCCACAGGTGAACCCGCCGTTCGATCTTGCTCACCTCGAACGCCCATTTCCGATAGAGCAGCTCGCTGTCGGCAACCAGCCCCTCGCTGCCCTGCGCGAAACATTCGGCACTCGCCTCGCAGAAGGCAACTTCGATACCGGGTCCAAGCAGAACACGCCGATCGTAGTCGTTCACGGCCTTGAGCAATTCCTTGAAATAGGTCGCGCGGAAATGCTCGGCGGTGATGCCTATGGCGGCATACATCAGGCGGAAGCCCGGCTCGAAATGCAGCGCCAGCAATCCGCCGAGCGCGTCGGCCCTGGAAAGTCGATCCGCCGCCCAGTTGTCGCCGAATGCGCCGTAGCTGCCGCCCGCGATGCTGGTGACGTGCCGCAGCCGGGCGGGATCGATAATGGCCGCGGCCGCGAGCGCCCATGGTCCGCCCTCGGACCAGCCGGTCACGCCGAATTCGCGATGGCCCAGAGCGTCCGCCATCGCCGTCAGGTCGTCGGCCCAGCCGGAATAGCTGCGATCGTTTTGCGGACTGGATTGCCCGATGCCGGGCCGATCGACGCAGATGAAACGCAGCTTGTGTCTGGATGCGCTATTGGCGAACAGGCGCGCTTCGAGCCTGCTGCTGGGTCCGCCGTGGTTATGGATCACGAGCGGCCCTCGCGAGTCGCCTACCTCGACGTAGGCGAGCGTGCGGCCGTCACGGGTGGTGATGGTGTCGGTCATGCTGCCGCGCCTCGCAATTGCGTGCCTGATCGTCTCGCCGGGCTGAATGTTACGCGATGCCACGAGCAAAAAAATGGCCGGGCAATGCCCGGCCATCCGCTGTTCTCTCCGCTCATTCCCGCGAAAGCGGGAAGCCAGGCTTGTCCCGCTGGGTCCCCGCCTTCGCGGGGACGAGCGGCGTAAATCGATTGATCAGTACCGATAGTGATCGGCCTTGAACGGACCTTCCTGCTTCACGCCGATATAGTCGGCCTGATCCTTGCGCAACTCGGTCAGCTTCACGCCGATCTTGGACAGATGCAGGCGCGCGACCTTCTCGTCCAGCGACTTCGGCAGCACGTACACTTCCTTCTTGTACTTGCCGTCCTTGTTGTTGGCGTAGAGCTCGATCTGCGCCAGCGTCTGGTTGGTGAAGGATGCCGACATCACGAAGCTCGGATGGCCCATCGCGTTGCCGAGATTCACCAGGCGGCCTTCCGACAGCATGATGATGCGGTGGCCGTCCGGGAAGGTGATCTCGTCGACCTGCGGCTTGATGTTGTCCCACTTCATGTTCTTCAACGAGGCGATCTGGATCTCGTTGTCGAAGTGGCCGATGTTGCACACGATGGCGCGATCCTTCATCGCCCGCATGTGCTCGATGGTGATGATGTCCTTGTTGCCGGTGGCGGTGACAAAGATGTCGGCCATCGGCGCGGCATCTTCCATGGTCACGACCTGGTAGCCTTCCATCGCCGCCTGCAGCGCGCAGATCGGATCGATTTCCGACACCATCACGCGACAGCCGGCCTGGCGAAGCGAGGCCGCCGATCCCTTGCCGACGTCACCGAAGCCCGCGACCATCGCCACCTTGCCCGACATCATCACGTCGGTGCCGCGGCGAATGCCGTCGACCAGCGATTCACGGCAGCCATAGAGATTGTCGAATTTCGACTTGGTGACGCTGTCGTTGACGTTGATGGCGGGCCACAACAGCGTGCCGGCCTTCTGCATGTCATAGAGGCGATGCACGCCGGTGGTGGTCTCTTCCGAGACGCCCTTGATGGCCTTGCCGAGTTCGGCGAAATAGCCCTTCGGCTTTTCCTTGAGCTGCTTCTTGAGCAGCGCGAAGAATACTTCCTCTTCCTCGGAGGCGGGCTTGTCGAGGAAGGCGGTGTCGCCATTCTCGGCGCGCAGGCCAAGATGCACGTACATGGTGGCATCGCCGCCGTCATCGAGGATCATGTTGGGGTGGCCGCCGCCATGCCATTCGAACAGCTTGGCGGTGTAGTCCCAGTAATCCTTCAGGCTCTCGCCCTTGATTGCGAACACCGGAATGCCGGCTGCCGCGATCGCGGCTGCCGCGTGGTCCTGCGTCGAATAGATGTTGCAGGAGACCCAGCGCACGTCGGCGCCGAGCGCCGCCAGCGTCTCGATCAGCACGGCGGTCTGAATGGTCATGTGCAGCGAGCCGGCGATGCGTGCGCCCTTCAGCGGCTGCTTGGGGCCATATTCCTCGCGCGTCGCCATCAGGCCCGGCATTTCGGTTTCGGCGAGCGAGATTTCCTTGCGGCCGAATTCAGCGAGGCCGATATCCGCGACGATGTAATCGGAAAAGCCGGGTTTCTTGGCGGTGGCTGCGGTCATGACGCTCCCTTGACGCTGTCGGCCATATGGCGGCTGCCAATGGCGGGTGGATTTTGCGGAAATGCACGCGGCCCGCGCCTGGCGGCCCGCTGTCCGGGGCTGCCTATAGCAGCGGGGAGGATGGGGCGCAATAAGGATATAAAGATTTCTTTATGTCCTGCGCTGGTTCTTCCTCACGGCCCCCGCTGACGCATGGGAGGGCGGGGCAGTTTCCGCCTTCTTGCCGGTGGCCTTTCGGGCTGTTTTGTCAGGCTTCCGGACGGCTTCGACCTCCCCGCGGACCAGGTCGATCAGGTGCCGCCTGCGCCATTCGGTGCTTGCGCTTTTCGCCTCGGTATTCTGCCTGTCGAAACGCGCCACCAGGGCCTTCACCTCGGCATCCTTCATGCCGTCGACGAGAAGCGCAAAGGTTTCCTTGCCAAGCGCCTTCCGCATGTCGGTGGCCTGACGGAGATCGACCGCCTTCGACTTCAGCATCTTGACCAGCAATTTGCGGACGGTGCCTCCCGCCTCTGAGCGGATCGGCGCGAACAGGTCCGGCTCCTTGGCAATGGCGCGCCATGTCTCGAACGCGTCCAGATCAAGTGCCATTCAGAGCCTCCTCTACTTCGGTCACCAGTTCCTCTAGCGTTGCTGCGGTGCCGTCCTTCCATTTCTGCGAGAAGGACGGCCATTCGTGAATCTTTCCGAGCGCTTCGGCGATGGCGGTGCGCTCCGGAATTTCAGTCCGGAAAATCCCGAACCCCGAACCCGTCGTCGCTGCTTCCATGCGCAGTCGCTCGATGGTCTGGGTGTGCTCACGTGTCGGACGTTTTCGCGTAATCAACACGTGGGGACGCTTCGGCTTCTTCAGCGTGGTTCGTTTGGCGATATCGCCGGTCCACAGGTTGCTGCAGAACGAGTGCAGCCCATAGGTCGACAGGAAATCGGGAATGGTCGGGACGATGACGAGATCGGCGAGGCGGAGGCTGACCTCGGTCAGCGCCGAAATGCCTGGCGCGCAGTCGAACACGATGTAGTCGTAGTCCTTTCGCGTTCTTCGCAACTGATCCTTGATGATGCTGTGGAGCGACTCGACGATGCGATCGAGACTGAAGCCCGTCTTGGTAAGTTCGAACACCAGCTTTCGCTCCAGCAATCGGAGTTCGGAACTCGACGCCAGCAGGGACAGCATCAGTTGGTCATTCAGATGAAACACGTTGCTGACGTTGGTCCGGATGCGAGGTGCAATCGACGCTTCGCTTTTCTTGCGAAAGAATCGGTCATCCAGGAAAGCGTCGATGGTGTTGCCTTCCTCGATGAGGGTCTTGAGGATCGAGTCCCCGGCAAGACAGATCGAGGCATTGGCCTGCGGGTCGAGGTCGACCACAAGGGTTTCGGCGCCCTCCGCTGCCAGCGCTTCCGCAAGGCCGACAACGGTCGCGGTCTTGCCGACTCCGCCTTTCATGTTGGCGACGGCGATCACCTTGCACTTCACGCGCGCGCTCCGTTGATCGCATGCGCGATCTTGTTGCGCTGGTCCCCGCTCAGACGCCTTTCCAGAAAGCCGTCGACGATCGCGGGCAGGGTTGCCTTGCGGACCGGGTCGACCAGGATTTCGCAAGCTTCGGCATTGTCGGGATCGAACATGCGGATCAGCCCGATGCCGTGCTGGTCGCATTGCTGCGCAATTTCAGCGAGCCGTGCCTCGCTTTCGGATTGCTCCGGTAGGTGCCAGACCAAGTGGCCGAAATGGGTGAAGCGGGTTTGCGCCAGCGCCTCGTAAACTGCGAGGTCAGTCGCGCCGCTCTCGGCCTTGAGTTCGAAGCTGTGCACATCGACCTGAGCGCCGGGCATCAGGTTGAATTTCATCGCACTGACCAGGATGAAATCAGGCCGTGCCCAGCGGCCGCGGCGCGGGCCTATGGCCGAAGTGTCCTGCACGACGCAGGCCGCCTCTTTCGGAAGGTCGAGGCCTTTGGCGAAGGGGCCATGGAGATACGCCTTTAGTGGCTTCATCAGTTGCGCTTCGGTCCAGCCAACAGGTGCCGGCACTTCCGAGGCCTTGGGCGGCGCGGCCTGCGACGCCTTTTCCGGCAGAAGGAAAACCTGTCCGCCCTGTCCGCGCTGAATTCCGACGCGGCCTTGTCGAAGCAGAAGGTCGCGCGCCTCGAAATAATGGTCCTGATCGATCGTCGTCTCGAGCCGGCGCGCCAGCATGACCCGCATCACGCGGTTGAGCACGGGAGCGCCGTCCTGCGGCAGCAGAACAACCATCTGCCTCGCGATGTCGCCGATCGACACCGGCATGCGCCCGCCGGCGCGCAGCCGGTCCCCGTTTCCCCGAGACTATTATGCGGGAAAATATTAAATATGCTACCCTGGATTGCGTTATCCTGATAACACTCAGGGAGCGGCCGGGCGCCCGTCTGCTGGCTGCGTCGGTTTCACGATGCCCGCCTGCTGCAGGGCGGCGCCGGTCTGCTGCATCTTGTTGATCAGGTCGAGGGCGGCGTTGACCGGCAGAACGAGCCGGCAGGCCGGATAGCGGCGCCCGGACAACGGCGCACCCTGCTTCATTTCGTCCATGCGCGTGATCCCGAACTCGATCCGCATCGTCTGACCGTCGAAGAACACCGCAACGATGGAATCGGCGAAGGTCTCGCGGCATTCCGGCTGGTCGACATAGCGGATGCTGGCGTTCTGCTTGCCTGGCTGGGTCGCGGCATTATCCATCGAAGAAACACTCCGGGGGCTGAAGGTCCAAAAGGCTGAAGCAGCGGGTGCGAGAGAGCGAAACCGTCTGTGCTCAGTCGTCCTCGTCGAATCGACCACCGATCAGGCTCTCGATCGCGTCGATCACTTCGGCGGCTTCCTTGCCTCGTGCCTCCACGGTGATGCTCGAACCCGGTCCCGCGGCCAGCATCATCAAGCCCATGATCGAGGTACCGCCCACGGTTTCGCCGCCGCGGGTGACTTTGACGTCGGCGTCGAAACGCTCGACCGTCTGCACGAATTTCGCGGAAGCGCGCGCGTGCAGGCCCTTCTTGTTGCAGATTTCAAGCACGCGGACGATGGCACCGTCGGCGCTCATTTGGCTCATTTTCCGGCGAGCACGCGGCTGGCAATGGTGACGTATTTGCGCCCGGCGTCCTGCGCGGCGGAAACCGCCTCCGGCAGCGATTGATCGCCGCGCACTTGGGCCAGCTTGACCAACCTCGGCAGGTTGATGCCGGCAACGACCTCGACCTTGGGCCGGCTCATGCACGAGATCGCGAGATTGGACGGTGTGCCACCGAACATGTCAGTCAGAATCGCGACGCCATCGCCGGTATCGACGCGCTTCACCGCCTCGATGATATCCTTGCGACGCTGCTCGACATCGTCGTCCGGACCGATGGTGATGGCTTCGATCTGCTTTTGCGGACCGACGACATGCTCCAGCGCCGAGCGAAATTCCACGGCCAGGCGGCCGTGGGTAACAAGAACTAGGCCGATCATCAGGGACTCCGGCGGGCGCAGTTTGCTACGCAGGCGCCGCACGAAAGGGCGCTCATCTTGACCATCCGAAAACCCATTGCAAGGCCCGCCAAGGCGATTTCGGATTCATGTTGCATCGCAGGAAATAGGAAAGCCATCGGCTTTTTGCGAGGGGTGATTACGCTTTGTTCATCGGCGATTCAGGCTGTTCGGAGGCTGCGCCGACGCTTCACCGTACTGCAAAAAGCCGAGCACGGCGTTAAGGGCATCCGCGCCGGGTGCGACCGCAAGCCGCGCAAGGGCAATTTCCTCGATTGCGGTGCTCACCGCCGCGGGTTCCGGCAGCCTTTCGGCGTCGCCTGCCGCGAGGTCCACGACGAGATGCGCAACGGCGACCGGCTCGAATAAAACGCTGCGGACGCCAAGTCCGCGAATTTCGATTAGCCCCTGGAGCGCAGGGGCGGGGCGCATCAACAGGCGGCCGTGGACGGCTTCAAGCAGGATCCGGTCGTCGCCGACCAGTCGGGCGAACGGCGCGGCCTGCAGCAGGGAGAGCGCAAGCTGCGACTTGCCGGATCCGGACGGTCCGCGAATGAGGATGCCGCGATCGCCTACCAGGACGGCGGAGGCGTGGATGGTCGCCCCGGTCATCGGGGAAGCGCCGGACGACGCACGGCTCAGGCCGCCGGCAATTGCACGACGAAGTGCGCGCCGAGCACGAGCGGCGTGCCACCGTCATGAGTCGGCACGCCATGGCGATTTTCGGCCCAGATTTTCCCACCATGGGCGTCGATGATCTGTTTGGAGATCGACAGGCCGAGGCCGGAATTGTTGCCGAAATTCTGTTGCGGCCGGTCGGTGTAGAAGCGCTCGAAAATCTTCTCGAAGGCATCGGGCCGGATGCCCGGGCCGTCGTCGTCGACCGCGATCTCGACCATGTTCTTGAGCCGTCGCGCGGTCACGCGCACGCAGCCGCCGGGGCTCGAGAAGGAACGGGCATTGGCGATCAGGTTGTCGATCACTTGGCCGATACGGGAATCGTGACCCGGCACCACGAAAGCCTTCGGGCCACCGCCCTCGAAGGTAAGCACCACCTGAACGCCGTTATCGTCGCGCACCTGATTGGCGATCGAGACCACGGTATTGAGCAACGTGTGTAGATCGACCGGCGCCGATTCCTGCCGCTGCAATTCCGCGTCCAGCCGGCTTGCGTCGGAAATGTCGGAGATCAGCCGGTCGAGACGCTTCACGTCGTGCTGGATCACGCCGAGCAGGCGACGCTTGCTGTCCTCGGAGCGCGCGAGCGGCAGGGTTTCGACCGCCGAGCGCAACGACGTCAGCGGGTTCTTGAGCTCATGCGCGACGTCGGCCGCGAAGCTCTCGATCGCCTCGATGCGGCTGTAGAGCGACTTCGTCATGTCGCGCAGCGCGCCGGAAAGGTGGCCGATCTCGTCGCGGCGGTTGGTGAAATCCGGGATCTCGACGCGCCCACGGATACGCCGCCGCACGCGCTCGGCGCCGTCGGCGAGACGATGCACGGGTCC
>JBEVEC010000204.1:0-41344 GCA_040512975.1 Tardiphaga sp. | reverse complement strand
CTCGAGCCGGCGCATGGAGTTGCTCCATGCGCCGGTTCGCCTTCCAACGAATCTCGAGGACAAGCTCTTGCGTCATCTCTGGTCGATCATCGCCGCGATCGTTGTCGTGGCCTCCACAAGTGTTGCCTTTGCCGATCCCGAGGGATCGGCCGCCGTGGATCCGGCGGCCGTAAAATCCGAAGACGGCAAGTATTTCGACAAGGAGGGAGATCCGACCTTCAAGGTCGGCGCCGACGGCACCGTCGACTGGTACACTTACTCCGGTTACCGGCGCTATCACTCCGAATGCCACGTCTGCCACGGACCGGACGGCATGGGATCGACCTACGCGCCGGCGCTGAAGGACTCCCTGAAGACCATGAGCTACGGCGACTTCCTCGGCGTGGTCGCCAGCGGCCGCAAGAATGTCAGTTCATCGCAGGAGAACGTGATGCCGGCCTTCGGCGATAACACCAATGTCGCCTGCTACATGGACGATCTCTACGTCTATCTGCGGGCGCGCGCCAACGACGCCGTCGGGCGCGTACGTCCCGGCAAGCGGGAAGAGAAACCGGACGCCTATACCAAGGCGGAAAGCGCCTGCATGGGGAAACCATGAGTATCGAAGGCAGGTACGTGTTGCAGTTTCGATCGGGAGGATACCGGACATGAAGACGCGCGCCGCGGTCGCCTTCGAGGCCAAGAAGCCGCTGGAAATCGTCGAGATCGATCTCGAGGGCCCGAAGCAGGGCGAGGTGCTGGTCGAGATCAAGGCCACCGGCATCTGCCACACCGATGCCTATACGCTGGACGGTTTCGACAGCGAGGGCCTGTTCCCCTCCGTCCTCGGCCATGAGGGCGCCGGCATCGTGCGTGAGGTCGGCCCCGGCGTGACCTCGGTCGCCGTCGGCGATCACGTCATCCCGCTCTACACGCCGGAATGCCGACAGTGCAAAAGCTGCCTGAGCCAGAAGACCAATCTCTGCACCGCGATCCGCGCTACGCAGGGCAAGGGCGTGATGCCCGACGGCACGTCGCGCTTCAGCTACAACGGCAAGCCGATCTATCACTACATGGGATGCTCGACCTTCTCCAATTTCACCGTGCTGCCGGAGATCGCGGTGGCCAAGATCCGCACCGACGCGCCGTTCGACAAGAGCTGCTATATCGGCTGCGGCGTCACCACCGGCGTCGGCGCCGTGGTGAATACAGCGAAGGTTACGCCCGGCGCCAATGTGGTCGTTTTCGGTCTCGGCGGCATTGGCCTCAACGTCATCCAGGGGGCGCGCATGGTGGGCGCCGACAAAATCGTCGGCGTCGACATCAACGACTCCAAGGAGGAATGGGGACGCCGCTTCGGCATGACCCATTTCGTCAACCCGCAGAAGATCGACGGCGACATCGTCGCGCATCTGGTCGGGCTCACCGACGGCGGCGCCGATTACACCTTCGACTGCACCGGCAACACCACCGTGATGCGCCAGGCGCTGGAAGCCTGCCACCGCGGCTGGGGCGTCTCGGTGGTGATCGGCGTCGCGGAGTCCGGCAAGGAGATCGCGACCCGGCCGTTCCAGCTCGTGACCGGCCGCGTCTGGAAGGGCTCGGCCTTCGGCGGCGCGCGTGGCCGCACCGACGTGCCGAAGATCGTCGACTGGTACATGAACGGAAAGATCGAGATCGACCCGATGATCACCCATGTGCTCGCGCTGGAGGACATCAACACCGGTTTCGATCTCATGCACGAGGGCAAGTCGATCCGCTCGGTCGTCGTTTACTGAGTCAACACATAACAACGAGGAGGGAAAGCCATGACTGTTCATATCCACCCGTCGGTCGATAACGGCATCAAGCAAGGCAGCGGGCATTTCGCCGGCGGCACGCTGGTCTGCAAATGCAGCGACCGTCCGGTCAAGGTCGCCGTCAAGGGCGACGTCGCCCACAACCACGCCTGCGGCTGCACCAAATGCTGGAAGCCCGAAGGAGCCACCTTCGCCGTCATCGCCGTGGTGCCGCGCGAAAACGTCTCGGTCCTGGAGAACGAAGACAAGCTCGCGATCGTCGACGCGTCGGCGACCATCCAGCGCCACGCCTGCAAGGTCTGCGGCACCCATATGTTCGGCCGCATCGAGAACAAGGGTCATGCCTTCTACGGGCTGGACTTCATCCACCCGGAGCTGTTCGAGGAGGGAGGCTCGGAGGCGCCCGGCTTTGCCGCCTTCGTCTCGTCGGTGATCGAGTCGGGGGTCGCGCCAGGCGAGATGGCCGGGATCCGCGCCCGCCTCAAGGAGCTCGGCCTGGAGCCCTATGATTGTCTGTCGCCGGCGCTGATGGACGCCCTCGCCAACCACGTCGCCACCGCCAAGGCGGCGTGACACCCGCCCCCCCACACACAGCTGTTATCGCCCGGCTTGACCGGGCGACCCAGTATTCCAGGGCGATCATGAATCAATTCGAGCGCCCTGGAATACTGGGCCACCCGCTTTCGCGGGTGGTAACCGCTGTGGGTGGAGCACGGCCGTAGTCTGCAGAACCGCTGAAGCGGCCGCTCCACCCAATCATCATCCCGCCCTATCGCCCTCCCCATTGCGCGGGCTAAGCTCGCTCCCATGATTTCAGCCGCCTTCCCATGACGGCGAAGCCTGGCTCGACGAACGCCCGCGCGCCGCCATGCCGGCTGCCGAGTGGCGCCGCCAGGCGATCTATCTGGCGGCGGAGTCCGGCTGGTGGACGGATCTGGTCGGCCCGCATTTTGCGAAGGACGAGCGCGACGCCGCCGCGCGGCTGGCCGAACAGCTCGGCGTGCGCCCCGCCTTCCTGGGCGCGCAGGTCGCGCATCTCTCCACCGGCGAGAAGCAGCGGCTGGCCCTGGTGCGCGCGCTGGTGAAATTGCCGCGGGTGCTGCTGCTCGACGAGCCAACCGCAGCGCTGGACGCAGCCTCCGTGAACCGCGTCGAAGCCGTGCTGGCGGATTTCCTGGCGCGAGGCGGCGCCATGGTGCTGGTCACCCACGATCCCGAACAAGCGCATCGGCTCGGCACCGCGCAATTCCGCATGAACAGCGGCAAGCTGGATCCGGCATGACGGCGATCTCGCTATCGCCGCAGGATATCGCCATCGCCGCCTCGCTGATCGTGTTCGATGCGCTGCTGTCGGCCTGGCTCAGCCTCAATCTGCACAGGCAGTTGCTGATCGCCGCCATCCGCATGGTTGTGCAGTTGGTCGCCATCGGCTTCCTGCTGCGCCTGATCTTTTCGCTGAACAGTCCCGCCGCGACCTTGGCTCTGGTCATGGTCATGATCCTGGTCGCCGCCCGCGAGGTCGCGGCGCGTCCGGAGGTTCGCTTCAAGGGCGGCGCCAACCTCCTGATCGGCATCTCCAGCGTCGGCTTCGCCACCGCGCTGACGGCGATCCTGGCGCTGACCACGGCGATCCGCCCGCAACCCTGGTACGATCCGCATTACGCGATCCCACTCGCCGGCATCGTCCTCGGCAGCGTGCTGAATTCCGCGAGCCTCGCGCTGGACGCCTTTCTCGGATCGATCCGCCGCGAGCGCGCGGGCATCGAAGCGCAGCTGGCGCTCGGCGTTCGCTACCGCACAGCCATCGCGCTCTTGGTGCGCCACGCCATTCGCCGCGGCCTGCTGCCGGTGATCAACCAGATGTCCGCGGCCGGCATCGTCACGCTGCCGGGCATCATGACCGGACAGATCCTCGCCGGCCTCGATCCGCTTGAGGCCGTGAAATACCAGATCCTGCTGATGTTTCTGCTGTCCGGCGGCAGCGGCATCGCCGCCGCCGTATCGGCCTACATGGCCTCACGCCGCCTAAGCGATCCCCGCGAGCGCCTGCGGCTCGACAGATTGGCGGAGTGAACAGCGGCGCCCCACCCCCAAGCTGTTATCGCCCGGCTTGACCGGGCGACCGAGTATTCCAGGGCGCTCGTGGCTCAAAGCAAGCGCCCTGGAATACTGGGTCCCCCGCTGTCGCGGAGGATAACAGCAGTGGATGTAGCGCGCACTCATCTCACATCACATCACATCACGCCGCAACACCGCCCGACATCGTGCGCAGCACCTCTGCCTTCGGTCCATCGGCAACGATCTTGCCGCCCTCGAGCCAGATGATGCGATCCACCAGCTGCAGCACCGGCGCGCGGTGTGTCGACACGATCAGCGTGCGATCGCCGACCAGCTCCGCCATGTTCCGGACCAGGCGCATCTCCAGCATGGTGTCCATGGACGAGGTCGGCTCGTCGAGCAGCAGCACCCGGGGCGTGCCGAGCAGCACGCGCGCCAACGCCACCGACTGGCGTTCGCCGCCCGACAGTTTTTCACCGCGCGGCCCGATGGGCATGCCGTAGCCCTGCGGATGGCGCGCCGCGAAATCGGCGATGCCGGTCCGCTGCATCATCTGCGCGAAGTGATCGCGGTCAAGTGTCTCCTGCCCGAAGCAGAGATTGTTCATCAGCGTATCGTCGACCAGGCCGGTGCTCTGGCCCATATAGCCCAGCGCCTGCCGCAGGTCGGACGGGGCATATTGGCGGACGTCGAAGTCGTCGAGCAGCACCGAGCCCTTGTCGGGCTCCGCCAACCGCGCCATCAAACGCAGCAGCGTGCTCTTGCCCGAACCGGAGCGGCCGACGATGGCCACGCGCTCCCCAGGCCGGATGGTCGTGGAAACATCCGTGATCTGCGACGCGCCTTCGCTGGAATAGCAGAACGACACGTTGGCGAGGCGGATGCTGCAATCGCGCGGCGCGCGCAGCGCGCCGCTGGTGTCTCCGGCGATTTCGCTGTCATAGGTCTCCTGCCGCATCAACGATCGCAACGTCGCCCGCCCCTGCATGATGCGGTGGACAACCGAGATCAGTTGCCCGATCGGCGCGATGATGCGCCCGACCAGCAGCGAGCACGCCGACAATCCGCCCACCGTCATGTTGCCTGCGGAAATCTCATAGGCGCCGATGATCAGCACCGTCGCCACCATCATCTGCCCCACCGTGGCATTGGCGTAGGCGGCAAAACTCTGCCACAGCCGCACCACGTGCGACGTATAGGCGAATTCATCGAACACGCGCTCGAAGCGCCCGAGCACCTTGAGCTCGGTGCGCGTCGCCTTGATCATCTCGAGCACCTCGACCGACTCGTTCAGGCGATTGGCCTGCAGCTGCGCCAGCGCGTTCGAGCGCACGTGCTCGGCCTCCGACCCGATCTGAGTCCAGTGATGCACGGCGGCGAGAATGGCGATGCCGAGGATCGGCGCCATCACCACGGGGCCGCCATTGAGCCACAGCAGCGCAAACACGAACAGCAGGAACGGCACGTCGACGACGATGCCGGTCAGAAGCTGCGGGACGAGCTGGGTCAATCCGTCGAGGCTGCGCAGCCGCAGCCCGATCGCGCCCGAGGAGCGCGGCGCCTCCGCCATCTTGGCCTCAAGCATCTTGCGCATCACCGAGGCCTGCAGCGCCGCGCTGGCCGCGCTCGACAGGGCGTCCTGGATCTTGAGCCTGACCCAGCGGACCGCGATGTCGGCGAGCAGCGCCAACGTGACGCCGATGGAGATGGCCCACAGGGTGTCGAAGGCCGAATGCGGAATCACCCGGTCGAAGATCAGGCCGGAATAGACCGGCAACGCCAGCAGCATCAGGTTGGAGAACGCGGCGGCCACCAGCAACTGCACCACGAGCGTGCGATGCCGCGCCGTCATGAAACCGAGAATGCCGCGCACGGGATCGGCCGTCTCGGATGCCGCGACATCCGCCACGAGATCGGCGAGGTTGGCGGCCGGCACGGCGCCGCGCGGCCGCACCAGGAAGATGGTGCCCGCTTCCTCCGCCGCCAGCGCATCCTTGTCGATCATGTAGCTGCTGCCGCCGTGACAGGCGACGAATGTGCCGCCGCGGCGCGCCAGCAGCATGCGCCCCATGCCGCTATGGGTCAGCATCACCGCCGGCATGTCGCCGGCCGTCAGCGAGGCGACTGTCCGGTTCTCGAACGACACCTCGACGTCGTTGACGGCCGCAAACGAGACCAGCGCCTCGGGACTGTCGATCGGACCGGATGGATTCGGCGGGCGCGACGGCTCGCCGCGCTGCGTGCGCCACAGGGTCGAGATCTCGACCAGCAGCCGCGCCAGCAGGTCCGGCGGCGGCAGTTTCGAAACATCGAGCCTGGCGGGATCGCGCGGCTCGCGCAGACCGATGGCGGCGAGACGACCCAGCGCCGCATCGAACCCGGCCGCAACGCCGGCCCTACTGAAACGTCCAAAATGCATCGCGGCCCGCCATGCACCCAATATGCGGTGCACGCAAAAGCTAAATTATTAAGCTTAATCGTCCGTAAACCGTTTGCCGCTTCAATGCGTTAGCCGTCCCGAAATGTGAGCCGCCCGTGCATCCCCTCCGCATTGCCCCGACCGGCGCGACCGCAACGCTCGGCCGCATCGACGCAGGACCGCCGTCGCCGGATGTGAATCACGGAACGCCGTTCCCCCGCCGCATCGACCGCATCGCCACCGACGCGCAGGGCCGCTTCGTGATGATCATCGGCGCCTGCACCGCGCTGGCGTTGGTGTGGTCGATGGTCGTGCAGATCGACAAGGTCACCCGCGGCTCCGGCCGCATCATCACCCAACAATTGACCCAGGACATCCAGCATCTCGAAGGCGGCATCGTCGCGGAGATCCTTGTGCGCGAGGGGGACAAGGTCATCGCCGGTCAACCGCTGATGCGCGTCGAGAACAGCTTCTTCAAGTCCGAACTCGCCCAGGCGGTGATCGAACAGGGCGCCAAGCGCATTCGCCTGCTGCGGCTCAATGCCGAGACCACCGGCGCCAAGGCGCTGACCTTCCCGCCCGAAGTCTCGAGCGCGAGCCAGAACGTGATCGACAACGAGATCTCGCTGTTCCGCCGCCGCCAGGCCAATCTCAACGAACAGCTGTCGATCCTGGCGCAGCAGCAGCGGCAGAAGGAAATCGAGCTCTCCGAACTGCGTTCGCGGCAGCCCTCGGTGACGCGCGAGAGGCAGATCTCGGAGGAGCGGCTGAACAGCCTGCAGAAGCTGACGGCGGCGGGTGCCGCGTCGGTCAACGAACGCCTTGAAGCCGAACGCGTGGTGCAGCAGGTGATTACCCGGCTGTCGGATCTGGCGCACGAAATTCCCCGCACCGAGGCGGCGCTCTCGGAAATCGACCAGCGCAAGGCGGAAGCCACATCGCGCTTCCAGGCCGACGCCGAAAAGGACCGCGCGCAGACCTCGACCGACCTCGAGAAGCTGTCCAAGAGCATCGAGGCGCTGCAGGACCGCATCAGCCGCTCCGACGTCGTCGCCCCGGTGAGCGGCGTCATCAACAAGCTCAACGTCACCACCGTCGGCGGCGTGGTGAAGCCCGGCGTGTCGCTTGCGGAAATCGTGCCTGCCGACGGATCGATCGACGTGGAAATGAAACTGCCGCCGGCCGATCGCGCCGATGTCTGGCCGGGCCAGCGCGCCATCGTGAAGGTCAGCGCGTACGAATATTCGGTCTATGGCGGCCTTGCCGCGCGCGTCGCCGACATCTCGCCCGATGCGCATCAGGATGAGCGCGGCGTGCCCTATTTCCGCGTCCGCCTCGAGGCCGACGGCGCGGCGCTCGGCGCCGATCACCCGGTGCTGCCGGGCATGGTCGCCGACGTCGACGTCATCGGCAACCGCCAGAGCGTATTCGGCATGATCCTGAAGCCGCTGCGCCGCCTGAAGGACAACGCGCTGCGTCAGTAACGGCTTGGCACTGCGTTGATCGCTCGCCGCTGTTGTGACCACCCGCGAAAGCGGGTGGCCCAGTATTCCAGAGCGGTCATGATGATCACGATTGCTCTGGAATACTGGTCGCCTGGTCAAGCCGGGCGCTAACAGTCGGGGCGACGCTGGCGCGGTCGATACGACGCGCAGCGTTAGGCAACCATCGAAACGGCTACGTGGGCTACCAGATGCGACTGCGACGCATCGTCGTAGATCGTATAAGTGGTCGTGTTGCCCGCGGCGTTCGTGGTGTAGTTCGCCGCCGCGTCGGTGAGATTGAAGCTGTCCCCCGTATTCAGGTTCAGCGTGAGCGTATTGCTGGCACCGCCGTCCATCTGGCTGATCTGGCTGCCGGACAGGTTCAGCGATGCGTTGACGCCGCTGGCCGTGAAATCGATCGACTGGACGTTGGTCAGCGCGGCCAGCAATTCGGTGTCGGCGACGTTCCCCGAACTGATGTTGACCGAGTTGTAGCCGCTGCCGCCATTGATGGTGCTGCCGAGCGCCAGCGAGGCGTGATCGATGATGAAGAGATCGTTGCCGTCGCCGCCGAACAGGTGATCGAGCCCGCCGCCGCCATTGATCGTGTCGTTGCCCGCGCCGCCGGTGATGCTGTTGGCGCCTGCTGAACCGGTCAGCGTCAGCGCCGAGGACAGCGCCGAGCCGTCGACATTGCTGAAATTCGAGACCGCGGTTGAATCGCCTCCGGTCTGGTCGCCATTGGCCAGGTTGACGCTGGCGGCCGTCGCCAGCACCAGCGTATTCGTACCGCTGCCGCCGTCGATCGACGATTCCGTACCATGATAGGTGACGGTGTCGTTGCCGCCGCCGGCCGCGATGACGTCGAGGCCGCCACCGCCGTCGATGCTGTCGTTGCCGGTGCCGCCGGTGATGCTGTTGGCCGTCGACGAACCGGTGATCGACAGGTCCGATGACTGGCTCGATGCATCGACGTTGTGGAAATTCGTCACGGCGGTCGCATCGCCCGAGGTCTGGTCGCCATTGCCGAGATTGACCGTCACGGCGCTGGCCATCACCAGCGTGTTGGTGCCGCCGCCGCCGTCGATCGAGCTTTCACTGCCGTGATAGACGACGGTGTCATTGCCGCTGCCGGCATGGATGACGTCGGCGCCGCCGCCGCCATCGATGGTGTCGTTGCCCGAGCCGCCGGTCAGCGTATTTGCCGCGAACGAGCCGGTGATCGACAGGCCCGATGACAGGCTTGAGGCATCGACATTGTGGAAATTGCTGACGGCGGTCGAGTCGCCGGTGGTCTGGTCGCCATTGCCGAGATTGACCGTCACGGCGCCGGCCATCACCAGTGTGTTGGTGCCCCCGCCGCCGTCGATCGACGATTCGGTGCCGTGATAGGTCACGGTATCGTCGCCAGCGCCCGCGGCGATCACGTCGAGACCGCCGCCGCCGTCGATGGTGTCGTTGCCCGAACCCGAGGTGATGGTGTTGGCGGCCGACGAGCCCGTGATGGTCAGCGCGGACGACACCGCCGAGGCATTGAGGTATTCGAAATTGGAGACGCTGACGCCGTCGCCGACCGTCTGGTCGAGACCGGCGGCCACGGAGAAGTCGATCGTGGTGATGCCGCCGCCTGCCGCCAGCACCAGCGTGTCGGTGCCGCTGCCGCCGTCCATCGAGGCTTCCGTACCGCGATAGGTCACCGTGTCGTTGCCGCCGCCTGCCACGATCACGTCGGCGCCGCCGGCGCCGTCGATGATGTCGTTGCCGGCGCCGCCGGTGATCGCGTTGACCGCGGACGAGCCGGTCAGGGTCAGGGCCGACGACAGCGCCGAGCCGTCGACATTGGTGAAGTTCACGACGTTGGTGGAATCTCCCGAGGTCTGGTCGGCATTGCCGAGGTTGACCGTCATCGCCGTCTTTAGAACCAGGGTGTTGGTGCCGGTGCCGCCGTCGATGGACGACTCGGTGCTGTAATAGGACACAACATCGTTGCCGCCGCCCGCGGCAATGACGTCAAGACCGCCGCCGCCGTCGATGGTGTCGTTGCCGGAGCCCGTCGTGATGGCATTGGCCGAGGACGAACCGGTCACGGTCAGCGCCGACGCCAGCGCCGAGGCGTCGATGCTCTCGAAATTAGTGACGGCCACGCCGTCGCCAGTGGTCTGGTCGGTGCCCGCGGCCGCCGCCAGGTTGATCGCCGTGGTGCTGCCGCTGGCCGCCAGCACCAGCAGGTCGGTGCCCGCGCCGCCGTCGATAGCGGCTTCGGTGCCGCGATAGGTCACGGTGTCGTTGCCGCCACCCGCCGCAATGACGTCGGCGCCACCCGCGCCATCGATGATGTCGTTGCCGGATCCGCCAGTGATGCCGTTGGCCACGGACGATCCGGTCAGCGTGGTCGCCGCGGAAACAGCCGACGCGTCGATGTTGACGAAGTTCGAAACGGCAGTCGAGTCGCTGGAGGTCTGATCGCCAAGACCGAGATTGACCGTGCCTGCCGCCTTCAGCAGCAGCGTGTTGGCGCCGGTGCCGCCGTCGATCGACGATTCCGTGCCGTAATACGCGACAGTGTCATTGCCGGCGCCTGCAACGATGACATCAAGGCCGCCACCGCCGTCGACGGTGTCGTTGCCGGACCCGGTGGTGATCGCATTCGCCGACGACGACCCGGTCACCGTCAGCGCCGATGAAAGCGCCGACGCGTCGATGTTCTCGAAATTCTTCACAGCGACGCCGTCGCCCGTGGTCTGGTCGGTGCCTGCAGCGACCGCGAGGTTGATCGCCGTGGTGCCGCCCGCGGCCGCCAGGATCAGCGTGTCGGTGTCCGCGCCGCCGTCGATCGTGGCCTCGGTGCCGCGATAGGTGACTGTGTCGTTGCCGGCCCCTGCAACGATGGCATCGGCGCCGCCGGCGCCATCGATGACGTCGTTGCCGGATCCCCCGGTGATTGCGTTGGCCAACGCCGAACCGGTGATCGTCACGGCCGCTGACAGTGCGGACGCGTCGACGTTGGTGAAATTGCCGACATTGGTCGTATCGACGGTGGTCTGGTCGACGTTGCCGAGATTGACCGTGGTCGCCGTCTTCAACAGCAGCGTGTTCGTCCCGGTGCCGCCATCGATCGAGGATTCCGATCCGTAATAGGAAACCGTGTCGTTGCCGCCGCCGGCCGCGATCACATCGGCGCCGCCGGCGCCATCGATGGTGTCGTTGCCCGAACCGCCGGTCAGTGTATTGGCCGCCGACGTGCCGGTGATCGACAGCGCCGCCGAGACGGCTGTGGCATCGACGTTCTGGAACCCGGTGACATTGGCCGCGTCCGCGGTGGTCTGGTCGGCATTGCCGAGATTGATGGTCGCGGCCGCCTTCATCACCAGCGTGTTGGTGCCCGTGCCGCCGTCGATCGACGATTCGCTGCCGTAGTAGGACACGATGTCGTTGCCGTCGCCTGCGGCGATCACGTCAGCGCCGCCGGCGCCATCGATGGTGTCGTTGCCGGAGCCGGTCTTGATGGCATTGGCCGCCGTCGTTCCTGTCACGGTCAGCGCCGTCGACAGGGCCGAGGCATCGATGCTCTCGAAATTGGTGACGGTGACGCCGTCGCCGGTGGTCTGGTCGGTGCCCGCGCCCACCGCCAGGTTGATCGCCGTGGTGCTGCCGCTGGCCGTCAGCACCAGCAGGTCGGTGCCCGCGCCACCGTCGATGGAAGCCTCCGCGCCACGATAAGTCACGGTGTCGTTGCCGCCGCCGGCCGCAATGATATCGGCGCCGCCACCGCCATCGATGGTGTCGGCGCCGGAACCACCGGTGATGGTGTTGACCGCCGAGGAGCCCGTCAGCGTCGTCGCCGCGGAGACCGCGGAGGCGTCGATGTTGATGAAATTGGTGACGTTGGTCGAATCGCCCGATGTCTGATCGACATTGCCGAGATTGACCGTGCCGGCGACCTTGAGCAGCAATGCATTGCTGCCGGTTCCGCCGTCGATTGACGTTTCCGAACCGTAATAGGCCACGGTGTCGTTGCCGGCGCCCGCGGCGATGACGTCGAGACCGCCGCCGCCGTCGATGGTGTCGTTGCCCGATCCGGTCGTGATCGCATTCGCCGCCGATGAGCCGGTCACCGTGAGCGCCGAAGCCAGTGCCGATGCGTCGACGTTCTCGAAATTCGCCACGGCGACGGTGTCGCCGGTGGTCTGGTCGGCGCCTGCAGCGACCGCCAAATTGATTGCCGTGGTGCCGCCCGCGCCCGCGAGGATCAGCGTATCGGTGCCGGTGCCGCCGTCGATCGAGGACTCGGCGCCGCGATAGGTCACGGTATCGTTGCCGCCTCCGGCCACGATGACATCGGCGCCGCCGGCGCCGTCGATGACGTCGTTCCCCGAACCGCCGGTGATGGCGTTGGCCGACGACGAGCCCGTGATCGTGACCGCAGCCGACAGCGCGGACGCGTCGACATTGGTGAAATTAGCGACGTTGGTCGAATCGGCGGAGGTCTGGTCGGTCAGACCGAGATTGACCGTGGTCGCCGTCTTTAGCAGCAGCGTGTTGGTCCCGGCGCCGCCATCGATCGACGTTTCCGACCCGTAATACGAAACCGTATCGTTGCCCGTGCCGGCTGCGATCGTATCGGCACCGCCGCCGCCATCGATCGTGTCGTTACCCTGACCGCCGGTGATGACGTTGACCGCGGACGTGCCCGTGATCGTCACGGCGGCCGACAACGGCGCGGCGTTGACGTTCTGGAAATTGCTGACGGCGGTCGCGTCGCCCGTGGTCTGATCGCCGTTGTTCAGATTGACCACCGCGGCCGTGGTCATCACCAGCGTATTGGTGCCGGTGCCGCCGTCGATCGACGTTTCGGTGCCGCGATAGGTCACGGTATCGTCGCCGGCGCCGGCAGCGATGACGTCCAGACCGCCGCCGCCGTCGATGGTGTCGTTGGCCGAACCGGTGGTGATGGCGTTCGCAGCAGATGAGCCTGTCACGGTCAGCGCCGACGTCGCGATGCCGGCGTCGAGGTTCTCGAAATTGGCCACGCTCGCGGTGTCGCCGATCGTCTGGTCGGAGCCGGCTGCGACCGAGAGGTTGACGGCCGTGATGCCGGCCATGGCCGCCAGCACTAACGTGTCCGTGCCCGCGCCGCCATCGACCGAGGTCTCGGCGCCGCGATAGGTGACCGTGTCGTTGCCGGCGCCTGCGATGATGACGTCGGCGCCGCCACCGCCGTCGATGATGTCGTTGCCGGCGCCGCCGGTGATGGCATTGGCCGATGACGAGCCGTTAATGTTGGCGGCCGATGACAGCGCGGACGCATCGACGTTCTGGAAGTTGGTGACGTTGGTGGAATCGCCGGACGTCTGGTCGGCATTGCCGAGGTTGACCGTGCCTGCAGCCTTCATCACCAGCGTGTTGGTGCCGGTGCCGCCGTCGATCGCGGATTCGGAGCCGTAATAGGCCACGCTGTCATTGCCGGCTCCGGCGGCGATGACGTCGAGGCCGCCGCCTCCGTCAATGGTGTCGTTGCCCGAGCCGGTGGTGATCGTGTTGGCCAGCGACAGGCCGAGCACCGAGATGGCGGTCGTCAATGCGCCAGCATTGAGGTTCTCGAAATTGAAGACGTTGGTGGTGTCGCCCGAGGTCTGGTCGGTACCGGAGCCCACGGTGAAGTTGACCGCGGTGACCGCAGCACCTGCGGTCAGGATCAACGTGTCGGTGCCGGTGCCGCCATCAATCGAGGTTTCCGAGCCGCGATAGGTCACGGTGTCGTTGCCGGCGCCGGCATTGATCGCATCAGCGCCGCCTGCGCCGTCGATCGTGTCGTCGCCCGATCCGCCGGTGATCGCATTCGCCGCCGACGAGCCCGTCATGCTCATGGCGGTCGACACCGCGGAGCCGTCCACGTTCTGGAAATTGGTGACGTTCGGCGTATCGCCGGTGGTCTGGTCGCCGCTGCCGAGATTGACCGTGGTCGCCGCCTTCAGCAGCAGCGTGTTTGTGCCGGTTCCGCCGTCGATCGACGTCTCGGTCCCATAATAGGAGATGGTGTCGTTGCCCGCGCCACCCGCGAGGACATCGACGCCGCCGGCGCCGTCGATCGTGTCGTTGCCGGAACCACCGGTGATGGTGTTGGCGGTCGAGGAGCCGGTGATCGAGACCGCCGACGAGACCGCGGAGGCATCGACGTTCTGGAAGTTCGCGATCGTTCCAGCGCCAAACGACAGCTGGTTGGCGTTGGCGAGATTGAGCACCGCCGAGATGTTCATCACCAGCGTGTTGGTGCCGGTGCCGCCGTCGACGGAGCTCTCGGTGCCGTAATAGGAAACGGTGTCGTTACCGGCGCCGGCGGCGATGACGTCCGTGCCACCCTTGCCGTCGATGACGTCGTTGCCGGAGCCTGTGGTGATGACGTTGACGCCCGACGAACCGGTCACGGTCAAGGCCGAGCTATAGACGCCGGCATTGACGCTTTCGAAATTCGCCACCGTGACGCTGTCGCCGGTGGTCTGGTCGGTGCCGGACGCGGCGCCGAAATTGATCGCCGTGATGCTGCCCGCCGCCGCGAGCACCAGCATATCCGTGCCGGCGCCGCCGTCGATGGTCGTTTCGCCGCCGCGATAGGTGACGGTGTCGTCGCCCGCGCCCGCATTGATGACGTCGGCGCCGCCGGCGCCGTCGATCGTGTCATTGCCGGATCCGCCGGTGATCGCATTTGCCGCCGAGGTGCCGGTGATCGACACCGCCGCCGAAACCAGCGATGCGTCGACGCCGAGGAAGTTGGTGACGGTCACGGAGTCGCCGGTGGTCTGGTCGGCAGCGTTGCCGAGATTGACCGTGGTCGCCGTGTGCAGTTTCAGAATATTGGTGCCGGTGCCGCCGTCGATCGTGGTCTCGGCGCCGTAATAGGCGATCGTGTCGTCACCGGCGCCGCCGCTCAGGGTATCCGCGCCGCCGCCGCCGTCGATGATGTCGGCGCCGCTGCCGCCGGTGATGACGTTGGCGCCAGTCGAGCCGGTGATCGAGATCGCGGCCGCAAGCGCCGAGGCGTCGACGTTCTGAAAATTGGAGACGGTGACGAGATCGCCGGTAGTCTGGTCGGCATTGACGAGGTTGACCGTCGCCACCGCCTGCATCACCAGCATGTTGGTGCCGGTGCCGCCGTCGATGGTGGCTTCCGTGCCGCGATAGGTGACGGTGTCGTTGCCGGCGCCGGCATTGATGTTGTCCGCGCCGCCATTGCCGTCGATGATGTCGTTGCCCGAGCCGGTGGTGACGTCGTTGCGGCCGGTCGAGCCGGTGAAGGTCAGCGCCGTCGAAAGACTGCTGGCGGTGAGATATTCGAAGTTGGACACTGCCACCGAGTCGCCGGTGGTCTGGTCGGTGCCCGCCGCCACGCTGAAGTTGACCGCGGTGGTGCCGCCGCCGGCCGCGAGCACCAGGGTGTCCGTGCCTGCGCCGCCGTCGATGGACACTTCGGTGCCGCGATAGGTGACGGTGTCATTGCCGGCGCCGGCATTGATCGTATCGGCGCCGCCGCCGCCGTCGATGGTGTCGACACCGCCGCCAGTGGTGATGATGTTAGCCAGAGATGAACCCGTCACCGTCAGGCCGTTGCCGACCTGGCTTGAATCGAGGTTCTGGAAATTCTTCACCGAGACGCTGTCGCCGCCGGTGATGTCGGTATTCGCCGCGGCGGCGAGGTTGACGCTGGACAGGCCCGATACCGAACGCACGATCAGCGTATTGGTGTCGGCGCCGCCATCGATCGAGACTTCCGTGCCCCAGTAATCAACCGTGTCATTGCCGGCACCGGCCACGATCGTGTCCGCGCCCGCATTGCCCTGGATGATGTCGTTGCCCGAACCGGTGGTGATCACGTTGGTGGCGGACGAGCCGACGATGGTGATGGCGGTGGTGAAGGCGCCGGCGTTGACGCTTTCGAAATTCGTCACGCTGACGGCGTCGCCGGTGGTCTGGTCCGCGCCCGCGGTGACTGACAGATCGACCTTGGTGGTGCTGCCGGTGGCCAGCATGGTCAGTACGTCGGTGCCCGCGCCGCCGTCGATCGATGCCTCGGTGCCGCGATAGGTGACGGTGTCGTTGCCGTTGCCGGCCGAGATGATGTCGGCACCGCCGCCGCCGTCGATGGTGTCGTCGCCCCCGCTACCGGTGATGGTGTTGGCGACGGACGAGCCGGTCAGCGAGACCGGGCCGGCAACGTTCTGTGCCGTGACGTTCTGGAAATTGGTGACGTTGACGCCGTCGCCGGTGGTCTGGTCGGTATTGGCCAGGTTGACGGTGACGTTGCTCGCCAGGATCAAAAGGTTGGTACCGGTGCCGCCGCTGATGGCGGCAGCCGTCGAGCGGTACCAGATCTGGTCGTTGCCGCCGCCGCCGTCGATCGTATCGGCGCCCGCGCCGCCGTCGATGATGTCGTCGCCCGAGCCGCCGGTGAGCACATTGGCCCCCGCCGAACCGGTCATATTCATCCCAGTCGTCACGGCCGCGCCGTTGACGTTCTGGAAGTTCGAAACGGTGGTCAGGTCGCCCGTGGTCTGGTCGGAATTGTTGAGCGTGATCGTGGTCGCCGCATTGAGGACGAGCGTGTTCGTGCCCGATCCGCCGTCGATCGATCCTTCGGTGCCGTAATAGGAGACCGTGTCGTTGCCCGCGCCCGAGCCGATATTATCGCCGCCGCCGAGGCCGTCGATGACGTCGTCGCCGGAGCCCGTGGTGATGGTATTGCCGCCGGTCGAGCCGGTCACCGTCAGCGCCGTGGTGGCGATCGATGCGTTCAGGCCTTCGAAGTTGATGACGCTGAGGGCGTCACCCACCGTCTGGTCCGCGCCGGCCGCGACTGAGAAATTGACGGCAGTGATGCCGCCCATGGCCGCAAGCACCAGCGTATCGCCGCCGGAGCCGCCATCGATCGAGGCTTCCGTGCCGCGATAGACGACCGTGTCGCCGCCGCCGCCTGCGTTGATGATATCGGCGCCGCCATTGCCGTCGATATAGTCGCCGCCGCCGCCGCCGGTGAGCACGTTGACGCCGCTCGAGCCGGTGATCGACGCACCGCCCGACAGGCCGGATGCATCGACATTCTGGAAATTGCTGACGACCGCAACGTCGCCGCTGCTTTGGTCCGTGCTGGAAAGATTGATGTTGCCGCCGACGCGCAGCAACAGCGTGTTGGTGCCGGTTCCGCCACTGATCGAGGTCTCGGATCCCCAATAGGCAATGGTGTCGTCGCCGCCGCCGCCATTGATGACGTCACCGCCGCCGAGGCCGTCGATGGTGTCGTTGCCGGATCCCGTGGTGATGATGTTGGCCGAGGTCGAGCCGGTGACGGTGATGCCGGTGGCGAGCGCGCTGGCGTCGAGGTTCTCGAAGTTCCTAATATTGGTGGTGTCGCCCAGGGTCTGGTCCGAGCCCGCGGTCACGGACAGATCCACTGCGGTGGCACCGCCCGTGGCAACCATCACCAGCGTGTCGACGCCGGTGCCGCCGTCGACGGTGACTTCGGTGCCGTGCGACGTCACTATGTCGTCGCCGCCGCCGGACGAAATCACATCCGCGCCACCGCCGCCGTCGATGGTGTCGCCGCCCGCGCCGCCGGTCAGCGTATTGGCCGCGGCCGAGCCGGTCATCGACACGCCGATCGCCAGCGACGACGCGTCGACGTTCTGGAAGTTGGCAACGGTCGTGGTGTCGCCCGATGTCTGGTCGGGGGCGTTGGCCAGATTGACCGTGGTCGCGGCGCGCAGGATCAGCGAGTTGACGCCCGTGCCGCCGTCGATCGAAGTTTCGGAACCGTAATACAGCGCTGTGTCGTTGCCGGCGCCGGCATTGATGACGTCGGCGCCGCCGCCGCCATCGATGGTGTCGTTGCCCGAGCCCGTGGTGACCGTATTGGCCGCCGCCGATCCGGTGAACGTGAGCGCCGTGGCCAGGATGCTGCCGTCGATATTCTCGAAATTGGCCACCGACACGGTGTCGCCGACGGTCTGGTCCGATCCAGCGGCCACGGCGAAATTGACCGAGGTGATGCCGCCGGCATTGGCCAGCACCAGCGTATCGGAGCCGTTGCCACCATCAATCGAGGTTTCGCTGCCGCGATAGGTGACCGAGTCGTTGCCGGCTCCAGCCGCAATGATGTCGGTGCCGCCGCCACCGTCGATGGTGTCGTTGCCGGAGGAGCCGGTGATGGTGTTGACGCCGGACGAACCGGTGATGGACACGCCGGTCGCGAGCAGCGAGGCGTCGACATTCTGAAAATTGGCGACGGCCGTGGTGTCGCCGCCGGTCTGGTCGGCGGCATTGGCGAGGTTGACCGTCACGGCCGAGCGCAGCAGCAGCGTGTTGACGCCGCTCTCGCCATCGATCGAGACTTCGCTGCCACGATAGGACACCGTGTCATCGCCGGCACCGGCGGTGATGACATCGGCGCCGCCCCCGCCATCGATGGTGTCGCCGCCCGAACCACCGATGATCGTGTTGGCGCCGGACGAGCCGGTGATCGATACCGCGGCGGACAGCGCGGAGGCATCGACGTTCTGGAATTTGGTGACGGCGGTGACGTCGCCGGTGGTCTGATCGATGTTGCCGAGATTGATGGTCGTGGCGACCACCATCTTCAGCGTATTGACGCCGGCGCCGCCGTCGATCGAGGACTCGGTGCCCTGATAGGTGACGATGTCGTCGCCGGCGCCCGCTGCGATGACGTCGGCGCCGCCGCCGCCATCGATGATGTCGTTGCCCGCACCGGTGAGGATGGTGTTGATCGCAGACGAGCCGGTCACCGTCAGGGCCGTTGCGATGGCGCTGCCGTCGAGGTTCTCGAAATTGGTGATGCCGACCGCGTCACCGACGGTCTGGTCGGCGCCCGGCGCCGCGGCAAGATTGACCGCCGTGATGCCGCCTGCCGCCGCCAGGGTCAGCGTGTCGGACCCGGTGCCGCCGTCGATCGATGCTTCGGTGCCGGAATAGGTGACCGTATCGTTGCCGGCCCCGGCCGCGATCATGTCGGCGCCGCCGGCGCCGTCGATGGTGTCGTTGCCACCGCCGCCGGTAATGACGTTGACGCCAGTGGTGCCGGTGATCGACACGCCGCTCACGAGCTGCGAGGCATCGACGTTCTGGAAATTCGTCGTGGTGACCAGGTCGCCGAGGGTCTGGTCGCCATTCGCGAGATTGACGGTCGCAACGGCGCGCAGCAGCAGCGTGTTGGTGCCGGCGGCACCGTCGATGGAGAATTCGGTGCCGCGATAGGACACGGTGTCGTTGCCGTCGCCGGCATTGATGATGTCGGCGCCGCCGCCGCCGTCGATGATGTCGTTGCCGGAGCCGGTGGTGATGGTGTTGATGCCCGACGATCCCGACACCGTCAGAGCGGTGGTCGCCACCGAGGCGTTGAGGTTCTCGAAATTCGCCACCGTCACGCTGTCGCCGACGGTCTGGTCGGCGCCCGCCGCGACGGTGAAGTTGACCGCGGTGATGCCGCCGGTGGCGGCGAGCACCAGGGTATCGGAGCCCGTTCCGGCGTCGATCGCCGTTTCGGTGCCGTAATATTTGACGGTGTCGTCGCCCGAACCGGCATTGATGGTGTCGGTGCCGCCGGCGCCGTCGATGCTGTCGTCGCCGACACCGCCGGTCAGCACATTGGCGCCGGTCGAGCCGGTGATCGAGACTCCGGCGGACAGCGCCGACGCGTCGACGTTCTGGAAGTTGATGACGGTGGTCGTGTCGCCCGATGTCTGGTCGGGAGCATTGGCGAGATTGACTGTCGCCGCAGCCTTCAGCAGCAGCGTGTTGGTGCCGGTGCCGCCGTCCAGCGACGTTTCGCTGCCATAATACGACACCGTGTCGTTGCCGGCGCCCGCGGCGATCACATCGGTACCGCCGCCGCCGTCGATGGTGTCGTTGCCCTCGCCCGTGGTGAGCGTGTTGGCGAAGGCCGAGCCGGTGACGACCACTGCCGTGGTCAGTGCGCCCGCGTCGAGGTTTTCGAAATTCGTGACACTGACGCTGTCGCCGGTGGTCTGGTCGGAGCCGGACGCGACGGCGAAATTCACTGCGGTGATCGCGGCGCCGGCGGCGATGATCAGCGTGTCGGTGCCGGTGTTGCCGTCGATGGAAACTTCGGAGCCGTGATAATTGACAGTGTCGTCGCCTGCCCCGGCATTGATGGTGTCGGCACCGCCACCGCCTTCGATGGTGTCGTTGCCGGATCCTGCCGTGATGACGTTCGCCGCCGCCGAGCCGGTAACGAACACCGCAGCCGACAGCGCCGAGGCGTCAACGTTCTGGAAATTAGCGACATTTGTTGAATCGGCCGTGGTCTGGTCGACATTGGCGAGATTGACCGTGGCCGCGGCCTTCAACATCAGCGTGTTGCTCCCGGTGCCGCCGTCGATCGACACTTCGCTGCCGTAATAGGAGACCGAATCGTTGCCGCCGCCCGCGGCGATGACGTCGGCGCCGCCGAGGCCGTCGATGGTGTCATTGCCGGAGCCGCCGGTGATGACGTTGAGGCCCGACGTGCCCTTGATCGTGGTGGCAACAGACAGCGCCGAGGCGTCGACGTTCTGGAAATTCAACACATTGGTCGCGTCGCCGGTGGTCTGGTCGGAATCTCCGAGATTGATGTTGGTCGAACCGCCGCGGATCACCAGCGTGTTGGTGCCGGTGCCGCCATCGACCGACACTTCCGTGCCGTAATAGGACACGGTGTCGTCGCCGGCGCCCGCCGCAATGGTGTCGACGCCGCCGCCGCCGTTGATCGTGTCGTTGCCGGCGCCGGTGGTGATGACATTGGCCGATGCGGAGCCGGTGACGACGAGCGCCGACGTGGCGATCGAGGCGTCGATATTCTCGAAGCCGGTAACGACGACACTGTCGCCGGTGGTCTGGTCGACACCCGCCGCCACGGCAAAATTGACCGCGGAGATGCCGCCCGCTGCGGCCAGCACCAGCGTATCCGACCCGCTGCCGCCATCGATCGAGGTCTCACCGCCCTGATAGGTGACAGTGTCGTTGCCACCGCCGGCCGCGATGACGTCGGCGTCGCCCGATCCGTCGATGGTATCACTACCGGAGCCGCCGGTAATGATATTGGCCGCCGTCGAGCCGGTGATGGAGACCGCCGTCGACAGCGCCGAGGCGTCGACGTTCTGGAAATTGGCCACCGCCACGGCGTCGCCGTCGGTCTGGTCGAGGCTGCTCAGGCTGACCGTGGCGGCGGCCTTCAGGATCAGCGTGTTGTTGCCCGCGCCGCCGTCGATCGAGGCTTCGGAATTGTAGTAGGATACGGTGTCGTCGCCGGCGCCGGCCACGATGGTATCGGCGCCGCCGCCACCGTCGATGGTGTCGTTGCCGGCGCCCGTCGTGATGACATTGGCCGCGGTCGATCCCGTGACGGTCAGCGCCGTCGTCAGCACCGCGGCGTTGAGGTTCTCGAAATTCGTGACGATGGCGGTATCGCCTGCAGTCTGGTCCGCATTGGCGGCGACGGCGAAATTGACAGCGCTCACGCCGCCCGCGGCTGCGAGGATCAACGTATCGGCGCCGGCACCGCCATCCACCGTGGTTTCGGTGCCGTGATAGACGACGGTGTCGTTGCCCGCGCCGGCGCTGATGGCGTCGGAGCCGCCGGCGCCATCGATGGCGTCGTTGCCCGAGCCGCCGGTGATAGCGTTGGCAACCGATGAACCGGTGATCGAGACTGCCGCCGACAGCGCGCTGGCATCGACGTTCTGGAAGCCGGCGACACTGGTGATGTCGCCGGTGGTCTGGTCGGTATTGCCCAGATTGACCGTCGCCGCCGCCCGCATCAGCAGGGTATTGACGCCGGTGCCGCCGTCGATCGAGGTCTCGGTGCCGTAATAGGACACGGTGTCGTTGCCGCCGCCCGTGGAGATGACGTCCGCGCCGCCGCCGCCATCGACGATGTCGTTGCCGGCCCCCGTGGTGATCGTGTTCGCGGATGCCGAGCCCGTAACCGTCAGCGCCGTGCCGAGCGCGCTGGCGTCCAAAGTCTCGAAATTGGTGACGCTGACTGTATCGCCGGTGGTCTGGTCCGAGCCGGCCGCCAGCGAGAAGTTGACCGCCGTGATGGTCGCCCCTGCTGCGACGACGAGCGTATCGCTACCTGCGCCGCCGTCGATCGACACTTCGGTGCCGTGATAGGTGACTCTGTCGTCGCCGGTGCCCGCCGCAATGGTGTCGGCGCCGCCGGCACCATCGATGGTGTCGTTGCCGGAACTGCCGGTGATGACGTTGGCCGCAACCGAGCCGGTGATCGACACCGCCGAGGACAGCGCTGATGCATCGACGTTCTGGAAATTCGCCACGATCGTGGTGTCGCCGCCCGTCTGGTCGGTATTGGACAGGTTGACCGTGGTTGCCGTGCGAAGCTGCAGCGTGTTGACGCCGCTGCCGCCGTCGATGCCGTTTTCGGTGCCGTAATAGGCGACCGTATCGTTGCCGCCGCCGGCATTGATAACGTCGGCGCCGCCGCCGCCATCGATGGTATCGTTGCCGGCGCCGGTGGTGATGATGTTGGCGAAATTGCCCGCGATCACCGACAGGTTGCTGCTCAGCGCGCTGGCGTCGAGATTCTCGAAATTGGTGACGTTGACGCTGTCGCCGGTGGTCTGGTCGACGTTGGTCGCCACCGCGAAATTCACCGCGGTGACGCCGCCGGCCGACGCCAGCACCAGGGTGTCGGTGCCGCTGCCGCCGTCGATCGACGTCTCCGTGCCGCGGAAGGTGACCGTGTCGTTGCCCGCGCCCGCCACGATGACATCCGAGCCGCCGCCGCCGTCGATGGTGTCGTTGCCCGAGCCGCCGGTGAGCGTATTGGCCGCCGCCGATCCGGTGATCGACACCGCAACGCCCAGCGCGGACGCGTCGACGTTCTGGAAGTTGGTGACGCCGGACGTGTCGCCCACGGTCTGGTCGGCATTGGCAAGATTGACGGTCGCCGCCGCGCGCATCACCAGCGTGTTGGCGCCCGCGCCGCCGTCGATGGAGACTTCGCTGCCGTAGTAGAACACCTGGTCGTCGCCGGCGCCCGCCGAGATCGTATCCGCGCCGCCGGCGCCGTCGATGGTGTCGTTGCCGGAGCCTGCCGTGATCGCGTTGGCCGCGGAGGAGCCCGTGATCGAGACCGACGCCGACAGCGCGGTCGCATCGACATTCTGAAAATTGGCGACGCTGGTGGCATCGCCCGTGGTCTGGTCGACGTTGCTCAGATTGACGGTCGTGACGGCACGCAACACGATGGTGTTGCTGCCGGTGCCGCCGTCGATCCCGGCTTCGGAGCCGTAATACGAAACGGTGTCGTTGCCGCTGCCCGCATTGATGGCGTCGGCGCCGCCACCGCCGTCTATGACGTCGTTGCCGGAGCCGGTGGTGATGACATTGGCGGTGGACGCACCGGTCACGGTCAGCGCCGTGGTCACGGCGGAGGCGTCGAGATTCTCGAAATTCGCCACCAGTGTCGCGTCCCCGACGGTCTGGTCCGCGCCGGCGGCGACGGCGAAATTGACCGCTGTCAGTGTGGCGCCGATCGCGACCGTCAGCGTGTCGTTGCCGGCGCCGCCGTCGACCGAGGCTTCGGTGCCGTGGAACGTGACCACGTCATTGCCACTTCCGGCGTCGATGACGTCGGATCCGCCCGCGCCGTCGATGCTGTCATTGCCGGAGCCGCCGGTGATGGCGTTGGCGCCCACCGAACCGATGATCGAGACGCCCGACGACAGAGCGGAGGCATCGACGTTCTGGAAACCGGACACCGCGACCGCGTCGCCGACGGTCTGGTCGAGATTGCCGAGATTGACATTGGTGACGGCGCGCAGCGCCAGCGTGTTGATTCCCGTACCGCCGTCGATCGACACTTCCGAATTGTAATAGGCGACGGTGTCGTTGCCCGCGCCTGCATTGATAGTGTCGGCGCCGCCGCCGCCATCGATGCTGTCGTTGCCGGAGCCGGTGGTGATCACATTGGCGGCGGACGAGCCCGTCACCGCCAGCGCCGTCGCCGCCACCGAGGCGTCGAGGTTTTCGAAATTGGCTACGGCGACCGTATCGCCGGTGGTCTGGTCGGCGCCTGCGGTGACCGAGAAGTTGACCGCGGTCACGCCGCCCGTCGCGGCCAGCACCAGCGTATCGGTGCCGGCGCCGCCATCGATGGAGGCTTCAGCGCCGTAATAGGAGACCGTGTCGTTGCCGCCGCCGGCACTGATGATGTCGGCACCATTGCCGCCGTCGATGATGTCCGCGCCGGCGCCGCCGGTGATGACGTTGGCCGCGCTCGAGCCCAGGATGGTGATGCCCTGAGATGCCAGCAGCACGGAGGCGTCGACATTCTCGAAATTCGACACGGCGACGCTGTCGCCATAGGTCTGGTCGGAGCCGGCCGCGCCGCTGAGGTCGACCGTGGCGATGCCGCCCGATGCACGCAGCACCAGCGTATCGATGCCCGAACCCGCATCGATCGAAACTTCGGTGCCGCGATAGGAGACGGAGTCATCGCCGGCGCCGGCATTGACGATATCGGCGCCGCCGGCGCCATCGATGATGTCGTTACCCTTGCCCGTGGTGATGCTGTTGGCCGCGGACGATCCCGTGACGTTGAGCCCCGTGGACATCGCGCTGGCGTCAAGGCTTTCGAAATTCGCAACGTCGACCGCATCGCCCGAGGTCTGGTCCGCGCCGGCTGCGACGCCGAAATTGACCGCGGTGACACCGCTGGCCGCTGCCAATACCAGAAGGTCCGAGCCGGCGCCGCCATCGATCGAGGCCTCACCGCCGCGCACCGTGACGGTGTCGTTGCCGGCGCCGGCATTGATCACATCCGCGCCGCCGCCGCCATCGATGGTGTCGGCTCCGGCGCCGCCGGTGATGGTGTTGACGCCCGACGAGCCCAGCACCGTCACGGCCTGGGTCAGCGTCAGGTTGGACGCATCGACATTCTGGAAATTGGCGACATTGGTCAGATCGCCGGTCGACTGATCCGTCGCGGACAGATCGATCGTGGCGGTGGAGCGGACAACCAGCGTGTTGGTGCCCAGCCCGCCGTCAATCGAGATTTCGCTGCCCCAGAAATCAACCGCATCATTGCCCTTGCCGGCATTGATTACATCGGCGCCGCCGCCGCCGTGGATGACGTCGTCGTTGGAGCCGGTGGTGATCGTGTTGGCGGAGGACGAACCCGTTACCGTCAGCGCCGTGGTCGTACCTCCGGCGGAGAGGTTTTCGAAATTGACGACTTTGACGGTGTCTCCCGTCGTCTGGTCATTGCCTGCGGCCACGGCGAAGTTTACCGCGGTGACGCTGACACTGGACGTGAGGATCAGCGTATCGGAGCCTGCGCCACCATCGATCGAGACTTCGTTGCCGCGATAGGTGACGGTGTCGTCGCCGCCCGCCGCATTGATGACATCCGCACCGCCGCCGCCGTCGATGATGTCGTTTCCGGCACCGCCGGTGATGGTGTTGGCCGCCGCTGAACCCGAAATCGTGGCGCCCGCCAGCAATGCAGAAGCGTCGACGTTCTGAAAGTTCGACACCGTGGTGCCGTCGCCCGACGTCTGGTCGCCATTGGCGAGGTTGATAGTCGCAATGTTGCGGAGCACGAGCGTGTTGGCGCCCGCGCCGCCGTCGATCGAGACTTCCGAACCGTAATACGACACCGCGTCATCGCCGGTGCCTGCCGTGATGACATCGGCACCGCCGCCACCATCGATGGTATCATTGCCGGTGCCGGTGGCGATGGTGTTGGCCGACGACGAGCCGATGACCTGGATGGCCGTGGCCAGCGCCGAGGCGTCGACATTCTCGAAATTCGTGACCTGGACGTTGTCGCCTGAGCTCTGGTCGACATTCGCCGGCACTGAAAGATTGACCGCCGAGGTGCCGCCCGAGGCCAGCAGCACCAGCGTATCGGTGCCCGTGCCGCCGTCGACCGTCGTCTCGGTCCCATAATATTTGACCGTGTCGTTGCCGGCGCCGGCGCTGATGCTGTCGGTGCCGCCGCTGCCGTCGATGCTGTCGGCGCCGCCGCCGCCGATGATCGCATTCGCCGCGGATGAGCCGGTGATCGAGACGCCCTGCGCTGCGCCGAGGGCGCTGGCATCGACGTTCTGGATATTTTTGACGACGACGCCGTCGCCCGAGGTCTGGTCCGGACCGGTGAGGTCCACCGTCACTGCGGTCTTCAGCTGCAACGTATTGCTGCCGGTGCCGCCGTCGATCATGACTTCGGAGCCGCGATAGGCGATCGTGTCGTCGCCGTCGCCCGCGCTGATGGCGTCCGCCCCGCCGGCGCCGTCGATGACATCCGCGCCCAAACCGCCGGTGATGACATTGGCGCCCGCGCCGCCGGTGATGTTGATGCCCTGGGTCGCGCCGAGCGCGCCGGCATCCACGTTCTGGAAATTGCTGACCGACGCGGAATCGCCGACGGTCTGGTCGACATGGCCGAGATTGATGTCTGTGGCGGCCTGCAGGATCAGCGTGTTGGTGCCGCTGCCGGCATCGATGGACAGTTCGGTGCCGCGATAGGTGACGGTGTCGTCGCCGGTGCCCGTGCTGATCACGTCGGCGCCGCCGCCGCCATCAACCACGTCGTTGCCGGAGCCCGTGGTGATGACGTTGACACTTGTGCTGCCCGTCACCGTCAGCGCCGTGGTCAGGGCGCTGCCGTCAAGATTTTCGAAGTTGGCGACGGTGACACTGTCGCCGGCCGTCTGGTCCGAGCCTGCCGCCACCGAGAAGTTGACTGATGTGACCGTGGAGCCGGTCTTCAGCACCAGCGTGTCGGAGCCCGCGCCGCCATCGACCGACGCTTCGGTGCCGTAGAACGTGACCGTATCGTTGCCGCCACCGGCATTGATCACGTCGGCGCCGCCGCCACCATCGATCGTGTCAGCACCGGCGCCGCCGGTGATGATGTTGACGCCGGACGTGCCGGTGATGTCGACCAGTTGCGTCGTGGTCAGGCCGGACGCATCGACGTTCTGGAAATTGGTGACCGTCGCGAGATCGCCCGCAGACTGATCCGGGGCTGCGAGATTGATGGTCGACGACGCCCGGACCACCAGCGTGTTGTTGCCCGCGCCACCGTCGATCGAGACTTCCGTGCCCCAATAGTCGACGGTGTCGTTGCCTGCGCCCGTGCCGATGATATCGGCGCCGCCGCCGCCATGGATCACGTCATTCGCCGAACCGGTGGTGATGGCATTGGCGCCGGACGAGCCGTTCACCAGCAGCGCCGTGGTCATGGCGCTGGCATCGAGATCCTCGAATCCGGTCACGGCGACCGTATCGCCCGCGGTCTGGTCGACGCCGGCCGCCAGCGCAAAATTGACCGATGTGACGCTGCTCGAGGCTGCCAGCACCAGCGTGTCGGATCCGGTGCCGCCGTCGATCGATGCTTCGGTGCCGCGCACCGTGACCGTATCGTCGCCGCCGCCCGCGCTGATGACGTCGGCGCCGCCGCCGCCGTCGATCGTGTCATTGCCGGCGCCGCCGGTGATGACGTTGGCCGCTGCGGAGCCGAGGATGGTCGTGCCCGTCGCCAGCGACGATGCATCGACGTTCTCAAAATTCTTGACCGTGGTCGTGTCGCCGGTGGTCTGGTCGACATTGGCCAGGTTGACGTTGGCGGCCGCGCGCAGCACCAGCGTATTGACGCCGGCGCCGCCGTCGATCGACACTTCGGAATTGTAGTAGGAGACCGTGTCGTCGCCCGCGCCGGTGCTGATCGTGTCCGATCCGCCGCCGCCGTCGACGGTGTCGTTGCCCGAGCCGGTGGTGATGATATTGGCCGAGGACGAGCCGGTGACCGCGATGCCGGCCGACAGGATGCTGGCATTGATGTTCTGGAAGTTCGAAACGTTGACGGTGTCGCCGGTGGTCTGGTCGGAGCCAGGCGCCACGCTGAGATCGACACGGGTGATGCCGCCGGGATGGTCGAGAATCAGCGTGTTGGAGCCGAGCCCGCCGTCGATCACCAGCTCCGAGCCGTAGAAATGCACGCTGTCATTGCCGGCGCCGGCATTGATGACATCGGCGCCGCCGGCGCCGTCGATGATGTCGTCGCCCGCGCCGCCGGTGATCGTGTTGGAGCCCGTCGAACCCGTGATCGAGACGCCCTGCGCCGGGCCTAGCGCGCTGGCGTCGACGCTGTCGAAATTCACCACGCCGACGCCGTCGCCGTTGGTCTGGTCGGCATTGCCGAGATTGACCGTGGCCATCGCCTTCAGCTGCAGCGTGTTGCTGCCGGTGCCGCCGTCGAGCGAAGCCTCAGTGCCGCGATAGGCCACGATGTCGTTGCCGGCGCCTGCCGCAATCACATCGGCGCCGCCGCCGCCGTCGATGACGTCATCGCCGGCGCCGCCGGTCAGCGTGTTCGCGACCGAGCTGCCGATGATGCTGACGCCCTGTGCCGAGCCCAGCGCGCCGGCATCGACGTTCTGGAAATTCATCACCGTGGCGGCGTCGCCGATGGTCTGGTCGACGCGGCTGAGATTGACGTCGATCACCGCCTGCAGCACCAGCGTGTTGACGCCGCTGCCGCCATCGATCGACGATTCCGTTCCGCGATAGGTGACGATGTCGCTGCCTGCGCCGGCATCGATGATGTCGGCGCCGCCGCCACCGTCGATGGTGTCGTTGCCGGCGCCTGCGGTGATGGTGTTGGCGACGTTCGAACCCGTCACCGTGAGCGCGGTGGCGACCGCGCTGGCATCGAGGTTTTCGAAATTGCGAACGCTGACCGCGTCGCCCGTGGTCTGGTCGCCGCCCGCGACCACCGCGAAATTGACGCCGGTGACGGTGGTGCCGGCGCTGAGCACCAAAGTGTCCGAGCCCGCGCCGCCGTCAACCGAGGCTTCGGTGCCGTGCACGGCAATCGTGTCGTTGCCCGCCCCGGCATTGATGACGTCCGCGCCGCCGCCGCCGTCGATGGTGTCGGCACCCGCGCCGCCGGTGATGGTGTTGGCTGCCGCATTGCCCATCACCGTCACGCCGGTCGCTACCGCGCTGGCGTCGACATTGGTGATATTGGTGACATTAGTGGAATCGTTGGTGGTCTGGTCGGCCGCCGTCAGGTCGACGGTCGCGGAGGCCCGCATCACCAGCGTGTTGGAGCCGGTGCCGCCGTCGATGGAGACTTCGGTGCCCCAATAGTCGATGGCGTCATTGCCCGCGCCGGCGCTGATGATGTCGCTGCCGCCGCCGCCATGGATGACGTCGTTGCCGGAGCCGATGATCAGCGTGTTCGCCAGCACCGAACCGGTGACGGTGAGCGCCGTGGCCATCCCGCTGGCGTCGAGGCTTTCGAAATTCGCCACGGTGGCGGTGTCGCCCGCGGTCTGGTCGAGGCCGGCGGCCACGCCGAAATTGACCGCCGTGACGGTGCTGGACGCCGGCAGAACCAGGGTGTCGTTACCGTCGCCGCCGTCGATGGAGACTTCGTTGCCGTGGACATAGACGACGTCGTTGCCGGCGCCAGCCGAGATGATGTCGGCGCCGCCGCCGCCATCGATGGTGTCGGCGCCCGAACCGCCGGTGATGATGTTCGCCGCCGACGATCCGGTGATGGTCGAGCCGGTGCTGAGCAGCGAGGCGTCGACGTTCTGGAAATTGACGACGGAGGTCGAGTCGCTCGCGGTCTGGTCGGCATTCGCGAGGTTGATGACGGCCGCGGCGCGCAGCACCAGCGTGTTGCTGCCGCTGCCGCCGTCGATCGAAACCTCGGTGCCCCAATAGGACGCCGTGTCGTCGCCGGCGCCGGCATTGATGACGTCGGCCCCGCCGCCGCCATTGATGGTGTCCGCGCCGGCGCCGCCGGTCAGGATATTGGCCGCCGCTGAGCCGGTGATGCTGACGCCCTGCCCCGCCCCCAGCGCGCTGGCGTCGACGTTCTGAAAGTTCGAGACGTTGACGGAATCGCCAACCGACTGGTCGACGCGCGTCAGGTTGATATCGGTGGCGTCGAGCAGCGCCAGCGTATTGCTGCCGGAGCCGCCGTCGATCGAAACTTCGGTGCCGTGATAGACAACGTTATCGTTGCCGGCCCCAGCCGCGATGGTATCAAGGCCGCCGGCGCCATCGATGGTGTCGTCACCGGCGCCGGTGACGATGGTGTTGGTGCCGGTCGAGCCGGTGACATTCAGCGCCGTCCCAAGCGCGCTGGCATCGAGATTTTCGAATCGCGTGACGTTGACCGCGTCGCCCGCCGTCTGGTCGGCGCTCGCCGCCACCGCAAAATTGACCGCGGAGACGCCGACACCGGCGGCAAGCACCAGCGTGTCGGAGCCGGCACCGCCGTCGATCGAAGCTTCGGACCCGCGATAGGTCACGGTGTCGTTGCCCGCGCCGGCCAGGATGACGTCGGCGCCGCCATTGCCGTCGATGCTGTCGTCGCCGCCACCGCCGGTGATGACGTTCGCGGCGGCCGAACCTGTGAGGGCGACGCCGACATTCAGCGCCGAAGCGTTGACGTTGACGAAATTCGTCACCGACGTGCCGTCGCCCGTCGTCTGGTCGGCAGCGTTGCTGAGATTCACCGCAGCCCCGGCCAGCAGCATCAGCGTATTCGCGCCGGTGCCGCCATCGATCGCATTCTCGGTGCCGCGATAGGCGATGGAGTCCTCGCCGGCGCCGCCTGCGATGATGTCGGCGCCGCCGCCACCGTCGATGCTGTCGTTGCCGGCGCCGCCGGTCAGGATGTTGACGCCGGCGGACCCCGTGATGGCAATCGACTGCGCCGACGTCAGTGGCGACGCATCGACGTTCTGGAAGTTCGACACCGCGGTGACGTCGCCGCTGGTCTGGTCGGTGTTGCCGAGATTGACGTTGGCCTGCGCCAACATCATCAGCGTGTTGGTATCCGCGCCGCCGTCGATGCTGGCCTCGGTGCCGCGATAGATAATCTGGTCGTTGCCGCCGCCGCCGAAGATGACGTCGGCGCCGCCGGCGCCGTCGATGCTGTCGGCGCCCGAACCGCCACGCAGGACGTTGACGCCTGCGGAGCCCGAAATGGTCACGCCGGTCGTGAGCGCGGAGGCATCGACATTCTGGAAGTTGGTGACGATGACCCCGTCGGCGACCGTCTGGTCGGCGCTCGCCAAGTTGACGGCGACCGCCGTCGCGAGCTGCAACGTGTTGGTGCCCGTGCCGCCGTCGATCGAGGCCTCGCCGCCGCGATAGACGGCGATGTCGTCGCCGGCCCCGGCGATGATGGTATCGGCGCCGCCGGCGCCATCGAGAACATCGTTGCCGGCGCCGCCGGTGATGACATTGGCGTCGCTGTTGCCGACCAGGGAGTTGTTGCCGGTGGCCGATCCGATCAGATCGGTGATGCCGATCAGCGTATCACCATTGGCGAGGCCGCCCGATCCCGCGCCGGTCGTGAGATTGACGCTGACGCCGACCGCGGAGCTGCTGTAGTCGACCGTGTCAACGCCGCCATTGCCGATGAGCGTATCGCCGCCACCGCTGCCGTAGAACGTGTTATTGCCGACGGTGCCGGTCAGCCGGTCGGCATAGGCGGAGCCTTCGATATTGCTGAAATTCTGGATGACATCGCCGGCCGCATAACCGCCGCTGGCGGTGCCGGCGCCGAGGTCGACGGTGACGCCCGTGTTGGAATATTTATAGGACAGCGTGTTGTTGCCGAGTCCGCCGTCGATGGTGTCGTGGCCCGGCCCCGCATAAACGAGATCGTCGCCGGCGCCCGCATTGATGACCGCGCCCGGCGGCGTCGCGTTGAGGCCGTAGATGGCGGACTGGCCGTCCGCGGAGGTAATCGTGACGTCCGATTCCGTAGCGATGTCGCGGATGACAAATGTCTGCGTGCCGGAATAGAGCCGCGTCGCACCGGTCGCGTCGGTGGTGCCGAACAAGATGTTGAGGTTGAAGCTGCCGAGGAATCCGTTGGCGTCCGGCTGCGTGGCGGACGTCGGCAGCGTGTAGACCAGCTCGATCTGCAGATGGCTGGGATCGGTGGGGTCGAGCTGGACGACCCAGTTCGCGCCGACCTGTGTGCCGTTGTTGATGGCGTAGCCGGCCGGCAGATTGGTGATGGTCGCAGTCTTGGCGGTGACGCCCTCGTCCGGGAAGGTCACATGCACGTCGAGCAGGCGCTCGGTGGTGCCGGACGGCATCCGGTTCGGATTGGCCGCATAGATGACGTCGTTGAACGCCGTACCGGTCAGCATGCGGGTCTGCTGCTGGACGGCGAAGGACGGATCGGTGCCGGCGGCGGTGTTGGACGCGGCGCCGAGGATCTGCACGCCGCCCGATGGCAGGGTGGTGACCTGATCGCCGGACACGCCGAGCAGCACCACGTCGAGATGCGCCGCGCTGACATTGCCGTTGCCGCTGCCGCCGCCATCCGTGACCGTCGTCGATGTCCCCACGGACCCGCCGTCTGCCGTGTGGTGCGACGGCGGCGAGCCCGATGACGCCGGCACGGCCTCGTCGGGCTTCTTGATGGAGCGATCCGGCGTCGGGTCCGGAGGCTTGGAAAAATCCGCAACGCCGGTAAATTTGGAGGTCGGCGCTGCCGGCTGCGGCGGCGGCGCGGGCGGCGCATCGGATGCAGCCTGGTCCTTGGCGTCCGCCTGGTCCTTGCCGGCATCGGCATCCTGCTGCGCCTTGGAGCCGAGGATCTGCGGACTGTTGTCGGCCAGGAGATGCAGATCGTCGACCAGCGACAGCAGCTGCTGCGGCGAGACCGACTTGTCGGAAAACGATGCGTCGGAGCTGTCGGCGCCGACCAGGTTGAACGCGTAGCCCGGCAGGATGACCTTGGCGCCATCCGGAAATGCGAGAACAAGGTCGACGTCGAGAATGGCGAATTTGGCGTCGCCGCTGGCGAAGTCGAGTTTGAGCTGCGCGCCCGGCGGCACCTCCACCACGGAGATCGCGCCCGGCGCCGGACGATGCACCGACGTGATGATGCCTGCGCCGACGGCAGCCGAGGCCACATCCGTGGTCTTGTCGCCCGCAGCCTGGGCGGCACCGTCCGGCTTGGCAGAACTCAACTTCGGATCAGCTGCGTCCATGTCTTGCAATTACCGACAGAAGAAAATTGAAAAGGCGAGAAATATCGTCATCGGTAGTATCGCCCCGCTTCGTTAACTAACTACTCGCCGTTTAATGACACCAAGCGCGCATCGGCACGTCATGCGATGCTTGCCACCCGCTTTGATATCAACGCCTTCGCGACAACAACTTGAGCGGATGCAGAGCGATTTTCGGGGCCCTAGCTCCGAATAGCGGTCTCCACCAGGCGACCCATGTTGCGCAAAATTCCGTAGCCGGCGCGCAACTGCTCGAAGCGGCTGTCGACGGCATTGCGCTGCATGGTGAAAACCACCATGCGGCTGTCGAGGATTTCGAACACCGTCCGCTTGCCCGCTTTGAACTGCTCCAGGTAGAGCGTGTTGGCCTTCTTCGCCGTGGTGATGCCCTGGATGGCCGACAATTCCTTGACGCGGTTGGCGGACATCGACTGGTAGAAGCGGCGCAGGTTGAGTTCGATCGACTCACGCTCGTCGAGCGTCCTGAAATCGTTGGCCTTGCGATCCTCACGGATGCGATCGGCTTGCGCCGAGATGATGCCGCCATCGAGCAGCTTGTAGGACACCATCACCATCATCCGGGTATCGACGATGCCCTGGCTGGCCGCGGCGCCACCGAGGTAATGCTTGACCAGCCCGTCGCCCTGCAGATCGACGCGCGGCAGGCCCTGCGCGCGCTGCGAGGCGAGTTGCTGATCGACGGACGCGCCGACGGCATTCAACGCCAGCAGCGACGGGTTCTGTTGCTGCGCCGTCCGCAGCGCGACGTCGAGCGACGGCGGGACTTCGGTGAGGATGGATTTCGGCGCGCGCACGGCGCTCGAGTCGAGCTTGGTCAGCCGATAGAACTCGTCCTGCGCGACCTTGTACGCCGTCGTGATGTCGGTACGCATGGCCTCGACCTCGATCACCTTGGACTTGATGCGGTTGACGTCGGCCGAGGTGCCGTTGCCCTGGGTCTCGTTCATCTGGACGAGATTGGCGAAGCTGTTGTTGTCGTTCACGACCTGGTCGATCAGCGAGATCAGCTGGTCCTGTTCGAGCAGATTGAGATAGGCATTCACCGTGCGCAGCGCGATGTCTTCGGCCTGGTCGGCGAGGCGCAGGCGCTCCGCAGACACCAGCGACTTGCTGCGTAGAATGTCGGCTTTCGCAGCACCGAAGTCATAGATCAGCTGGCGCAGCGTAAAGCCCGCGTCGGAGCGCGAGCTGCCGGGAATGTTGATGTCGCCGAACTGCGCCGGCGCGTTCAAATAGGAGCCGAGATAGGATCCGCCCGATCCGGCATAGACCTGCAATTGCGGCTTGGTCGCGCCCTGCGCGGTCCGCACATCGGCGAGCGAGCCAGTTACCTTGGCCGCCTGCGCGCCCATCAGCGGATGACTGAGCACCGCGGCGCCGACCGCGTCATTGAGCGAGATCAGCCGCCCGCGACCGCGCATCGCCGACGGCGGGACAACGACGTCAGCCGCCGACGGCGGGACAATCTTCGCCGCAGCAAACAGCCCGACCATGTCCGACGACGCGCTCGCGATCTGTGGATAGACCGCTTTGCGATGGGCGACGCTCTCGGGTGCATCGCTTGCCGCGGGACTTACCGTACCGCGCAGCGCGAATGGTCCGGCGCTATCGTCCGCGGCAACGGTTGCGGGCGGTATCGAGCCCGTCGTGGTCGCGTCCGGCATCTGCGCGTTGGCATTCAGTGCGGCCTGCGACGGTGCGGTCGTTGCCGCGGCCGGCCGCTTGGATGCAACGCTTGCAACCGCTGTCAGAAACGGGCTGTTGGGCACCGTCGAACTGACACAGCCCGCCAGCATGATCGCAGGACACAAGGCAAATACGCGGCGTCGACCCGAAATCGCTGCGGTCAGACGCGAGATGATATCGATCGGGAATCGAATGCACGGCGAATTTCGACGACGCCCCGAGCGTCCCATCACGTCATGAGTCGTTCGACCAAAGTGATGTGCACTCACGCTCATGAAAAACAGCTTACAAATGAAAACGGTCGTCTATCATGCTGTTAATAATTCATTATCGTTAATCGCCAGTTAAATGGACTTGATCGATCTATAAAAATCTATGTGGGAACAATGACTTAGCAACTACACTACGCCACGGCGGCGCTGCAACCATCTGTGGTAGTGTAGTCGCGCAGCCTGAAACCTGCTGCAGTCCGGACAGCATTTGTCATGTCGCAACGCGTGGACAGCGCGCAGCGGTGATACACATGCAGGCGGTGTTTCGTGGAGCTGCGGACTTTAGTTGCGCTTGGCCAGGAATGATTCCGCAACTTTGAAACCGTATTGCGCGACGATGCGGGTGACCACATCCTCGTCGATCTCGTTGAAGAACTGCACCCCGTAGCCATCCTCGCGCACCGCACGGATGCGGCCTTCGGCCTCGAAGAATTCGGTGCGGACGAGCACCGTCTCATTGATGCGGTCGAGCACGAACATGCTGGCCTGACGAAACGTGCAGCCGCCCTGCGACAGTTCAAGCAGTGCGCCGTCGAATTCGGCGCCGATATCGACGATCTTCATCGTGCTGATGACGACGCAGTCATGCCGGCTGTGACGACGCGAGAACGTCTTCTTCTTCAGCTTCAGCGAGTCGGGCGTGAGCGTCTGCGCTGCGGTCGATGGTTCGGCGCTTTTCATTCGAAGTCTCCTCGCGAGGACCAGCCCGTGGCCGTCCCCAGATAAACTAACCGGCGGCGCTGCTGTTCATGGGCTGTGCCTGCACTGCAGGCGTTCGCGTGGTGCGATCGGCGACGACGTCGTGTTTCTCGAGCGCGGTCACCGCAAGCTTCAACACGCCCGAATAGGCCGAGAATGCGGCCGTGATGTTCTGGTTCAGGCTGTCGAACCCGTTCGATATCCTGTTTTCCAGATGGTCCGAGGCCTCGTTGCGCTCCTGGGACCAGGCATCCCGGCCGGCCGGCTGAGCGTTCAACTGCGCGACCGCACTTTCAAGGCGATGCATCTGTTGGGACACCGACATGCCGATCGGCTGCATGGCATCCTTCACGGCGTCGTCGACCCTGGATTCGATGCTGGCATGGACCTGCATCGGCATCTGTTCGGCGACCGACGCGCTGCGCTCGATGGCCGCGGCGAGCTGCACCGCCGTCTGGGCGTGATTGTTGGCGAGCGAGCGCACATTGACCGAATGCGACTGCTCCATCTCCCGCATCATCGCGCGGGTGGCGGTGAGTTCGGTCGCGACGATGGCAGACATCTCCTCCGACAGCGTTTCCATGCCTGCACCGAAGCGCGACAGCCCGTCGGCAATGGTGTCGATGCGCGTCTCCTGGCGCTGCTGGCTGACCTGGATATCGTGCAGCAGCCGCACCGCCTGATCGAAGGTGGAAGCCACCCGCGAATAATCTTCGAGAATGCTACCGACGGTCTGCACCAGCGCACGGTCGATGCCGTGCCGCGCCACGCCCGCGGTTTCGGTCGCGCTGTCATTGCCGTATTCGTCGTCGCCGATCTGCACGACGCCGGCGAGCCATGCCTCGAATTCATGCTTCAGCACGCCCGCGGCCTGCCCGGCCATGCGCGCCAAAAGGCCGACGATCAGCGAGCTGAACAAACCGAACAGCGACGCCGCGAAGCCCGAGGCCATGCCCTTCAGGGGCTCCTGCAGCGCGCCAAGGAGCTTCTGGAACGCATCGGGCGACGCCGAGCCGCCGGCGGAGCTGGCCAGCTCGCCGATGATGCCGCCCATCGAGCCCACCATGTGCAGCAGGCCGATGAAGGTGCCGATCAGGCCCATGAAGACCAGCAGGCCGGACATGTAGCCGAGCAGCGATTTCTCGTCGTCGATGGTCTGGCTGATCTTGTGGACCAGCGTGTTCATGGTTTCGACCGAGAGACGGATCTTCTTGGTGCGCGCCAGCTCTTCCGTGACGAGGTCATAGGCGTGGCCGAGCAGACGCGGACGCTTGAACAGCCGGCCGGGGCGCGAACAGCGGTAGTGCCGCCACAGCGGATCCCGGGACTGCTCGAGGCGCCCGATGCGGATGTCGTCCCACATCTCCTTCAGCGCGTTGAACGCGATCACTTCGTTCTTCAGCTTGGCGACGAAGATGAAGGCCATGACGATGGCGAAGCCGAAGGCGCTCAGGATCGAGCCGGTGGTGTAGACATGCGCCATCACGCCTTCGGCGATGAAGTCCCACTGCCAGGCACTGACCAGACCGATCAGGACGATCAGCCCGATCATCTTGTAGAGAATATAGGCGATCCGCTTTTCCATCGACGTGTCCTTTGGCGGAAGCCACGGCTTCCTCGCCGCTTTAGCTGGCGCTCTTGTCTGCAACGACCATGTCGATGGTCATGCCCTTTTGCTTGTCCGACGTGTCGGTGACGTTGACCCGGATGCTGTCCGGCCTCACCTTGGCGTCCACCAGTTGCTTGCGCGCCATCATCGCCCGGTAATAGGCCAACCGTCGCGCCTCGGAGAGCGCGCCGTCGCCGGAATAGGCATAGGCATTGATGATGACGAGCTGCCCGCGCTCGGCGATCTTGCGCTCGTCGACAAGGTTTGTGATCGACGCCGCGCCGTCAGGCTGCACCCTGAAGCTGCGCTCTTCGAAATTCACGGTCAGACGCGGCGCCGCCGGATCGACCTGGATACGCGTGTTATCGCTGGTCGATCGTCCCCCAGCGACCCGCATGCCGGAAATCTTCTCGCTCTCGGCGGTTGCCGCGGCCTTGGTGGCCGGCGACGGTTCGGCTTTGTGCGCCTCGCCGCCCGCGGCCGCCGACTGCAGCTTCTGCACCTGGTCCATCACCGCTTGCGTCATCGTCTTGACATCCGCCTTCGGGTCGACCTCGGCATTGATCACCTTGGCAATGGCTTCGACGGCGTGCTTGGCAACGCTCTGCGACAGCACGAACACCGCCATCGCCAGCATCATCATGACGAAGGCCAGCACCTGCACCATCGACGTCAATGCGTCGACATAGCCCGGCCAATAGTTCTCGCTGTCATCCGAACCATGCGACATGAAATCGCCGCCATCCCCTTTACGGCGCCTTGAAATCCCGCGTCGCAGCCAAATACCTAAATGAAATTGGTTACTAAACTTTGCGGCGCGGCTGCGCACGCGGAGATTGCCGCCAGTGCACGAACTATCTGTAGTCGCTGAAAAGCGTTGCTGCGTCGGGGCGCGGGCCGAGACTCTTACAGGTCGATCACGTCGACGTGGTGCTCCACAAGCGATCGCGCGAGGTCCGAGACATGCTGGTGATGCGTGAAGACGATCACCTGTCGCTCGTGTCCGGCCGCCGCCAGCAATCGCAGCGTGGCCAGCGTCCGCTTCTCGTCGAAGCTCGCAAGCAGGTCATCGCCGATAAAAGGCATCGGCTCCGACGTGCGGCGTTCGAGCAGCGCGAGACGCAGCGCCAGAAACAACTGGTCCCGCGTGCCTTCGCTCAGTCCGCTGACCTGCACACGCTCGCCGTCGGGCCGCCGCGCGACGAGCACCGGCTGGTCTTCGTCGCCATAGTCGATGCCGAGCCCGGCAAAGCCGCCGGCCGTGGCCATGGCGAACAGGTCGCTGGCGCGTGCGATCATGGGATCCTGCACCTTGGCGCGATGCAGATCGATGGCGCGGCGCGCCAGCTGTGCGGCGGCCGATTTCAGCAGCCAGTCTTCCGCGATGGAAACGATCTCGGCACCGGCCTCCGCACGCCGCGCCGCTGCTGCCGCCGCATTGCGTCCTTTGGTCAGCGCCTCCAGTTCGCGCTGTTGCTGATGATGCAGCGCGGACGCGCCGCTGATATCCTTCAGCAACTGCTCCTGCCGCAGCTTCTCGCGTTCGATGCCGGCCGGCAGCTGATCAAGATCGAGCCCCTCGCGCTCGGCGCGCAGCGCCTGCTCGTCGTGGCCGTCGGCAATGTCATGCAGATGCTGCTGCAGCGACGCGCGCTCGCTCTCCAGCGCATGGCGCGCGCTCAAAAGTCCGATCGGTTCCGGCAAGGCCGCGACGTCGGCAGCGCCGACGATCCGGCACGCCTCGTCGAGCGCCGCGATGGCGGCGGTGAGCCTGGCATTGAGCGTGGCGCGGCTTGCCAGCCGTTTGGCGACGCCGGCCCGCAGGCGCTCGCGCGCATCATGAAAGTTGCGCGCCGCGGCCAGCCGTTCGGCAATGCGCGACAGCCCGTCCTGGGCAGCAAGATCACGCAAGTCGGGCGCGACCCGGTCGAGAAGGTCGGCGACATCGCGCTCGAAATCCGTGAGGTCGCTGGCAATGGTCGCGACGCTTCGCCCTTCGCGCTCGAAACTGGCCTTCGGCACGCCCACTGAATGCCAGACGGCGAGCGCCGCCTCGGCATCCGCCGGCGTCGCCTCGCCCGAGCGTCCGATGGCCGTCATGGTCGGCGACCATTGCTGCTGCAGCGACGCGACGCGGACCTGCAGTTTTTGCCGCGCGTCGTTGGCCTCCGCGACATCGCGTTCGAGGCGGCGCTTCGTGGCGGCGCGCGCCTTGGCATCGCTCCATGCCGCGATCAATTGGTCGACGCGCCCCCTGGCCTCGCGATACAGCACGCCTGCCGGTAGCGCCTGATCCGGCTTGCGGCCGACGCCGATCAGAAATGTCACCACGGCCTGTTTGCAGCTCGCGAGGCTCGCCGCCTGCGCGTCGATCTGCACGCGCTGCAGGTCGCATTTGTCGAGCCGCGTGACGATGCCGTCGAACCGGTCGCGCCAGCGCTGCATTTCGACGGCGCCGTGCGGCGCCAGCCCGGACGAACGCCAGGCTTCGGTCCATTGCGCGCCAAGTTCCTCGAGCCGGCGCTGCAGGCTGTCGCGCCGGGAGATCTCGAGATCGCGCTCCTTGCGGCAGTCGGCGACGCGCCGCTGCGCGTCCTCCAGACGCGTGGCGCGCTCAGCGCCGGTCAGCAACCGGTCGGTGATGTCGTCGATCTGCTGCGAGACCCGCAAGGCCTCCTCGACCTGTGCCGCGCGCAGGCCGCGATCGGCGTCGAGCCCGGCGCGCAGATCGTCGAAGCGCACGTCGCGGCTCGCCCGCGCAGCACCAAGATCGATGCGGGTCGGCATCGCGCCCGGACCGGTCAGACGCGCCAGCTCGGCTTCGGTCGCGGCAATGCCGCTATCGATGGTCGCGATCGACTGATCCAGCCGCTTCACGTCCGATGCGGCAAGCTCGGTGACATTGGCATAGGTCGCGATGGTCGCGCGATCGGGCAGCGGCAGCGCCCGCAGCCGGTCGAGCGCCCCGGGTGACGGATCGAGTGCCGCAACGGCATCCTCCAGCGACGCACGCTCGACGGCCAGCGCCGCGCGGTCGCGGTGCAGCCGCTCCTCCTGCCCAGGAATGTCGCCGAGCGCCTCGAAACGCTGCCGCACCGGCTCGATATCGGAGACGAGCTGCGCCTCAACGTCCTCGACGGCGAATTCGGCCAGCTCCTTCGCGGCGCGATCATGCGCGCCATCGATCGCCGCCAGGTCCTCGGTCACGCGCCGCAGCTGCGCGACCAGATCGCGGGCCGCCGCCAATGCTGGGTCCGACGGCAGCCGCTCGAGCAGATCCGACGAGGACGAAAAGCCGAGCCGCTTCGCGCTGTCGTCCAGCGTCGCCTCGGCGGCATCACGCGCCTGCCGGCGCCGCGGCAGATCGTCGATCGCCTTGCGCACCGCGCCGAGCCTCTCGCGCAGCCCCTCGATCGCCGGGCCCTCTGCCAGCAAGGGACTATCCACGGTCATCGCATCGATCTCGGCGACCTCGGCCGCTACGGCAGCATCGAGCCCGGCAATCTCCTTTGCCAACGTACCATGCAGATCCAGCGCCGACCGCCATTCCGCCAGCACCGGCCCGGCCACCACGGGCAGCCCCGCCAGCGCCGCATATTCGGCGTCGATGCTTTCGAGCCTCGCCAGATCCGCGCGAACCCGTAGCGTGCGCTGCCAGCACGCCAGCGTGGCGCCGCTCGCCGCATGGGCCGCGTTCAGGCCCGCCAGATGGGCCTCGGCCTCGTCCACCGCCTGCTTCAACTGCTGCAGGGCATCGCGCGTCACCACCGCGTCGCGCATCGCCTTGTCGGCGTCATCACGGCGGTCGCAAGCCAGATAAAACGGCTTGCTGCCGGAGCGCCGCGCGGTGAACAATTCGGACGCCTGGTCCTGCAGCCGGTCCTTGATGCGCGACAGCTCGGCCATGCCGGCCGAGCTCGCCGCCAATGTCTCGGCCAGACGGCCGCCGGCGCTGAGCAGTTCGTCGCCGCCCTCGCGGAGCGCCCGCGCGGTCATGCCGAATTCGCGGTTGAAGGCGATGCGCGAGACGCCGCCGAGCAGCACGCCGAAGTGATCGTCGCTCAGCGGCTGGTCGTCGGCATCGAGCAACGTGTTTTTGGTGCCCTTGCGCCGTCGTGCCGCGATAGCGCGGCCGTCGGAATGGCGGAACGTCGCGCCGATGCGCAGCAATTTGGAATCATGCAGGAAGTCGTATTCAGTGCGCGCGCCGAAACCGAACAGCAGATCGCCGAT
>JBEVEC010000090.1:0-39918 GCA_040512975.1 Tardiphaga sp. | reverse complement strand
CCGATCAAGAGCGAGATGCGGCCGCCATAGACGATGCGAGCCAGCACGTCGCGGCCGTAGGCATCGGTGCCGAGCAGATATTCCGAACTGGCGGGCTTCAGCCGCAGGGCAGGCGCCAGCAACTGCGGATCGTGCGAGGTCAGCCACGGCGCGAAGATCGCCGACAGGATCACCAGTGCGAGGCAGACGGACGCCACCGCGATGATCGGCGACGCGGTGAGAAAGCCGAAGGTCGGGCCGCTGCGCGAGGGCAGGGCCGGGTTGGGAAGGGTTTCGATCGCCATCAGATACGAGTTCCTAGTAACGAATTCTGGGATCGAGCAGGGCGTAAGCAAGGTCGATCAGCAGGTTGACGCAGACATAGACGCCCGACGTCAGCAGGATCATGGCCTGGATCACCGGGAAGTCGCGCGCCAGCACGGCGTCGACGGTGAGGCGGCCGATGCCCGGCAGGTTGAACACGCTCTCGGTAACGACCACGCCGGAGATCAGCAGCGCGAAGCCGGTGCCGATCACGGTGATGACCGGCACGGCGGCGTTGCGCAGCGCGTGGCGGAACAGCACGCCGCCCTCGTTGATGCCCTTGGCGCGCGCGGTGCGGACATAATCCTCGCCGAGCACGTCAAGCATCGCCGCGCGCGTCATGCGCGCGATCAGCGCGACATAGACAAAGGACAGCGCGACGGTCGGCAGCACGATGCGCTCGAAGAACGGACCGAAACCGCGAAAAATGCTGCGGAAGCCCTGCACCGGCACCCAGCGCAGGTCGATGGCGAAGATCTGCACCAGCACGTAGCCGATGACGAAGACCGGCACAGAGAAGCCGAGCACCGACAGCGCCATGACGAAGCGATCGATCCAGGTGCCGTGCTTCCATGCGGCGAGGACGCCGAGCGGCACCGCGACCAGAATCGACACCAGCATCACGCTGAGCGCCACGGACAGCGACGGCTCGACGCGCTGGCCGACCATCTGCAGCACCGGCACGTTGGAAATCAGCGAGGTGCCGAGGTCGCCGTGCAGCAGATGCCAGACCCAGGAAAAGAACTGTGTATAGAGCGGCTCGTTGAGGCCGAGCTGGGTGCGGATGCGGTCGAGCTGCTCGGGCGTGGCGTTATCGCCGGCAATGATCGCGGCGGGATCGCCCGGCGTCAGCCGCAGCAGCAGGAAGACGAACAGCGCCACCACGCCCATGACCGGGACGGCCGCGACGATTCGGCGAATGAGATATCCAAGCATGGTCGTTCCTAGCGGCGAAGAAGACGAAGCGGCGCGGTCCCGTACCCGGAGACCAGGGGCTTGTTACACACGTTGTCGATGGCTCCTGCTGCCGCAACGACCGAGCCGTTACCGGTAATGGAATGAGCAAATCCTGTGCCATGGCGGCCCACGCGCCGATGGCGCGCAGGCCAGCACGAACCCTGCGTCAATCCAGCGTGGCGAGCAAGCCGGCCATCAGGCGGCCGCGGTCGACGAGGCTCTGCACCTCGATATATTCGTTCAGCGTGTGCATGTCGGCGCCGTGCACGCCGAGGCCGTCCAAAGTGGGAATGCCCATCGCGCCGGTAAAATTGCCGTCGGAGCCGCCGCCTTTGCTGCCATGGGTCAGTTCGGGCAGGCCGAGCTGGGCATTGATCGCCTTGGCTTTCTCGAACAGTGCCATGGTCGCGGCGCTCGGTTCCCAGACCGGTCGGGTCACGCCGCGGGTCACCTTGAAGGTGACGTCGTTCTCGGTGGAGGACAAAGCGAGCATGCGCTCGACGCCCTTGTCGAGGTCGGCCTGGCGCTTGGCCATGCTCAACGCCTCGCCGGTGCAGGAGGAGGCGACGCAATTGACCCATTGTCCGCCATGCACGATGCCGACGCTGAACGTGCAATCGGGGCCGGTCATCTCGTCGATCTGCACGATTCGTTTTGCCATCTCGCGGATCGCGGAGCGGCCGTTGGACAGCGTCGCGCCGGAATGGCTGGGGCGGCCGATGGTTTCAAGATTGAAGCGGGCGATGGCGTAGCGGCCGGAGGTGACGCCGTTGCCGGCGCTGCCGGGCTCCGGCACCAGCACGTATTTGTTGCGCGCGGCTTCCGCCTCGATGATGTCGCGCGTCGACGGCGTGCCGACTTCCTCGTCCGGCGTGAACAGCACGGTGATCGGCAGCGGCGTCGTGAACGAGATGCGCGCCAATTGGCGGATGGCTTCAAGCGACAGATAGTTGCCGCCCTTCATGTCGCAGATCGCGGGGCCATAGCAGCGCTCGCCGTCGCGGCGCCATTTCAGCGTGTTGATGGTGCCGACCGGATGAACGGTGTCCATGTGGCCGGCGATGAGAATGCCGGGCTCGCCGAATTTCGGATGCGGGAAGCGCGCGCGGATGCAACCGCCGAATCCCTGCCGTCCCGCGATGCGTTCGATGGTCGCACCCATGATCGCCATGTCCCGCGCGGCGAGGTCGAGCATGCCGTTGACGGCGTTCGCATCCCAGGTCGGGCTTTCGCATTCGACCCAGACGCGGAGGCCCTGCAGCATGTGGTCGAGATCGAAGGGAAGGTCAGCGGGATTCATAGATCGTTCCTTGTCGATAAACAGCGTCGCGGCTCGTTCGCTGGCGCAACGCGCGCGTCCGTGCGAGGTCCACGAGGCGAGACTTAGCAGCAGGTGATTTGTGTTTGCAAATGGGCGCGGCGCATCGCGCGAACCGCTTAACCTTGTCCCGTGCGGTGTGAGCAAAACCGGATTGACGCGCAATGACGTTGATGCAAGTCTTTGAAGTCTAAATAATAAAGGTAATGCGCAGGCCCGCCTAAAATTCTGCCGCGTTGCATAATCCATCATCGACCGATGATTAGTTTCAAGTCAGGAGAGATCCCATGTCCACCATCTCACGCTGGCGCAGTTCCGCAACGTTTGCGAAATTGACGCTGCCGGCCGTGGCGCTCGCCGCCACGCTCATGCTTCCCACGCTGTCGTCGCCGGCCCTGGCCGCCGGCAAGACGATCTCCGCGGTGATGCATTCGGATCTTCGCGTGCTCGATCCGATCATCACCACCGCCTATATCGTGCGCGACCACGGCTACATGGTCTACGACACGCTGCTTGCGATGGATTCGAAATTCCAGGTCAAGCCGCAGATGGCCGACTTCAAGGTCTCCGACGACAAGATGGTCTACACCTTCACGCTGCGCGACGGCCTGAAGTGGCACGACGGCAAGCCGGTGACCGCGGAAGACTGCGTGGCGTCGCTGAAGCGCTGGGGCCAGCGCGACGGCATGGGCCAGAAGCTCATGGACTTCACCAAGACCCTGGAAGCGCCCGATGCCAAGACCATCGTGCTGACTCTGAAGGAGCCCTACGGCCTGGTGCTCGAGTCGATCGGCAAGCCGTCGTCGGTGGTGCCCTTCATGATGCCGAAGCGCCTCGCAGATACCCCGGCGGACAAGGCGATCCCGGAGCAGATCGGTTCGGGTCCGTTCAAATTCGTGCAGGCCGAATTCCAGCCCGGCGTGAAGGCGGTGTATGAAAAGAACAAGGACTACGTGCCGCGTTCGGAGCCGGCGGACTGGACCTCGGGCGGCAAGGTGGTCAAGGTCGATCGCGTCGAATGGATCACGATGCCCGATGCGCAGACCGCGGTGAACGCGCTGCAGTCCGGCGACATCGACTTCATGGAGAACGCGCCGTTCGACATGCTGCCGATCCTGGAGAAGGACAAGGAGCTGAAGGTCGGCCTCTTGAACACGCTGGGTTACCAGACGCTCGGCCGCATGAACTTCCTGTTCCCGCCCTTCGACAACGTCAAGGTTCGCCGCGCGGCCTTCCTGGCCATGAGCCAGAAGCCGGTGCTCGACGCGCTGGTCGGCAATCCCGAATACTACAAGGTCTGCGGCGCCGTGTTCGGTTGCGGCACGCCGAACGCGACCGATCTCGGCGCGGAAAGCCTGACCAAGGGCAACGGCATGGCGGAAGCCAAGAAGCTGTTGGCGGAGTCCGGTTATGACGGCACGCCCGTCGTGATCATGGCGCCGACCGACGTCTCGACGCTGAAGGCGCAGCCGATCGTGGCCGCGCAGCAGCTGCGCGACGCCGGCTTCAAGGTCGAGGTCCAGGCCACCGACTGGCAGACCGTGGTCACGCGCCGCGCCAGCCAGAAGCCGATCAAGGAAGGCGGCTGGAACATGTTCTTCACCAACTGGGTCGGCGCCGACATCCTGAATCCGATCGGCAACGTGTCGACCTCGGGCAAGGGCAAGAACGGCGGCTGGTTCGGCTGGATCGACGATCCGAAGCTGGAAGACCTGCGCGACAAATATTCGCGCACGACCAATCCCGACGAGCAGAAGAAGCTCGCCGCCGAAGTGCAGAAGGAAGTCTACGACCAGGTCGCCTACATCCCGCTCGGCGAATACCAGTCGCCCAGCGTCTGGCGCACCTCGCTGACCGGCATCATCGCCGGCGCCGCCGTGCCGGTGTTCTGGAACGTCGACAAGAAGGAATAATCCGACGCCGCAGGCGGAGGGTTGAATAAAGACGCCGGCCTGAGTGATCAGGCCGGCGTTTTTTGTATGTACGGCCTCAGCCGTCGTCCCCGCGAAAGCGGGGGCCCATACGCCGAGGAGGCGCGTTATCGGAGCAGGGCGGTGAGACCCTTTTGTTATTCAAGATAGCGAGGGTTATGGGTCCCTGCGTTCGCAGGGACGACGTGCCGCCGCTACCGCTCCGACGCCGCCGACACGACCAGCAACACTTCCGCCTTCGGCTTGCCGAGGCTGCGCACCCAGTGCGGGGTTTCGCCGGAGAAATACAGACAGTCGCCCTTTTTGAGGGTGAGCTCCTCGTCCTCGATGCGAATCGCCATCTTGCCCGAGATCACGAACAGAAATTCCTCGCCGGCGTGGGACGCGCGCGGGGCGTATTTCAGCGGCGGCCGGATCAGGAACGGCTCCATCATCTTGCGCGTGCGCCCGGCGGCCAGCGCCAGCAGGTCGACACCGTCGTCCTGCGACGGGGTCTGCGCTTCGCCCTGGCGAAACAACGTATAGCGCGGCGCCGGCGTCGGGCTCGGATCGAACAGATAGGTGACGTTGACGTCGAGTGCCGCGGCCAGCCGCAGCAGCGCGTTGACCGACGGCGTTTTCAGCCCGCGCTCCACCAGTGAAATGTAGCCGCGCGTGAGTTCGCTCTGCGAGGCGAGCTGGTCGAGCGTCAGCCCCTTCACCGTGCGCAACTGGCGCAGGTTGAAGCCCACCGCATTCTTGCTGACGTCGAGCAATGCCGTTCTCCTGACAGACCTTGTTGTAGAGAACGCGCGCCGCTTGCGGAAGAGCCGTCCGGGATATCGCCGCCGTGGTGCGGCCGGCCTGTTACTGGCAGAAAACATCCCTGCAGATATTTCCGGCAACGGCAAGGATAAATTAGGCAAACAGGCCGGGAAAACGCGTGTTTCAGCATGCTGCATGAGCAGAACGACGATTTTGCCAATTTCGGCATCAACTGCCGATTTTGGTGACGTTGATTTCTGTCAGTAAACCTGTTGAATTTTGTGACAGCAGGCGGCACCGCCTGCACCGACACACACGGTCGTCCATCAGCGGGCGGCCGACTGCACCGAGGATTTCCAGACACCGGACTGCGTCGCGAGATGTCGCTGCGCGGAACGCGAGCGTGCGCCCTGAAACTGAACATGTCTTTTCAAGGAGTGACCATGACCGTCGCAGACGAATACACGATCGCCCCGACCATCGCCATCCCCGACGACGCGGCCACCTTGCGCAAGATCGTCTGGTCGAGCGTGATCGGCACCGCCGTCGAATGGTACGACTTCCTGATCTATGGTGCGGCCACCGCGCTGGTGTTCAACAAGATCTTCTTCGCCACCGGCGACGCCGCGTCGGCGACCATCGCCGCGTTCGGCACCTACGCCGTCGGCTTTCTCGCCCGTCCGCTGGGCGCTGCAATCTTCGGTCATTACGGCGACCGCGTCGGCCGCAAGGCGATGCTCGCCATCACCATCATGGTGATGGGCGTCGGCACCTTCTGCATCGGCCTGTTGCCGACCTATGCGCAGATCGGCGTCGCCGCGCCGCTGCTCTTGATCGTGCTGCGCTTCCTGCAGGGGATCGGCCTCGGCGGCGAATGGGGCGGGGCGGTGCTGATGGTGGTGGAGAACTGCCCGACCCACAAGCGCGGCTTCCTCGGCAGCATGGTGCAGGTCGGCAATCCCGTCGGCAACATCGCCGCCATCGGCATGTTCGCGCTGGTGTCGCAGCTGCCGGAAGCGGAGTTCATGAGCTATGGCTGGCGCATCCCGTTCCTGATCTCGATCGTGCTGGTCGGCGTCGGGCTGTGGATTCGACTGAGCATGGAAGAGACCGCCGCGTTCCGCGCCATCAAGGCCAAGAACGAGGTGGTGAAGATGCCGATCGTCGACATCTTCAAATATCACCGCCGTCCGTTCTTCACGGCGGTGGGCCTGAAGATCTCGGAAATCGCCTATGCCTCGATCGCCGGTGTGTTCATCATGTCCTACGCGACGTCGCGGCTCGGCCTGTCGCGCGGGTTGGTGCTGAACGCCGCCTTCATCTCGTCGGTGGTGGCGCTGGGCTCGATCCCGCTGTTCGGCTGGCTGTCCGACAAGGTCGGCCGCAAGACCATGTTCTATGCCAGCTGCGCCTTTTCGGCGCTGTTTGCCTTCCCGATGTTCTGGCTGCTCGATACCCGCGACCCGACCATCGTGATCCTGACCATCGTCGCGGCGATCTCGTTCGGCCAGATGGTGATGTTCGGCGTCGGCGCGCCCTGGTATTCCGAACTGTTCACCGCCAAGCTGCGCTACTCCGGCGCGTCGCTCGGCTTCCAGGTCGGCGCGGCGATCTCGGGCGGCCTCAGCCCGCTGATCGCGGCGTCATTGATGGCCTGGGCGGGTGGCGCCACCTGGCCGGTGTCTGTGTTCCTGATCGTCTGCGCCGGGATCACGGCCATCGCGACCACCTTCGCGCCGGAAACCGCGAAGAAGGAATTGACCTGAGGCTTGTCTCACTCGCGGTGTCATGGCCGGGCTCGACCCGGCCATCCATCTCCGCACACGAAGAGGATGGATCACCGGGTCAAGCCCGGTGATGACGTCCGAGGCCGGCGGACCTCACTGCCACCACTTATTTTCCCCACTCAACATCGATCGCGGAAATTTAATCCCGCATAGGACATGAGCGATGCTCGACACTCTGACTTCACCTAACGCCGTCGTCCCGGCCTGGACCGGCGTCGTGCGCCACCTTCACATCACGCCGCGCGCGTTCCTGCCGATGCGCGAGATGCCTGAGCTCACGCTCATTTCCGGCAAGGGCATCGAAGGCGACCGCTACATGATTGGCCGCGAGGAGGGGTTTTACTCACACCGGCCGGAAGAGGGCCGGCAGGTCACGCTGTTCGAATACGAGACGCTGGTGGCGCTGAAGCGCGACCATGACATCGACCTTGCGCCGGAAGAACACCGCCGCAACGTCACCGTGGCCGGCGTGCCGCTGACGCATCTGGTCGGCCGCCAGTTCTGGCTCGGCGAGACCTTGCTGGAATCGACGCGGCTGTCGATCCCGTGCCGTCACATTGAGGAGATCACCGGCAAGTCGATCTTCGATCCGCTGATCAACCGCTCGGGCCTCAACTGCAAGATCCTGCAGGGCGGCATCGTGCGCGTCGGCGACGTGGTGCGGAGCATCCCCTAATGGCGCTGCCGGTCACGACGGTCAGGACCCTCGTCGACGCCGTCGCGGATGGTGGCGACGGCATCAAGGTGTTCGTGCTGGTCGATCCCGATGGCTGGGAGCTGCCGCCCTTCAAGGCCGGCGCGCATATCGACTTGTATCTGCCCGGCGGCCTGGTGCGCACCTATTCGCTCTGCAACGACCCCGCAGACAACAAGCGCTACGTCGTGGCCGTGAAGCGCGAGGCGGGCGGACGGGGCGGCTCGATCCGGCTGCATGACGAACTCCGACGCGGCGACACCGTCGGCGTGTCGCTGCCGCGCGGCGGGTTGGCATTACCGGCGCATCTGACGCGCTTCACTTTTGTCGCCGGCGGCATCGGCGTGACGCCGTTTTTGTCGGCGGCGTCATATCTCAAGCGCAGCGAAGGGCGTGACTTCACGCTGCACATGATCGCGCGCGGCACGCCGCCGCTCATCAGCCTGCTGCAGCCGCTGCTGGCGTCGGGTCACGTCGTGATCCATGACACCTCGGTCGCGCCACGGCCGGATCTCGCGGCGCTGGTGGGCCGCCCCGCGGCGGATGTCGGCCTCGGCTGCTGCGGTCCCGACGGCATGATCGACGATTTCGAGCAGGCGTCGCGCGACTGGCCGGCGGAGCACGTCCATATCGAGCGCTTCGTGCCGCCGCCGCTGCCGGTCGATCCCACGGCCAGGGCCTATACGCTGGTGCTCGCACGCACGGGCAAGGACATCGCGATGGCCGCCGGCCAGAGCATGCTCGCGGCGCTCACCGAGGCCGGGATCGACGTCCCGGCGTCGTGCTGCGGCGGCATCTGCGGCTCGTGCAAGGTCGGCTGGCTCGAAGGCGAGCCGATCCACCGCGACCGCGCGCTGTCGCCGCGCGACCGCGAGCGCCATCTGCTGGTCTGCACCGCTGGTTCAGCGTCGGAACGGCTGGTGCTTGACCTGTAGCAGGCCCGTCGCGGAACCCTGCGGCGCAAATCACGTTCTGCCCAGCGTGCCGCGTGGCATGGAATGGGACGGGTCGCGATGGGTTTGTTCAACGAAGACAGGACGAACATGGCAAGGCTGAACACGATCATGCGCGACTTGCGCGCGATGGTCGTTACCTGACGTCCCCGGTCCGCAAATCCGTGGCACTGCAGCACCCCGTGACACCCGACGGCCGATATTTTGTCGTGAAGGGGCGGCTGTGGCGGCTGGCCGATCCGTCCCTGCCGGAGGCGGACAAAGCGGCGCTTGTCTCGCAACTGATGACGGCGCGGCGGGCCGTCAAGACAGCCAGGCAGAATGACGACGCCACCGCCGAGGCCGCCGCCCACCAGGCCGTCGATGCGGCCAAGCATGCGCTGGGCGAACGCGGCGACGTCTGGTGGACCGACGGCGCGGCCGATCTTAACCGGCACATGGTCAAGAACACGCCCTATGCCAAATGGTTTGCCGCGCTCAAGCGTCCCACCGAATAGCGCTGTCCATCATCGGCGGGGCCGCCTCGATGGATCGTTCGGCAGCCTTTGGGGTTAGGTTCTCGCTGCAGCGAGAGAACCAACATGCAATTGCGACATCTGGCGATCATTGTCCTGGGAGTGTTGTGCATGACCAGCGGGAGCAAGGCCGCGCCGTTCGACCAATTCCGCTGGAGCAAGCGCGTGCTGGTCGTCGTCGCGCCGCCCGATGATCCCGCGGGCGAGGCGCAGCGGCAGATCTATCAGCGGGCCGCGAAGGGCATGTCCGAGCGCGCCATCGTACTGGTCGAGGCGCGCGACGAGAGCGCGCGGTCGCGGCAGATCAGGGCCTCGCTCTCCACCGACGGCAAACGCTTTCGCGTGTTTCTGATCGGCAAGGACGGCAATACCGCGATTGCGTCCGACAAGCCTTTGGCTGCGGACGATCTGTTCGGGCGGGTCGATGCGATGCCGATGCGGCGCGACGAGATGCAGCGCGGGCGATAGCCGCCATGGCGTTTCGGATCGGCATCATCTCGGATACCCACGGGCTGTTGCGACCCGAAGCCGAGCGCCGCCTGGCCGGCGTCGATCACATCATCCACGGCGGCGACATCGGCAATCCCGACATCATCCCGGCGCTGCGCCGCATCGCGCCGGTCACCGCTATCCGCGGCAACATCGACAAGGCCGGCTGGGCCGCCGAATACGCCGAGACCGAACTTGTGCGCCTCGCCGACCGCACGATCTTCGTCCTGCACGATCGCAAAGCCCTGCAGGCCGACCTCGGCGCGCTCCGCGTCGATGTCCTGGTGTCCGGGCATTCCCACGCGCCGAAGATCGAGACCGTCGGCGGCGTGCTGTATCTCAACCCCGGCAGCGCCGGGCGGCGCCGGTTCAAGCTGCCCATCACGCTCGCGACCCTCGACATCACCGCCGACGGCCTCACGCCAACCATCCACGATCTCGGCGAGCGCTGAGCAGCCGGGGAGGCCGGTTCCCTTACGCCGCCGCCTTGACAAATCACGACATGAACAAATAAGGAACGATGGGCGATGTCTCAGCCCGGCGCCATGTCGCGCGGCTGGCGTCATCGGTGCCGTGGCCGTCATCCGGCCGGGCGGACAACGGAATGCCGCAATGAAACAGCCCGTTCTGCCGGTCTATTATTATCTCGACCACTTTTCCGAGATGCTGGCGTTCGTCGAGAGCAATTACGGCGCGATCCTGGCGGACGAGCACCGCGCCTTTGTGGCTCGTTTCAACGGCTTCTCGCGCGACGCCAAATGCCTGCTGATCCGCATGATCAACCGCCGCGGTGCGATCTTCAACCGCGGCCATTTCCGGTATGCCGAGATCGACGACCTTGCGCAGGCGCTCGCCGACCTGGAGGCCTGCGGCCACGCCCGGCCGCTACGCGACGGCGACTACGCCCATTTTCTCGCCTGCCTGCCCAAGGCCGACCTGCTCGCGGGCGCCAGGGCTGCCGGCTATGCCGATGCGCGCGCGTCGTGGTCGAAGCCGCGGCTGATCGCGTTCTTTCTTTCGGATGTTCCGTTTTCCACCGCCTTCGCGCATTGCCGCGGCGCGCATTTCGTCGCGCTGGACGAGACGCGGTCGATCGAATTCCTGCTTTATTTGTATTTCGGCAAGACCGAGGGCGACCTGAAGAACTTTGCGCTGCGCGATCTTGGCGTCATGCGCACCAACACCGCATCGTCGTTCAGCGCGCGCTTCACCGACGGCGACGAGGCGCGGGCGTGTTTCCATTACAGCCGGCTGCTCGATGCACTGGCGACCAAATCCGTCGAGCTGCATCGGCAGGCGATCTCCGACATCCTCGGCGGCCCGCTGTGTCCGAGCGACTACGCCGCCGACCTGCGCGGCCGCGCCGCGTGTCAGCTCGGCCAGTTCTTCGAAAAGCTCGGCGAGCCCGACCTTGCGTGCCAGCTCTACCGTGCCGGCGTCTCGGCCGGCTGCCGCGAGCGCCTCGTGCGCCTGATCTATAGCGCGGGCGACAAGGCGGAGGCCGAGGAGCTGTTGCGGCAAATGATCGACGATCCCGCCACCGACGAGGAATACACCTTTGCGAGCGACTTCTACGCGCGCAAATTCGGCGGCCGCCGCACCAGCCTCTACACGGATCTGCTGCGCGCGGGTGCGGCGATCACCGTCGACGACACCCATCGCGGCAATCCGGAAGCGGGTGTCGCCGGCGTGATGCGACGCCGCGGCTATGACGTGTTTTTCGTCGAGAACACGCTGTGGCAATCGCTGTTCGGACTGTTGTTCTGGGACGAGTTGTTCGAGTCCGGCCAGTTGCCGAGCAATTTCGACTGGCTGCCGCAATGCCTCAAGACCAGGAGCTTCCATCGCCAGTTCGCCGACCGGATCGAAGCCAAACTGGCGCTGGTGCGCGCCGGCGCCGCGCTCAATGCGCTGCTCCCGGTGATCGCCGCGAAATGGGGCCGGCCGAACGGCGTGTTCGCCTGGGACCATGTCGACATCGATGCGCTGCGCCTGCTGCTGACCGGCGCCGATCCTGACGGGCTGGCTGCGATCCTCCGCGCCATGTGCGAGGATTTCCGCGCCATGCGCGACGGCTTTCCGGACCTCATGCTGGCACAGCACGGCAAGGTCTCGTTCATCGAGGTCAAGGCAGAGGGCGACGTCATCCGCCGCAACCAGCTCACCCGCCTGCGCCAGCTTGGCAATGCCGGCATCGAAGCGGGCATCGCCCGCGTCGACTATCGCTTCGATCCCGAGCAGGATTACGTCGTGGTCGACATCGAGACCACCGGCGGCTGGGCATCGTCCGACCGCATCACCGAGATCGGCGCCGTCAAGATCCGCAATCACCGGGTGATCGGCGAATGGCATTCGCTGCTCGACCCGCAGCGCTCGATCCCGGCGCGGATCGTGCAGCTCACCGGCATCACCAACGAGATGGTGCGCGGCGCGCCGCGCTTTGCCGAGATCGCCGACAGTTTCATGGCCTTCATGGGCGACGGCATCTTCGCCGCCCACAACGTCAATTTCGACTACGGCTTCATCAGCAACGAATACGGCCGCCTCGAACGCCGCTTCCGCTTCCCCAAAGTCTGCACCTGCGCCGGCATGCGCCGCCGCTTCCCCGGCCAGAAGTCCTACAGCCTCGGCAACCTCTGCCGCACCTACAACATCGACCTCAAGGACCACCACCGCGCGCTGTGCGATGCGCGCGCGACGGCGCAGCTGCTGAATTTGATGAATGCGAAGCGGGAGGAGGAGGCGGAGGTTGACGCGGTGGCGAGTGTGGCGGCGTGACGGATCAAGCCATCCGCATTACCCTGCACGCGTAAACTCCTCTGAACGGCAACCGCACCGTTTCTCACACAGCGCGAGCTGCCCAGTTCCAGATGTTCGTTACTTTATCCGGGACTGATAGCGGCCGAGCGGCTCGGAATCTGCTATTCTCGCACTGTTGAGCGCGGTATGTAGGGCAATGTCCGAAAATGAATATAGCGACGACATCGCTGCGGTCCAACAGATTGATGCCGTTCCGAAGATTTTGGAGATTATCTGCCAGATCACCGGCATGGGGTTTGCGGCCGTCGCCCGCGTGACCGACAGCAAATGGATTTGCTGCGCCGTGCGCGACGAGATCTCGTTCGGCCTGGGGCCGGGCGGTGAGCTGGAACTGAAATCAACGATCTGTCATGAAATCCGGCAGCATCGTCAGCCCGTCGTCATCGACGACGTCGCGAACGACCCCATTTATTTCAACCATCACACCCCAGCAATGTACGGCCTGCAGAGCTACGTCTCAATGCCGATTTTCCTGAAGGACGGCTCGTTCTTCGGGACGCTGTGTGCGATCGATCCCCATCCACGCCGGGTGAGCACGCCAACGACCGTCAACACGTTCAAACTGTTCGCCGACCTGATCGGTTTTCACCTCAGCTCGGCGGACGCACTTGCACATTCAAAGGCCGACCTGGTGACGGAGAGGCAAAACTCGGAGCTTCGCGAACAGTTCATCGCGGTCCTCGGGCATGACCTTCGAAATCCCCTGGCTTCCATCGCCGCGGTCGGGCGCATGCTGGAGAAGGCAGGTTTGAACGGAAAGGAGCGCGGATATCTGGAGATGCTGCAGAACAGCGTCAACCGGATGTCCTCGCTGATCGAGAATGTGCTCGACTTTGCCCGTGGGCGGTTGGGTAACGGCCTGACTTTGACCAAGACGCGGCAACGTATCGGACCAACGATCACTCAGGTCGTCAACGAATTGAAAGCCACAGCGCCCAACCGCGACATTCAACTGGACATGGACCTCAAGATGCCGGTGCGCTGCGATCCGGTCCGTATCGGGCAGCTGCTTTCCAACTTGCTCGGTAATGCGCTCGCCTACGGCGATTCCTCCCAACCTATCAAAGTGCGTGCGACGACCAGTCTGCAAATGCTTGAGCTGTCGGTCGCAAATGCCGGCAAGGTCATCCCGCCCGCCGCAATGGAAAAGATATTCATGCCGTTCGCGCGGGGAGCGGGGCAGACCGGGCAGGAAGGCCTTGGCCTCGGCCTGTACATCGCCTTCGAGATTGCCCGCGCCCATGACGGCGTGCTGACAGCGACATCCACGCCGCTCGAAACCGAATTCATTCTTCGAATGCCACTCGGCTAGCTTGACGCTCTCGCCACGATTGAAAGCGCCGTGTTATGGTTCAACCGGCTCCTGAGGTCGCTGACGCCTTTCGAAGTGTACCACCCTTGTGGGAGCGAGGCGGTCTCTTCAAATCCATGACGCCAGGAGCTTCGGCTTCGATGTTCGCCCAAGGTCCTGGTGCCCCCTGCCGGACTCGAACCGGCACGCCCAGAGGACTCAAGATTTTAAGTCTTGTATGTCTACCAATTCCATCAAGGGGGCAGGCCGTCTGCATAGCCGCAAATCGGCGGAGCGCCAAATGCTTCGTGATGTGGCAGTGTCCGGCGCCGTCCCGAATCGTGCGGCTGCGGGCGTGCGCTGTGGCCTCAATCCGGCCATTGGCGGCTGCTTTACGCAACCTCACTACGAGCCGGCTGGAAGGTCCCGATGTCGAAGCGTTTTAGTCCATCGCGCCCCGTGTCGCGCGCCGCGACCTTAGCGGTGCTGCTGGCGGCCGCCTTGCCGCTCGCCGGCTGTGCCGGGCTCGGCGACAGCGTGGCGTCGGGGGCGTTTGTCGATCCGGCGAAGTACACACTCTATGACTGCCAGCAGCTCGAGGGCGAACGCAAGAGCCTGGAGGCGCGCACGGTTGAACTGCAGCGCCTGATCGACAAGGCGCAGACCGGCACCGGCGGCGTGGTGGTGGCCGAACTCGCCTATCGCAACGACTTCATCTCGGTGCGGGCCTCGGCCAAGCTCGCCGAAGAGACCTGGCAGCGCGACAAATGCGTCGCCACCCCGCCGAAGCCGGGCGCGGTCCCGGTGGCAGCGCCTGAGCCGCCGGTGGGCCGCAGGAAGGGCGCGCGGTTATAGGCCGGCGTCGCGCCAGTCGTAGATCCAGTTTTGCCGCGCCTGCAGCCGTGCGGCGCCGAGCATCTGCATCACGAGATCCCGGGCCAGCGCCATCGGGCCGCGCAGATGATAGATTTTGCCGGACTGCCGCGCGGTGCGCTGGACCCGCATGACGCGCGGGCGGCGCAGGTCTGCATAGCGGGCGAGGGCGGCCGCAACGTCTCCATGGTTCGAGGCCTCGCCGAGGCATCTTGCCAGCACCGCGGCGTCCTCGATGGCCATGCCGGCGCCCTGGGCGGCGAAGGGCAGCATGGCATGAGCGGCGTCGCCGAGCAGCGCCACCGGGCCGTCGTGCCACACGCCACCATCGGGCAGGGTGTAGAGCGGCCAGCGTCGCCAGTCGGTGACGGCATCGACCATGCCGCGCGCCGGGGCCGGCCAGCCGGAGCTCGCAAAGGCGCCGCGGATGTCGTCGCCGCTGCCGCCGGCCTCCATGCCGGGCACGATCGCCACCATGTTGATGCGCCGGCCCGACGCCATCGGATAGGCCACCAGATGGGCGCGGGGGCCCATCCAGAGCTGCACCTGCCGCGGGGGCATGTCTTGCGCCGGCTGCGTCGCCTCGCGCGTGCCGCGCCAGGCGACCAGGCCGGAAAATTGCGGCCGGACGTCTGGATACAGCCGGCCGCGCACCGCCGACCAGACGCCGTCCGCGCCGATCAGCGCCCATGCGTCCTCGTCATTGACGGTCACGCCGCCCGGGGTGACGGCAAAGCCGGTCACGGCGACGCCAAGCCGGATGGCGATGGCGGGATTGTCGCGGACGGCGGCGAGCAGCGCGGATTGCAGGTCGGCGCGGCGCAGCGCCCAATAGGGCGCGTTGTCGCGGGCCGTCAACGGCAGGCGGATCACCGCGCCGCCGCTGCGCGCGGTCATGATGCTGACGGCGTCGGGGCAGGTGACGTGATGCAACAGATGCGGTTGCAGGCCGAGCGCGATCAGGATGCGGCTGGCATTGGGCGACAGCTGCAGGCCGGCGCCGGCTTCTTCAAGCCGGTCGGCCTTTTCCAGCACGGTGACGCGAAAACCGCGGGCCGCCAGCGCCAGCGCCGCCGTCAGACCGCCGATCCCTGCACCGGCGATGACGATGCTGCGCGGCGCGGTCATCGCGGGTCATCCACGCAGTGTTCAGGCGGCCTTGTCCTTCAGCACGCATTCGGGCGGGCGCGCTTCCCCGGCGCCGAGGTCGGTGGCGAGGCGGTACAGCGTCGAGCAATACGGGCAGATGATCTCGTTGTCGTTGCCGAGGTCGAGGAAGACGTGCGGATGGTCGAACGGCGGGTTGGCGCCCACGCACATGAACTCCTTCGATCCGATCTCGATGATCGGAACGCCGGCATCATTGTGAAAGTGCGGAACGACGTGGTCGGACATCTTCTCTACCTTTGCTCGCAACAGTCGCGGACGTCTCAGTCCCCCGCGCCTTTTCAGTGCGGCGCACCATACTGGCCCGGAGAGACGATTCCTAGGCTGCAGCCCGGTCATAAATTCGTGCGGAGTCGACACAATTTGGAAAATTTCCGATAGCCCTTCTTTCGTCTCGGGCGTTGTGTCCGAATGGTGACGTCCTACTTGTGAAGGTGCGACGATAGGGTTTTGGCGATGTTCCGGCTTGATACAGCTTTGACGGGGGTGGCGGTCTGCGCGACCGTCGGCCTGCTGCTGTGGCCGCACGCGCGCGATGCGGGCGCCGTTCTCGTGGCGCAGGACGACCCCGTGGCGCTGGCCGATGCCCGCGTCAACGCCGCGGTCCGGGACGATCCCGGCGTGCTCGCCCGCAATATCGAGGACGCGCTGGCTGCCAAGGATGCCGATCTCGCCAAGAGTTTTGTCGACGTCGCCGCGGCGAAGAACATCGCGCTGACGCCCGACCTGACGAAGCGCGTCAGCGACGCCGTGGCCGAGGAAAACTCCGCATCGCATTTCGCCGGCCGGTTTGCCAGCGGCCTGGTCACCGGCAATGCCGATGACGTCGGCAGCCTGTCGGGCACGGTCGCCGGCGACCTCTTCGTGTTCGGCGATATCCGCGACGTGGTGCGCGAGAGCAAGCACATGGCGATGGGCGAGGATACTGATCACCTAATCCTCGGCCTCGCTGCCGCGGGCCTCGCGGTGACCGCTGCGACCTATGTCAGTGCCGGTGGCGTGGCGCCGGTGCGCGCCGGGCTGACGCTGGTCAAGGACGCGCGAAAGGTCGGCCGCATCGGCGAGGGCCTCACCGCGTGGGCGGCGCGTTCGGCGCGCGGCGTGGTCGACGCGCCGATGCTGCGCGACGCGGTGGCGGATGCCTCGATTTTGCGGCCCGGCAAGACCGTCACCGCGGTCAGGGCGGCGTTCCGCGGCGAGAAGGCCGATGGCCTGATGCGGCTCGCCAAGGATGTCGGCCGCGTCGGCGAGAGGGTCGGCACGCGCGGCGCGCTCGATACGCTGAAGGTTGCCGAAGGGCCGAAGGACGTCGCCCGCGCCGCGCGGCTGGCGGAGGCCAAGGGCGGCCAGACCCGCGCCATCATGAAGATGTTCGGCCGCGGTGCGCTGCTGCTGGCGGTGGGAGCCTTCAATCTTTCGATGTGGCTGTTCTGGGCGCTGTTCGCCGCGATGGGACTGCTGTTCTCGATCAAGGCCACCACCGAGCGGGTCACCTGGGCCTGGCTGCAGCGCGCCAAGGTGCGCCGCGCCCGTCGCGAACTGGCGCAGCGGCAGGATGCCGTGATGCAGGATCTGTCCCGCAGGACCATCGCCCACGACGCGGCCCGGGCGCCCGCACTGGCGCCGGCGGCCGTCCGCGGCTAAAACGCCCGTTCCCACCCAAACCAATCCCTTACGCGAAACGGAATCCTGCATGCCGAGCTTTCACAACGGCGCCGTCGAAATTGCCTATCTCGATGAAGGCGAGGGCGATCCGATCGTACTCGTGCATGGCTTCGCCTCCAGCAAGAACGTCAACTGGGTCTATCCGACCTGGGTGTCCGAACTGAAGAAGCACAATCGCCGCGTCATCGCGCTCGACAATCGCGGCCATGGCGATTCCACAAAACTCTACGACTCCGAACAATACAGCATCGGAGCAATGGCCGGCGATGTGCGCGCGCTGCTGGCGCATCTCGGTATCGAACGCACCGATATGATGGGCTATTCGATGGGCGCGCGCATCACCGCTTTCCTTGCCTACAGCCAACCTGCGATCATCCGCAGCGCGATCTTCGGCGGCCTCGGTATCGGCCTCATCAAGGGCGGTGGTCCCGGCGAGAATGTCGCGCTGGCGCTGGAGGCGGCGTCGCTCGATGATGTCACCGATCCGGTCGGCCGCACCTTCCGCGCTTTTGCCGACCAGACCCGCTCGGACCGCCGCGCGCTGGCCGCGGCTTTGCGTGGCTCGCGCCGCCTGATGACCAACGACGAAGCCGCCGCCATCACCGTCCCGGTGCTGATCGCCGTCGGCACCACCGACGACATCGCCGGCTCGGCGCAAGAGCTACAGCAGGTCATTTCGGGATCCGAGGTGCTGGACATCCCCAACCGCGATCACATGCGCGCCGTGGGCGACCGCGTCTACAAGGAAGGCGTGCTGGACTTCCTGTCGCGCCGGCCCTGACCTCAGTCGGCGCTGAGGCCTCGGGCATTTACCGCAGCCATCTTGTTTCCGTCGCGCCAGCGCCCACTTCTGATGCACGCCCGGTTCTTGGACGACCCGGGCGCGTTGCCGGAATGCATGGTTAATCAATGTGTTAACCCGGCGTTTCGGTGGGGGCGCTGTCCGAACGGGCATCATGCCCGCCACGACAGCGGCGTGCGATGTGCTATAACAGACGTCCGATTTAGAAATCCTGCGAGTCCGCCATGGCCGTGCAAAGCATCAATCCGCATAACGCGAAACTCGCGACGCTCGATCCGATCTGGGATCGCATCCGCGTCGAGGCCGAAGATATCGTACATCGCGAGCCCGAGCTTGCATCCTTCATGTATTCGACGGTGCTGCATCACAATCGCCTCGAGGAGTCGGTGGTGCATCGTGTCGCCGAGCGGCTCGACCACTCGGCGCTGTCCGGCGATCTGATCCGCCAGACCTTCTAGGAAGCGCTCCGTGACGAGCCCGATCTCGGCAACGCGTTCCGCGCCGACCTGGTTGCGATTTTCGACCGCGATCCCGCGACCACGCGCTTCATCGATCCGCTGTTGTACTTCAAGGGTTTCCACGCCATCCAGACCCATCGCCTGGCGCATTGGCTGCATGGCAAGGGTCGCAAGGATTTTGCCTGGTATCTGCAGAGCCGTTCGTCGGCGGTGTTTCAGACCGATATCAATCCCGCCGCCCAGATCGGCCGCGGAATCTTTCTGGATCACGCCACCGGCTTCGTGGTCGGTGAGACCGCGGTGATCGAGGACGATGTTTCAATCCTGCACGGCGTGACGCTGGGCGGCACCGGCAAGGAAAACGAGGACCGTCATCCGAAGATCCGCCGCGGCGTGATGATCGGCGCCGGCGCCAAGATTCTCGGCAATATCGAAGTCGGCCATTGCGCGCGCATCGCCGCAGGCTCGGTGGTTGTAAAGCCCGTGCCGCATAACGTCACGGTGGCGGGCGTGCCGGCCAAGATCGTCGGCGAGGCCGGCTGCGCCGAGCCGTCGCGCACCATGAACCAGATGCTCAACGCCATCGGGCTGTGAATTCGACCATTCTCATGGCGACGTGAAATTTTGAGAAGCGGCTAGCCGCGGGCGTGATCTCGCATTAAAGCTCTCCATCAGCTCACCCACATCACCAGCATTGGAGACACCTGTGGACGTTCAGGAAGTCAGAAAGCTCGACGCCTATCTCAAGCGCGTATTCGGCAACCAGAAGCTCCGCGTCGTGCCGCGTCCGAAGAAGGACGATTCCGCCGAAGTCTATATCGGCGAGGAATTCATCGGCGTGCTGTTCGTCGATGACGAGGACGACGATCGCTCGTTCCAGTTCCAGATGGCGATCCTGGAAGAAGACCTCGTCGACAACGGCTGAGAATTCTTAGCGTCCGCTGAGCTCGCCTGCCAGCTTGTCCATGGCGTTGCCGAGGTCGCGCCATTGCGCGAGCCAGTCGCGGGGGAAGCGGAAGGTGAGGTCAGCGCCGCCGATGCGGCGTTCGCTCTGGCACATGCCGGGCGTCACCCCGTTGCGGGAGCAGCGCGCCACCAGCGCCGGCGAGCTCGCCAAAAACAGATCTTCACCGCTATAGGGCGTGCCGTCGCGAAACGGCTGGGTCGTGAGGCCATCCTCGGTGCCGGTCGGCTTGTCCACATAGCGCGGGTAGATCGTGCGCAGCCGGTTGTCCGGCGCCGTCGCATCGTGATGCGCGGCGATGGACACGAAGATGCGGTCGATTGGCTGCGGGCCTTCCTCGAAGGTCTCGGCACTGACGTGACGCGGCGCGGCCGAGGCCTCGAGCGACGGATAGAGATAGCTGAGGTCGACGCGCTCCTGCGGTCCCGAATGCTTCTGCACCTTGCGGCGGAAGGCCTCGCCGGGAACATTGAACACGGTGGCGCCGACGCTCACCGGAATGCGGCCTGGCAGCCCGGGATCGCGGCCCTGCCAGGTCGGCCACAACAGGTACGAAATCACCCCCGCGGCCAAGATGGCGAAACATCCGCCGACCAGGACAGGCGCCGTGTGGCTGCCGCGTCGCCGGCGACGGCTGATCAGGGCGCGGGTCGGGTAGGGAGGGGACTGCAGGGACATGCGCACGCAAAAAAGGAGACACAACGACGTCGAACGGGATCGAATCGTGGCCGACTATGGCGGCCAATGGTTAACGGGACGGTTTTAGAGCCATGCGGTATTCCGCAACGCACCCATCACGCAGGTGTTAACCCTTTGTTAAGGAAGTGGTTGGCGCCGCGCTCCATCTCGTGCAATCACCCTCAAGAATTGGATGTGTCGAGAAAGAAGTTTGATGTCGGCTGACGTGATTTGTTCATTCCTGCAGCTTGCCATCGGCTTTGCGCTGGCCGGCATGATGGCCAGCGGGTACCAGGCGCTGGTCAAGCGTCCGCCGAGCTTCAGCCTGCTGCAGCAGGGCTCGACGCCCGAGGCCTTTGCCGCCGTGCCGCTGCTGGTCTTCACCGCACCGTTCATCATCATGCGCAACACGCTGCGCGCAGGTGCGTCGGAGCATCACCGCTTCCAGTTCGTGATGATCGCAACCGTGCTCGCCGGTTTTTGGAGCCTGATGTCGGGCACCTTCATCGTCATGACCCTGCGGGCGCTGGGCCTGTTCGCCTGAGCATGCTGGCCTAGCTTCGCCAATTCGTGGCATGGTCTCTGCATCAGGGAGACCAAGCGATGGCGATCTATGAACTCGACGGGCAGGCGCCCGAACTTCCCGCCGACGGACAGTATTTTATCGCCGACACCGCCCAGGTGATCGGCAAGATCCGCCTGCTGGCCGGCGCCAGCGTGTGGTTCGGCGCGGTGCTGCGCGGCGACAATGAATGGATCGAAATCGGCGAGCAGTCGAACGTGCAGGACAACTGCACCTGCCACACCGACAAGAGCTATCCCCTAACCATTGGCCGCGGCTGCACCGTCGGTCATAACGTCATCCTGCACGGCTGCACCATCGAGGATGGCGCGCTGATCGGCATGGGGTCGATCGTGATGAATGGAGCCCGGATCGGGCGCAACAGCATCGTCGGTGCCGGTTCGGTCATCACCGAGGGCAAGCAGTTTCCGGAAAACTCGTTGATCATCGGAGCACCGGCGCGGGTTATCCGCACGCTGGATGCTGCACAGATCGAAACCATGGGAAGCGCGGCGCGTTTCTATGCGGCCAACGGTCCGCGCTTCGCCAAGGGCCTCAAGAAAATCGGCTGAGGTCAGCCTTCGGATTCGCTGGCTTCGATCGCACCGGCGACGCGCTCGTGGCCGGCGCTCCACAGCGCGTGCTCCTCGCTGCCGTCCTGATAGGGATTGGCTTCCGCCGGGATGTTTTCGCGCGCGGCGCGTTCGCCTTCTTCGTGGGGATCTTTGCTCAGCTCGTCGACCATAATTGTTTCCCGTTGGATGCAAGAGGGGCGCGAGGCGCGCAGGCTGCAAATCCAAACCGCACCCTGGCCAAAACGTTCCCGACCGGAACCGGCGCGACCCGGCGGCTTTATCCCCGGAAGGAGAACCTCATGTCTCGTGCATCCAAACTCGCCACATCGGCCGTCGTCGCCATCCTGCTGTCGTCGGCGGGCGCTTTCGCGCAATCCGGAGGGGGCGCGGGCGGCGGCGCTTCGGGCGGCGCGACGGGCACCAACAGCGCAGGCACGGCCAATGCCAGCGGCGGTCGGACCGGGTCCGGTATAACCACCGGTGCCACCGGCACCGGCCAGTCCGTGGACGGCAAGCCCACCACGGGCGACTCACAGGTCGATGCGCAGGATCGCGCCGTCGATCGCAAGGTCAAAAGCATCTGCAAGGGCTGCTGAGCTACCGATCGGTCGCAAAGTTGTGACGACGACCCGTTGCGACATAGTAGCAATGGTCGCGTTACGTCTCCACCTAATGACGGGTAGGTCGCTCGGTGCGACGTGTGACGGAGAAGTAGTGTGATGTTGCGCAAGATGGTGTTTGGATTGATGGCCGTTGCGGCCGTGGCGCTGGCAGCGCCGACCGCGGCTTCGGCACGTGGCGGCTTCGGCGGCGGCGGTGGCTTCCACGGCGGCGGCGGTTTCCACGGTGGCGGCTTCGGCGGCGGCGGTTTCCGCGGTGGTGGCTTCCGTGGCGGCGGGTTCGGCGGACGTGGCCTCGGGATTGGTCTCGGCCTCGGCCTGGCTGGTGCGGCAGCCTATGGCGGTTACTACGGCTACGGCGGCCCGTATGGCTACGGCTACGGCGCGCCCTATGGCAGCTATGCCTATGGCGGTTACGAGGACGAAGGTGGCTGCTATCTGGTCCGTCGGCGCGTCTGGACCCCCGGCGGCTATCGCCTGCGCCGCGTCGAGGTCTGCAACTAAACGCGAACGTTCTGAGACTTAGCTCAGCGATGTCATGGATCGGCCGGCGCCAGCAATGTTGGCGCCGGCCGATCGTCGTTCGGGCTCAGCCCAATACTTTGTACTTGGTCAGCCAGGCCTGCATCTGCTTCCAGCCGTCCTCAGCGGCTTCCGCGCGATAGCTCGGGCGATAGTCGGCGTGGAAACCGTGCGGCGCGCCCGGATAGATCTTGAATTCGGCGGTCTTGCCGGCGGCCGCCAGCGCTGCCTTCATCGCCTCCACCTGCGCCACGGAGATGCCGGTATCGGCCTCGCCGTACAGGCCCAGCACTGGGACCTTGATGTCGCCGGCGAGTTGCGTCGGGCTCTTCGGCCAGACCGGATTCGGCGCGTCGACCAGCGGTCCGTAGAACGCGACGGCGGCCTTAAGCTGGCTGCTGTGCGCGGCATATTCCCAGACATTACGGCCGCCACGGCAGAAACCGATCATGCCGAGACGGTCGGTGTTGCCGCCCTGGGCCTTGGCATAGGTGACCACGGCGTCGAGATCGCCGAGCAGCTCGGCATCCGGCTTGCTGTTCACCAGCGGCAGCAGCTGCGACATCTCGGTGACCTTGGTAAGATCTTGGCCCTTGCGGAAATAGTAGTCCGGCGCGATGGCGAAGGCGCCGAGCTTGGCGAGACGGCGCGTCACGTCCTTGATGTATTCGTGCAGGCCGAAGATCTCCATCGCCACGATCACGACGGGCGGGTTGGCAACGCCCTTGGGCCGCGCGAAATAGGCCGGCATCTCGCCGTCGGCAACCTTGATTTTAGCCTCGCCGGCGTCGAGCCCCGACGTGTCGGTCGTGATCACTTCGGCGCGGACCGGGCCTGCCGCCAGCGTATATCCGGCCGCAACGGCCGCCGACGCGGTCATGAAGCCGCGCCGCGAGAAGGGCGCAACCGTGGTGAGGCCGACGACGTCGGCGTCGAGCACGGCTGTCTGGTTTATGGGTTCGGTGGTCATGTGGATCCTCCATCAAGGGAGGCCCATTGAGCAGGTAAACCCCGGGCGGTGCAAATGACCGTCGCGCGACATAGCGCGCGGCGCCCGACAATCACGGCAAATGGGTTGAGGACACCTCTTCCGCAGAGGGGGAGGGGGCCGGCTGCGGGTGTGACTAGCGCTGGATCAGATAATACACCCCGAGCAAGATCAGCGCGCCGAAGCCGCACCACACCAGCAGGCCGATCGAGAGCGCTTTCGCGGGCGCCGGTGTCTGGTCGGTATTCGTCGTATCGGGTTCGGTCGCCATGCCGGGCCATCCTTGGTTTGCCACGCGTCGCGTCGGCATCGGCACTGCAACAAGACCGCGGTCGCCTCGTTCCGCATGATCAATTCCATGGTGTCGCACCGAACCGCGGAACCACGCCGACGCCACGTCGTTCGAATACCGATACGACCCAAAGGGAGCCATGATGAAAAAGATATTGTCCGTTGCCGCCGCCACGCTGCTCATCGCCGGCCTTTCCGCCGGCACCGCACAGGCCAAGAAGCGTCATCACAGCAAGGGCATGCAGTCGATGGGTACTGCCAAAGGCAGCGCCAATTCGATGTCGGGCAAGAACAGCCCCGCCAGCAACGCCACGGGATCGGCCAGCCCGGCCGGCGGCGGCGAGAAGTAACATCGTTGCAACGACAAACGCGGGACGCCGGATCACCGGCGTCCCGCGTTTTTTTATGCGCGGTCGATAAAAAAGTTGCGGCCAGCCATTGGGGGATGGCTGGCCGCGCGCGACCCGGTCTGGGACGGGGAGGGGTGGGGATGTGACCGGATCGCGGGTCTCGAAATTCCTTTAGTAGTCGCCCATGCGGTCCTTGGCGCTGGCGGTGGCCACCGCGGGACGGGTGTCGCCGAGCGAGACCCAGACATTCGGATCGCTCTGCGACTGCCGCTTGACGAAGCGGTAGCCGGTCTCGGTCCAGGCCAGGACGTTTTCGTTCTGGTTGTCGAGCACGAACTCGCCCTTGTCGGTCTTCACCGTCAGCACCGCATGGCCTTCGTTCTTCTTGTCGCGCACCACGGTGATCAGCAGCGCCTCGCGCGGCCAGCCCGCATCGATCAGCATCTTGCGCTTCAACAACACGTAGTCCTCGCAGTCGCCGTAGCCGTCGTCCGGCAGCGACCATTTCTCGATCACGCCCCAATGATCCATGTCGGTGATCGGCTTGATCGTCTCGTTGACCCAGCGATTGACCCGCAACAGATCCTTCCACGCCGTCTGCGTGATGACGATGTCGCGTGCCTGCGAGGCGCCACCGCGGCATTCGCCGGGATTGTCCGCACAGAACTCGACCCATCCGATCGGCGAACGCGTGGTGTCGCCGAGACTCGCATATAGTCGCTCATTGCCGGCATGCGCCGTCGCCGAAAATCCGAACAGGACGGCCGCAACAGCCAGTCCCGCGTAACGCCCCGTGATACCAAACCCCGTACCAAACATTGTTGGCCCCCGTTTCTTGTTGGGACCATGTTTCGCACAGAGGATTTGCGCCGCCGCTAAGTCGGCGAACTACAATTGAAGCGATTACGCGTCAAACAAAGCGCAAATGAGCGGCAATCTTGAATCGAATTCGATTCAAATTTTATCGAATTGGAATTGATTCAAATTTTACACGTTAATCGCCGTCGTGCTGTGGGAACGCTGTTTGCGTCGCTCGAAAGACGCGGAATTAACCGGTGTGCCGTTCAGCCAACTACCGCGCAACGGGAGACCGCAGGGCTGCGATCGCCGTCACGGCGGAGATAAATACGATGGCGGGGGCCGCTGGTGTTTACCAGGCGTTGACGCTGTCTTCGAGCGTCTCCAAAGACTGCTCGTGGACGAACTCCAGAGCGAAGCCTTCTTCGAGATAACGCACGACACGGGACTGCACGCGGCCGAGCGAGACGAGGGTGTTGAGGGCCGGACGACGCTCGGCGCTGACGGCGGCGCCGGACAGCGACAGATCGATGATGCGGCAGGTGATCTGGCTGCCGTCCTCGAGGGTGAGGATCGAGGTCGGATTGCGCGGCAGCACGCGATCGTGGCGGCGGTCTTCGGGCAGATTGAGGATGTCGCGGTTGGCGAGCCATGTCAGCTGCGCCGCCAGCTTGTCGCGCTTGCGCGGCGTGGCGCCGACCGTCATGGCAAAGCCGTTGTCGATGACGCGGGTCAGTTTGCCCTCGACACGGCCGATGTGGTCGAGATAGGCGATGACGCGGTCGCCGACATTGCCGATACCGGGCCCGAGCAGCGCGAGGCCGCCGGGGGACATGTTCACCACCTGGCAGGGAAACTCCCGCCGGTCCGGCAGCATGTAGCGGCCCAGCAGATGCACCTTCACCCGCTGGAAGCGGCGGCGCTCTTCAGCGGAGGGGGAGATCGACTGGGGTTGCGCAAACGCCATCAAAGCCGTGCCGGTCAATGCGAAAAGGATCGCCCAACCGTAAGGTCATCAGGGTTAATTTGACGTTATCGGATACCGCAGCGGCAGGACCAATTGCAAAGGGGCAGTCAGGCGATCAGCGCGAGAGACTAGGTCAGCCCCTCATAGACCATCAGCCCGCGCGCGACCTGTAGCTTGCGCAGCACGCGCGGCGCGAAGCGCTGCGGCTGATGCGCCAGGTAGCGAAACGACGTCAGCTCGAACGGGCCGATCAGCCCGCGGACCGGAAACAGCGGCGCCAGCAGCCCGGTCAGGCTGACCGGTGTATGCGCGCGCGTGGCAAAGGGCAGCATCAGCAATTCGAAATAGGCCTTGTCGCCGGCATCGGTGGTGGCAGTGACGCCGGCCACGGCGACCAGCAATTCCTCGGAGACGACGGTGATCATCTCCTCGATGTCGCGGCGGCTGTCGGGCGCGAACAAGGCGGGAAAGGATTCGTTCTTGAGGTCGCGGCCGAGCAGCGCGCAGACGCGGGTGCCGGCGACGCGAAACGGAAATTCGACGGGCTTGTCGCAGGACACGACGAAGATGTCGCCAAGCAACTGGCGCACGGGGCCGGGCTCGATTTCGCTACGGTCCGGCGCGCGCGCAAAGCCGCGCTGGTCGTCCCAGTAAGCGAAAAACGCTCGGCTCGATGGATGCTTCATGTCGCCCTGTCCTGACCTGGCCGATGGGCGGGTAGGGACACTTCTGTCCCGAATCCATTCAGCAGCCGTCGCTAGATGTTGTGCAGATCAGGCATTGCATCGTCCATGCCGAAGGCGCGTTTTCCACCGCGGCGCGATCCCTTACGAAAATTAACGTTAAATTCACCATGTTCTTGTGGTCCGGCGGGGCTCAACTACACTCATCTCACTCCAGAGCGAGGCGGGCTGTCTCCAGCGGTCCGTGGCGCTGTTCAGTACAGGTGGCTGCAAACAGAAATGATCGTCCGCCGGCGCGGGAATGTCTCCAGCAGACCTGCGCCGCGGAAAGATCAGTCCAGACCGGGGAGAGCCTTTCTCAGAGGCTCTCCCTTTGTCGTTGCAGCGTCATGATCGTTGGTTAAATCCCGGCGCGATCAGCCCAGCAGTGCCGCGGCGAACTCGCGCGGCGTGGCGCCGATCCGCCCGAACAATCCGCGCAGGGCCGCCTCGATCCGGTCGGCGGCTTCGGCGATGAGACCTGCGGACACCGCGCCCGACAGCGATCGCGGCGGCGCCTCGGCAACGGCGGACACGCCCGTCGTTGCCAGTGCCGCGATATGGTCGCGCAGCCGCACCAGGCGGTCCAGCAGCGCATCGCGGTCGTCGGGCAGCAGCGTTGGTTCGCTGGCGGCGGCGACGGCCAGCACGCGAACCCAGTGGATGCAGATCAGAACGCTCGGCAGGGCGTCCTGCCGCGGCACCAGCGAGATCAGCCGCGCGGCGTGCAGCGGCAACAGGGCCATCCGCAACTCCTGCATCGCCTGATCGGCGCGTCGCATTGCGACCAGAGGCGCGGCGCCGGACCCTTCGGCCAGAGCGGCGTGGCTGACATCGACGACGTCGAGCAGCCGCGCGATCAGCGTCAGCGCGCGGGCGCGGATGTGATGCGAGGTCGGCAGCGGCACGATCCACAGCGCGGTGACGAAGGTCGCCGCCGCGCCGATTGCCGTTTCGGCGAGCCGCAGCCCGACAATGGCGGGCAGGTTGTCGCCGAGCACGCCGTAGACCAGGCCGATCAGCAGAGTCAGGAAGAAGATGCCGAAGGCGTAGTTGTAGAGCACGAAGTAGCTCCAGCCGAACAGGCAGACGATCATGCCGACCACCACCGCCGCGGGATGGGCCGGCACCAGGGCCGCCACGATCATTCCGGCCAGTGCGCCGCCCGCGGTGCCGGCCACGCGCAGCATGCCCTTCTGCACGGTGTCGCCGGCAGACGACGTACCGAGCGAGATCACGAACACCGAGATGATGGCCCAGTACCAATGCTCCGGCGACAGCGGATAGGCGAAGCAGGTGGCGATGACCGCCGCACAGATGGCGCGCAGCGTCGATCGCCAGGCCAGCGGAGGGGTCGGCACCGCGGGCGCGGCCGCGGCAACGGCCGCCGCGTTCGGCCTGCGGCCCATCTCCGCGGCCGCACGCATCAGCCCGGTGAGCGCCGTCCGCCATTCCCCCGTCACGCCTTCGGTCTCGGCGGCCTCGACATGCAGCACGGCGTGGGTGACGGCGATCTCGAGATTGATCAGCGCGTTGACGGTCGCAGCATAGCCGGGCAGGTCCGAGAGGGTGAGCTGGGCCTGCGCCGCGATCACGGCGCGGTTGAGCTTCAGCAGATGGCGCTCCAGCCGGCGCGGATCGCGCTCAGGGCGCCGGGCCTCGCGCACCACGCGATCGGCCTGCGCCGCGATGCTGGCCAGCATCAGATGGACGACGTTTTCGGGGCTGTCGGGCAGCAGCCGCAGCATGGCCAGGCAGACCAGCAGTGCCGGCACCATCAGCACCAGAATGGTGAGCTGGCTCGCCAGCGGCGGGTGCAGGAAGACGCCGAGATAGTAGCCGATCAGCACCGACAGTCCGATCGCGACAACGCGGGGCCCGCGCGTCTGGAACAGCGTCGCCACGCCGAGCAGGGCGAGAAAGCCGCCGATGTCCAGCACCGGCCAACGCGCCAGCGCGGCGGCGGCCGCGAATCCGGCGGCGCCGGCCAGGAAAGCCAAAGTGACGGTCCCCATGCGCCGCGGCAATGTCAGGTCGCGGGTGAACAGCATGCACAGCATCACGAACATCACCGCCGGCGAGGCTTCGATCACCGGCTGGCCGAGGCGGTGCAGCAGCGGCACGATGATCAGCGCGCTGATGACGGTCGCCACGCTGGTGCGCACCGCGGCGGTGAATTGCAGCAGGCCGGGATCAAGCGGCATCAGGCTGGCGAGGACGGATCGGCTGACGCTGGAAATGATCGCTCTCCCGACGGGTCGCTGCGCAGATTGGTAAGCCACACTGACCTATTCGGGCTCCCGGCGGCACCGCTATGTTTGCGGCTCCCGTCCGCCCAAATGCATCGCTGTCCGCGCGCGTTCCTGGCGGTACCGGCGTCTCCTCCAACCGGCTTGCGCGCCTGTGGGAAAGCCGCCTATCTGGGGCATCGCTCGCCAGAGCCGCTCATAGGCCATCGCTCCCTTGGATACCTCGGACATCCCCGATCTTTCCGTTCCCGCGCGTGAACCGATCCTGACCTTGCCAGGGGCGTTGACCGCCTATGTCGGCCTGCTTATCGCGATTCACGTGGTCCGGATGGTGCTGTCGCCGGACCTCGACGACTGGATCATCGAGGCCTTCGGCTTCATTCCCAAGCGCTACGACCAGACCCTGCTGTCGATGCCCTATGCGGGCGGCGCCGGCGCCAAGGTCTGGAGTTTTGTCAGCTATTCGCTGCTGCATGCCAATCTCAGCCATATCGGCTTCAACGTGCTGTGGTTGCTGCCGTTCGGCAGCGCCCTGGCGCGACGCTTCGGGGCGCTGCGTTTCTTCGTCTTCATGGCGGTCACCGCCGCCGCGGGTGCTGCGGCGCATCTGCTCACCCACGAGCACGCGCTGGCGCCGATGATCGGCGCGTCGGCGTCGGTGTCCGGGGCGATGGCGGCGGCGATCCGATTTGCCTTCGTGCGCGGCAGCTTTCTTTCGTTCAACCGCGGCGACGCCGATGCGGCGGCGCGGGTGCCTGCGCAGCCGCTGCTGCAGGCGCTGCGCGACCGCCGCGTGATCGGCTTTCTCGCAGTGTGGTTCAGCGTCAACATCATCTTCGGGGTCGGCGCGATTGCCATCGGCGCCGACGGCGCCAGCGTTGCCTGGCAGGCGCATATCGGCGGGTTTTTCGCCGGGCTGTTGCTGTTTTCGCTGTTCGATCCAATCCCGCGCCGCATGCGCACCGAGGCCGGCGCGCGTGATCCGGGCATGCCGGATCTCCATTGACGCGCCTCCGGTACAAGGCTGCTTCGCCTTGCTAGCCCGGCCGATTTCATTCATCATCGACAGTCCGGCGAACTACATTTTCGCTGCGTCGTGACCTGCGCTTGTCTGAACCAAGAACAAAAGACCGTGTCCGCTCAAGGGCATGATCGACTTAGGAGGCGACAATGACGGTACAAGCAATCCTCGATTCCAAAGGCCATCAGATTGTCAGCGTCAAGCCGGAGGACAAGGTGTCCGCGGCAGTGGCATTGTTGTCGCAGCGCCGCATCGGCGCTGTGCTGGTCATGAGCGGTCAGCGAATCGAGGGCATCCTGTCGGAGCGCGACATCGTCCGCGTGATCGGCGAACGCGGCGCCGCGGCGCTCGACGAGGCCGTCGATGCCGTGATGACGCGCAAGGTGATCAGCTGCAAATCGTCCGACACCGTCGGCGCCATCATGGAAAAGATGACCACCGGCAAGTTTAGGCATCTGCCTGTCATCGACAACGGCGCGATCGTCGGCCTGATTTCCATCGGCGACGTGGTGAAGTCACGGGTCCGCGAATTCGAGCATGAGCAGGAAGCTTTACGCGAATATATCGCGACGGCGTGAGTGTCTTGTCGTCCCTGCGAACGCAGGGACCCATACGGCGCGGACTCGCGGTTGCGCGAGACGGTCGGCGCGTTAGCAGCCATTGAGCTCAGGGGGTATGGATCCCCGCGCGCGCGGGGACGACTCGTGGCTTGGTTGTGGTCAACCCTCGCTTACGGCGTAACCGGCTTCTGCTCCACCGCGGGCGCCGGCTTCTTCGCGGCTTCGGGCGCCAGGATCTCGATGGCTTCCTGGATCGAGTCGATGGCCCTTTCCGCGGCGCGGGCGCCGTGGGCGATCATCTCATCGGCGCGGTGGAAATCGAACCAGCCGATCTTGCCGACGCGCGGCGCGATCAACAGGTCCGGCGGGTCGCCGGCCAGGCGGGCGCGGGTGATGCGGTCCTGCATGATGTTGAAGGCGTCGACCATCACGGTGGAAATGCCCGGACGCCCGGCGCCGCCAAAGAATTCGCGCTTCATGGTGCGTTCGGCCGAGAAAAACTTGCCGAAACCGCGCTTCGGCGCCGGCGGCTCGACCTCGATGATCGGCTCGACCGTGTCGGGGCCGCTGCCGTGGTCGAAGATCGTGGTCGAGTGGCCGAACACGTCGTTGCTGAGATTGGCGGCGATGACGATCTCGGCGCCGAGCGCGCGCGCCGTCGACACCGGCACCGGATTGACCAGCGCGCCGTCCACCAGCCAGCGGTCGCCGACCAGCATCGGCGAGAAGATGCCGGGCAGGGCATAGGACGCGCGCATGGCGTCCACCAGCCGGCCATGGGTGAGCCAGATCTCGTGGCCGGTGCGGACCTCCGTGGCGACGCTGGCGAATTTCAGCGGCAGGTCCTCGATCAGGGTCTGGCCGAGCGAGGCTTCCAGCTGGGCGGCAAGCTTGTTGCCGCCGATCAGACCGGATCCGTTGAGGCGGATGTCGAGATAACCCAGGATGTTGCGCGGCTGCAGGCCGCGCGCCCATTCCTCGAGGGTGTCGAGGTGACCGGCGGCGTAAGACCCGCCGACCACGGCGCCGATCGACGTGCCGACCACCACATTGGGCACGATGCCATGGGCCAGCAGCGTCCGCAGCACGCCGATATGGGCGAAGCCGCGCGCGGCGCCACCGCCCAGCGCCAGTCCGATCACCGGCCGCCGTACGCTGCCCAAGCCTGGCTTGTCGCGGCCGTTTGCGCCGCTCTGGCTGCGCCCCATCATACTCTCCAGCAACCCGTACTCCCCCTGCGCCGAGTTTAGGCGCGGTGTCGCCGTCATTCCAGCGAGTCGCGAATTCATGATTTATGCCGTCTTTTGAGGCTTAGGCAGTCATCATGACGGCATGGCGACACCACGCCGGGCGTGGGCCGCAATGCCGAGCTTGTGAGTGCCACGTCCGTCGGCACCGCGCGAGGCTTGAATTTGCCGCGTTTTCGGTGAAAAGCATGGCCATGATCGTACCGGGCCCTGATTTGCAAGCGTCCCGCCGAGGCCCTCGCGTGGCCTTGGTGCTGTGCCTTGCCGTGCTGCAGGCCGGGCTGCTGCCCCAGGCTGCTTCTGCGCAATTCTTCAGCGACCGCCCGGCGCCGGTGCCGCCGGGCTCGATCCCGGACGTGCCGTCGGGTCCGGCGATCAGCCTGGCGCCGCCCTCCGGACCAGCCTCGATCCCGGCATTGCCGGCGCCGCTGACCCAGCCGCCGGTCGCCAATGTCACGCCGCCGGTGCCGTCGCCAATTCCACCCGGTCCCGCGGCGCCGGCGCAGGGCGTGCTGGCGCTGACCGCCCGCTACGGCAAGGACATGCCGGCCATCAACAGCGGGCTGGTGTGGCGGGTGTATTCCGACCGCCCGGACGAAAGCGGCGCCTTCAAGCTGATCCGCGAGGACCGCGGGCCGACCCCGAATATCACGCTGCCGCCCGGCAGCTATGTGGTGCATGTGGCGCTCGGCCTGGTCAGTGCGGTGCGCCCGGTGACGGTGAAGGCCGACACCGACCGCGAGGCCTTCGTGCTGCCGGCCGGCGGCCTGCGCATCGAGGGCCGCGTCGGCGGCTCCAAGATCCCGCAGAACCAGATCTCGTTCTCGATTTTCAAGGGCAGCCAGTTCGACGGTGGCGAGCGCTCGCCGCTGCTGCCCAACGTCACGGCCGGCGACGTTACGCTGCTGGCCGAGGGCACCTATTACCTTGTGTCCAACTACGGCGACGCCAATTCGGTGGTGCGCTCCGACATCCGCGTCGCGGCCGGCAAGCTCACCGACGTCACCATTACCCACCGCGCCGCCGTCATCACCATGAAGCTTGTCAGCGACAAGGGCGGCGAGGCGCTCGCCAACACCGCATGGTCGGTGATCACCCCGGCCGGCGACGTCATCAAGGAATCGATCGGGGCCTTCCCGCGCGTCGTGCTGGCCGAAGGCGAGTACCGCGCCATCGCCAAGAATGAAGGCAAGGTGTACGAGCGTCCCTTCAATGTGGTCAACGGCGTCGACGGCGAGATCGAGGTCGTGGCGCGCTGACGGCGCTTACGCCGAAACGCACATACGCTGCATGAGCGCGTGATAGATATCAAACGCTTCATCGATGCGCGCGACGTGGCAATATTCATCCGTCTTGTGGCATTGCTCGGCTTCGCCCGGTCCGATCACGATGGTCGGCGCATAATTGAAGCCCGGCACCAGCGCCGAGGCATCGGTGAAATAGGGCGCGCCTGACGGCACGGGCCGCAGGCCCAGCCGATCGGTCAGGAGATCCATCAGCGGCGCCGTCGCGGGCTCCTCCGGCGATGTGGCGAACCCCTTGAAGTCGGTGATGGTCTCGATCTCCGCCTCCGGTCCGAACATCTGCGCGAGATCGGCCAGCAGTCCCGCGTGATCGTGGTCCGGCAGCGTGCGGAAATCCGCCGTGAACCACGCCGCGTCCGGCACCGAATTGATGTTCTGTCCGCCGCCCATCATGGTGACCGCCGCCGTCGAACGCCCGAGCAACGGATGCTCGGCGGCAAAGCGATGCTGCGTGAGGCGCGAGATCCACGTCGTGACCTTGGTGATGGCGTTGTCGCCTTCCTCGGGCATCGACGAATGCGCGGTTCGGCCCTTCGCGGACACCTTGACCCGCAGCGAACCCTTGTGGGCGAAGACGGGATGGTTGGACGTCGGCTCGGCGACGATCAGCAGGGCGCAATCACCCAGCGCATCCTTGCGGGCCAGATCGAACGCGCCCTCGCATCCGGTTTCCTCTCCGGCCGTGATCACGAATGTGAGCCCACGGCGAAAGACGGCGCCGTCGCGCAGGTGCGCAAGCGCCGCGCTGATGAAGGCAGCGATGCCGGCCTTCATGTCGCTGCTGCCGCGACCATATAGCCGGCCGTCCGCGATCACGCCCTCGAACGGCGGATGCTGCCACGGCGCATTGCCGAGCGGGACGACGTCGAGGTGCCCGGTGAAGCACAGCGGCGCCAGGGGCGAGGTGCCCGGCAGCCTGGCTATCAGCGATGGCCGGTTCGGCGCAAAATCATGGCGCGTGATATTGAAACCGTTGCGCGATAGCAGATCGGCGACGAAATCGGCGCATGGCTTTTCCTCCCCCGGCGGGTTGAGGGAGGGAAACTGGATCAGCTTCTGAGCAAGCCGTACGCTGTCCGTCATCATACCATCCCGTTCGTTCGTCATCGCGGTGCGCCACGCGGCGTGCGAGGCCATCTGTGAATTCTACGCGTTAGTGTACAACCGATGCAGTGGGCGCAATACGATTCAAACGCTGCCGAATTGTCACCCCGCCGTCACGGTTCTGAATCGCCGACTAACCATCGCAGGATTTTCATGTGGATCGGCACAGCCTCTGCGTGCCGGCCGGCTCAAAGTTCACACGACGTTAATCCCGATGCTCTGAATACCGCTGATCGATGCAAGTATTCCGAAGGGGCTGTCGTGACCGCGGCAAGACCAGTACCAGCCGATCCTGACGTCAGACTATTCGACGACATTCCCGCCCTGAATCGCAAGTGGCACGCAGCGCTGCGTCCGGGAGACGTTCTGCCGGGCTATGAGGAGGTCATGCTCGGCAGCCTCGGCCGCATGGCCGACCACATCGTCCTTCTGAAGGGCGACGATGGCGCCTCGTTCGAGATCTCGCGCAGCGGGCGCTATGTGCAGCAATGGCTCGGCGACGAGCGTTGGGACATCCCGCTGAGCCTAATGGCGCCGGACTGCGCGCGGGCACTGTCGGACGCCGCGACCTGTGCGCTGCAGACGTGCCGGCCGCATCTGGCGGTGGCGCATTGCGTCCGCGACGGCGTGGTCCACACCTACGATATCCTGACGCTGCCGACCGCATCGCGCTGGGGCACGCGGCTGGTCGGCGCCTATGTCAATGAACACGGCACGCGCTACAATCTGGTCGACGCGATCTTCTCGGCCACCGATGAAGGCATCGTGTCGCTTGCGGCGATCCGTGACGCGGCCAGCCGGCCGGTCGATTTCCAGATCGTGCACCACAATCAGGGCGCTACCCGGCTGCTGCGGATCGCGCCCGATGCGCTGCAATGGCGCCGGCTCAGCGAAGGCGGGCACGCGCTATGCCTGCCCAAGGTGATGCGCTGGCTGCTGTCGATGATCCAGAGCGGCGCCAGCGGCCAGCTCGAGATCGATAGCAACGACCGCAACCTGCGCATCAGCGCCACGGCGTTCGGCGACCTGGTGTCGTTGACGGTGTCCGACGTCACCGACATCAAGCGGCGCGAAGCCTCGTTCCGGCTGTTGTTCGACGGCAATCCGATGCCGATGTGGGTGTTCGATGCGCAGACCATGGCGTTGCTCAGCGTCAATGACGCCGCCGTCGCCCATTACGGCTATGACCGCGACGCCTTCCTGCGCATGCAGCTTCGCGAAATCTGGCCGCGCGACGAATGGGACGCGCACGGCCGCGCTTTGACGCAGCTCGGCGACGCCTATCAGTCCGAACGCAACTGGCGGCATATCAAGGCGGACGGCAGTGAGATCCAGGTGCTGACCTATGGGCGGCGCGTGATGTTCGACGGCCGCGACGGGTTTCTGGTGGCGGTGGTCGACATCACCGAGCGCCGCAAGGCCGAGGCGCGCATCGCCCATATGGCGCATCACGACGCGTTGACCGATCTGCCGAACCGCTTGTTCTATCAGGAACGGCTGGCCCAGGCGCTCGACCGCGACGATCCCGCCAAGACCGTTGCCGTGCTGTGCATCGACCTCGACCTGTTCAAGCATGTCAACGATTCCTTCGGCCATCCCACCGGCGATCGCCTGTTGAAGCTGGTCGCCGCGCGCATGCGCAACGAGGTGCGCGGCAACAATCTGGCGGCGCGGCTCGGCGGCGATGAATTCGCGGTCGTGCTGACGGAGGACGTGACGCCGAACGACGTCAATGAGTTCGCCGCACGCCTCATCGACATCATCAGCGAAACCTATGACATGGGCGACGATCTGCGGCTGGTGATCGGCGCCTCGATCGGAATCGCGCTGTCGCCGGGTGATGGCGACACCTCGGAAGAACTGATGCGCAATGCCGACATGGCGCTGTACCGCGCGAAGGCGGAAGGCGGCGGCGTGCATCATTTCTTCGAGCGGGAGATGGATCGCCAGGCGCAGAAGCGTCGCGACATGGAGCTCGACCTGCGCAGCGCCTTGGCGGACGGCCATTTCGAGCTGCACTATCAGCCGCTGGTCGATCTCGCCGCCGATCGCATCACCGGCTTCGAGTCGCTGCTGCGCTGGCGTCATCCCGAGAAAGGCATGATCTCGCCGGCCGATTTCATTCCCGTGGCGGAAGACATCGGCCTGATCGTGTCCCTCGGCGAATGGGTGCTGCGCAAGGCCTGCGCCGAGGCAGCGAACTGGCCGGATGACATCAAGGTGGCGGTGAACCTGTCGCCGGTCCAGTTCCGCAGCCGCAACCTTGTGCAGGTGGTGGTGGCGGCGCTGGCCTATTCGGGGCTGTCGCCGCATCGGCTGGAGCTGGAAATCACCGAGTCGGTGTTCCTCGCCGAAACCGAGGCCAACCTCGCCACGCTGCACCAGTTGCGTGCGCTCGGCGTGCGGATCTCGATGGACGATTTCGGCACCGGCTATTCCAGCCTGAGTTATCTGCGCAGTTTTCCGTTCGACAAGATCAAGATCGACCGGTCATTTGTAAAGGACCTGATGGAGCGGCCGGACTGCGTCGCCATCGTGCGCGCGATCTCGGGCCTTGGCCGGAGCATGAACATCACGACCACGGCCGAAGGCGTCGAGACCATGGACCAGCTCGACTGGCTGCGCGCGGAGGGCTGCAACGAGGTGCAGGGGTTTCTGTTCAGCCCGGCGAGGCCGGCATCGGAAGTGGCCGAGCTCTTGCGCAGGTTCGGCAGCCGGGCATCGCAAGCGGCGTAGCGGCGCCAGCTAGAACCTTGTCACCAGATCCTTCAGCTCGGGCCGCGGGCGGTCCTCGACCGGCCTGTCGGGCTTGCCGCCGATATGAATGAAGCCGGCGAGCTTTTCGCCGTCCTTCAATCCAAACCCGTCGAGCACGTCACGGTCGAAGGCAAACCAGCCGGTCAGCCAGTTGGCGCCAAAACCCATCGCGGTGGCGGCTGACACGATATTCATGCAGCTCGCGCCGGCGGACAGTTCCTGCTCCCAAGGCGGCACCTTGGGGTGCGGCTTGATGCTGCTGACCACCGCGATCACCAGCGGCGCTTCGGTGAGGCGCTGCTTCTCGGCTTCGATGGCATCCACCGACGCATCGGGATTCTTGCGTGCAAATACGGTGGCGATGACGTTCCCGGCACGCTTGCGCGCGTTGCCCTCGAACACGATGAAACGCCACGGCGCGATCTTGCCGTGATCGGGCACCCGCGCGCCGATGGTCAGGATGGTTTCCAGCTCGCCGGGGGAGGGGCCCGCCGCGGTCATTTCGCGCGGCTTGACGGAACGGCGGGTCTTCAGGAAGTCGATGGTGTCGGGCACGGGGATCTCACATGACAAGACGGTAAGGGTCGCTTAGCACGCGCCGCCCTGTGTCACGAGGCGGGGCACAGACGTTTGGATGGATTGTGGGGCGGCGGCGGGGCGATCGCAATGCTGCAATGCACGGGTCGTGCTTGTGCGGCACTTGGCCGGTCCCTGATATGTGCGCGCCACATTCAAGCGCGAGTTTTTTATGCCCTGCCAGCTTCTGGTGCTGATCGACCTGACCCCGGAGAACCGGGCTCGCTATGAAGCCGCGGGATTTCAACTGCACATCGCGCCGACGCGCGACGCGCGCGCGGCCGCGATCGCCGATGTCGGCAACGACGTCCGCGCGGTGGTCACCAACGGCTCGACCGGTTGCTACGCCGACGAAATCGCAAAATTGCCGCGTCTCGGAATTATCTGCGCCGTTGGTGCCGGCTACGAGAACATCGATCTCGACGCCGCGGCGGCGCGCGGCATCGCCGTCACCAACGGCGCCGGCACCAATGATGCGTCGGTGGCGGATCATGCGATGGCGCTGCTGATGTCGGTGGTCCGCGGCATCCCGCAGGCAGATCTCGCAGTGCGCGCCGGCAAATGGGACAGCGTCCGCCAGCCGCGCCCGATGCTGTTCGGCAAGAAGCTCGGCGTGCTCGGCCTCGGCAATATCGGTAACCAGATCGCGCAGCGTGCCCATCGCGGCTTCGAGATGCAGGTGGGCTACTGCAATCGCAAACCGCGCGCAGATTCGTCCTATCACTATTGCGCAACCCCGGCCGAGCTTGCGGCGTGGTGCGACTTCATGGTGGTGGCCGCGCCGGGCGGGGCAGGCACCAAACATCTGGTCAATGCCGAAGTGCTGGCCGCGCTCGGCCCGAACGGTTATCTCGTCAACATCGCCCGCGGCAGCGTGGTCGATACGGCAGCGCTGATCGACTGTCTGAAAGACGGCCGCATCGGCGGCGCCGCGCTCGATGTTGTCGAGGGCGAGCCCGAGGTGCCCGCGGGCCTGCTGCCGCTTTCCAATGTCGTGCTGACGCCGCACATCAGCGGCCGCTCGCCGGAAGCGGTTTTCGCGGTGACGACGCTGGTGCTGAAAAACCTGGCGGCGCACCTCGCCGGCAAGCCGGTGCTGACGCCGGTCGGTCTGCAGCCAGTCTAAGGCGCGTCCGGCTTCGCCGGCATCTTCGCCGCGCGCTCCAGCAGATCGCGGCCGAGATCCTCGAGCACCTGACGCGAGGCCAGATAAAGCGAGTGGCCGCGTTCGGTCTCGAAGGCGATCGCGACCACCTGCGGCTGGTTGGGATCCGGGATGATCTGATAATTCCAGATCGGAAACGCGGGCAGTTCCTGTTCGTCGTCGGTCATGCCCGCGCCTCACTCAATCTTCTGCGTTCGCCCGCTTCACGTCGGGCGGCGTCGCCTCGTCGACCAAAGCGGCGAGGGCGTCGGCGAGCATCATCACCTTCTGGCCGTCGCTGCCGAGGCGGCGGACCGAGACCTGGCCGGTCTCGGCTTCCTTCTTGCCGACCACCAGCAGCGCCGGGATCTTGGCCAGCGAGTGCTCGCGGACCTTGTAGTTGATCTTCTCGTTGCGCAGGTCGATCTCGACGCGAAGACCAGCCTTCCGCACGGCGGCGGCCACCACCTTGGCGTATTCGTCGCCTTCCGAGGTGATGGTGGTGACGACCACCTGCACCGGCGACAGCCAGAGCGGGAAGCTGCCGGCAAAATGCTCGATCAGGATGCCGATGAAGCGCTCCATCGAGCCGCAGATCGCGCGATGCACCATCACCGGCGCCTTCTTGGAGCCGTCGGCGTCGATGTAGAACGCGCCGAACCGCTCCGGCAGGTTGAAGTCGACCTGCGTGGTGCCGCACTGCCAGTCGCGGCCGATGGCGTCGCGCAGCACATATTCGAATTTCGGTCCGTAGAACGCGCCTTCGCCGGGCGAGATCTCGGTCTTGATGCGGCCGCCCGACTGCGCCTCGATGGTCGACAGCACCGTGGCCATCACGCGCTCGGCGTGGTCCCACATCTCGTCGGTGCCGACGCGCTTCTCCGGCCGCGTCGACAGCTTCACGACGATGTCGCCGAAGCCGAAGTCGGAATAGGTCGACAGGATCAGGTCGTTGATCTTCAGGCATTCGTCCGCGAGCTGCGCCTCGGTGCAGAACACATGAGCGTCGTCCTGCGTGAAGCCGCGCACGCGCATCAGCCCATGCATGGCGCCGGACGGCTCGTAGCGATGCACGACGCCGAATTCCGCAAGCCGCAGCGGCAGATCGCGGTAGCTCTTGAGGCCGTGCTTGAAGATCTGCACGTGGCCGGG
>JBEVEC010000320.1:0-4798 GCA_040512975.1 Tardiphaga sp. | reverse complement strand
GCCTTCAGCCTCGCCACTGCGCTGACGGCAGTTCCGGCTTCCGCCCAGACGCGCGTTGGCGAAGCCGCCGTCGTCAAGAACGAAGTGCTCCGCGTTGCCGGACCCTCGACCGTCCAGATCAAGGTCGGCGATGGACTGGTCCGTGACGAAGTTGTTCGCACCGGGCTCGACAGCGCGACGCGGCTGGTGATGGCCGACAGCACCAATCTCTCGCTCGGGCCCGGCGCGACGCTCAAGCTCGACCGTACCGTGTTCGACGACGAGCATCATTATCGCGACGTCGCGGTGCGGCTGACCTCGGGCGCGTTTCGTTTCGTTACCGGCAATTCGGACAAGGCCGCCTACAGGATCACGACGCCGCTGGCGACCATCGGCGTCCGCGGCACCACCCTCGATATCCTATCGCAGCGCGGCAAGACCATCGTCAATCTGCAGGACGGCGCGGCCAGCGTCTGCACGATCAGCTTCGAATGCATCCAGCTCACCAGGCCCGGCGACACCGCCATTATTACCTCGAGCGGCGGCAGGTCGACGATCAAGAAGACCAACAACCCGCCCCCCTGGACGTTTGCCGCCACCTGCAGCGCCGCAGCAGGGCTTTGCAGCACCACGCAATATGCGGATGCGTCACCGGTCATCATCGATGACGGCAGCGACCCCACCGGCATGCTGTGCGGCCGCTGACGATGGCAAGCTTCATCCGCAGCCTCGTCGCATCCGCAGTCCTCGCGCTCTCGCTGCTCGCGGCGCAATCGCCCACCCTGGCACAATCGCCTTCGCCTAGCCCGAGCCCAAGCCCGACCCCAAGCCCGACCCCCTCGCCGTCACCGACGCCGAGCGCTTCACCGACTTCCAGCACAACGCCGATCGCAGGTTCGAACGCCGGCTCGATCAACGATCTGGCCGGGCAGCGCTTCAACCAGATGATCACCAACCGCGTGCTCGGCAACGTGCTGCTCGGCGTCAACGAGCAGGTCAATTGCAACGATTGCGTCAGCGCGTTCGGCTCGGCGGGATCGTTCTCGGCCGGCATTCACGGCCGCAAGAACCTGACGCCCAATCTGTCGCTGCTGGCCGGCATCGCCTACACCCAGTACAATGAAGGCGGATACCACGTCACCAGCGCGCCGATCGGCGCGTTCGCGCTGCGCTATGATTTCGTCGACTGGGGATCGTCGCGGCCGTTCTTCGATATCGGCACCATCCTGTCGCCGTTCCAGAAGCTGCGCTACGCGCGCAGCTACACGACCAACCTCGGCGCGGTCTCGCTCGAAAGCTCGACATCAAGCGAGAATTACGCCGTCTATGGCCGCGCGGGCTGGATGAGCCGGCTGTCGCCGCGCGATGAAGTCGCGGCTTCCGTCGAGGTCTGGCAGCTATGGCAGCGGGTCCAAGGCTACACGGATCCCGCCGCCGCCTTCAACCCGTTCGACGCCTCGATCGCCACGGGTGCCGACCGCGCCAACCTCGTCAAGGTAGGCGGACAATGGACACATCTGTTCGGCAGCAGCGTCGAGGCCAATATCAACGGCGGGTGGGTGCAATCCTTCGGGACGAAATCCGGCATCGTCGCCACCGTGACCGGCGACGGCACGATCGTGCCTGTCATTGGCAACCAGGGCTGGTTCGAATATGGCGGCCGGGTCGGTTTCCGGATCACCAAGGGCTGGGTCGCCGATCTCTTCGTCAACGGCACCGCCGGTCCGCAACCGGTCGGCAATACGCTTCACGGCGGCTTGGGGTTGCGCGTCGCGTATTGAGCAGCGTGTCAGGTGGGCAAAGCGAAGCGTGCCCACCATCTCTCGGCAGGATGTCATCGTGAATGGTGGGCACGCTTCGCTTTGCCCAGCCTACGATTCCCTGCCTGCTTACGCCGCGCTCTTGCCTTCATACGCGCGCTTCAGTCCTTCGATGTCGAACTTGACCATCCCCATCATTGCCTGCATCGCCCGCTGCGCGCCGGCGGCATCCGCGCCGCCGAGATATTTTGGCAACGCGGTCGGCACGATCTGCCACGATACGCCGTAGCGGTCCTTCAGCCAGCCGCATTGTTCGGCCTTGCCGCCGTCCGCCAACAGCGCATCCCAGAGCCGATCGACCTCGGCCTGATCGGCGCAGTCGATCTTGAACGAGACGGCGTGGGTGAAGTCGAACGGCTTGCCGCCGTTCAGCGCCATGAAGCGCTGGCCGGCCAGCGTGAACTCGACCACCAGCGCGGTGCCGGCCTTTCCGCCGCGGCCGTCGACGGGGTTCCTCTGGATCATCTCGATCCGGGATTCGGGCAGCAGTGAAACGTAGAAGTTCGCGGCCTCCTCGGCCTCGCCGCCAAACCACAGGCAGGGGGAAATCCTGGACATGGGCAATACTCCGGAGTGCTCTGATGCGCTTGATCGATCAGGCGGCGGCCGTGGCGGACTGTGAGGCAGTAGCGGCCGCGACATCCATCCACATCACTTCCCAGTGGTGTCCGTCGGGATCTTCGAAGCTGCGGCCATACATGAAGCCATAGTCCTGCTTCGGGCCCGGATCAGCACCGCCGCCCGCGCCCTGCGCCTTGCCGATCACATCGTCCACCGCGTCGCGGCTGTCGGCGGAAAGGCAGATCAGGACCTGGCTGGAAGTTTTCGCGTCGGCAATCGTTTTCGAGGTGAACTGACGGTATTTGTCGTGGGTCAGCAGCATGACGTAGATGGTGTCGGAAATGACCATGCAGGACGCGGTATCATCGCTGAATTGCGGGTTCTTCTCGGCGCCGATCGCCTGATAGAAGGCGGTGGAGCGGGCGAGATCGCTGACCGGCAGATTGACGAAGATCATTTTGGCCATAATCGGGTTCCTTTTCGAGGGGCTCGAGCCAAGGACGCACGGGCAAAGACAGGCCCGACATCCCTTTTCAAATTATTTTTGGGGCATTGAGACGGCACGACAGCAGCGGAATCCGGCGGCGATTGGCCGCTACCGGCCCTTGAAGTCGGGCTTGCGCTTTTCGCTGAACGCCTTGACGCCTTCCTTGAGGTCTTCGCTGTCCCGCACCGGATCGAGCAGCCTGCGCACCTCGGCTACCGTCTCGAGCGGCCCCTTCGGCATGGCATCGCGGGCGAGCTTTTTCAACGCCTGGACGACAAGCGGTGCGGCGGCGGCGATTTTTGCAGCCATCGCCTGCGCATGCACGACGTGCTCCCCTTTCGGCACCACCTTGTTCACAAAGCCGATCTGGTAGGCGCGCTCCGCCGACATTTCCTCGCCGACCAGAAGGAATTCCATGGCGATCTTGTGGGGCATTCGCGCCAGCACCGACGAGACGCCGCCGCCGGTGGTGCCGACCTTCACTTCGGGGTAACTGAAGCGCGTCGTCTCTGACGCCACGCACATGTCGGCCATCTGGACCAGCACGAAGCCACCGCCGACGACCCAGCCGGACGTGGCGGCAATCACCGGCTTGTCCAGCTCAACGCCCAATCCGGGCACGGCGTGCCACATGTCGGCGGGGAAATCCCTCACGTCGGCACCGACCGAAAAGTATGCCTCCTCCGATGACGCGAGCACCGCAACGCGATCGTCGCTATCGCGAAAACGCCGCCAGGCGTCACGCAATTCGCTACACAAGGCGGGATTGAGCGCGTTGTGCGAGGATTTGCGATCCATCGTGATCGTGGCGACGTGGCCACTGCTCTCGTAGCGAACAAGCGTCATGGGATTCCCTCAAGGGATGGCGGTGCCGGGTAACGTTGCGATCGTTACTTCTTCTCGGCGGGATCGCGATGCACGGGATCGACCCACAGCACGGTCTCCGGCTTTTCCACCGGCTCAATGTCGAGGTTGATCGCGACCGCCTCGCCGTCGCTGCGCACCAGCACGCATTCCAGCACCTCGTCGCGGCTGGCGTTGATCTCCTGATGCGGCACGTAAGGCGGAACGAAAATAAACTCGCCGGGGCCGGCTTCGGCGGTGAATTGCAGTTGCTCGCCCCAGCGCATCCGCGCCTTGCCCTTGACCACAAAGATGATGCTTTCGAGATGGCCGTGATGATGCGCGCCGGTCTTGGCGTCGGGCCTGATCGTCACCGTGCCCGCCCATAATTTCTGCGCGCCGACGCGGGCGAAATTGATCGCGGCCTTGCGGTCCATGCCTGCGGTCGAGGGCACGTTGGGATCGAGCTGATTGCCGGGGATGACACGAACGCCGTCGTGCTTCCAGCGCTCGGTATCGCCGTTCGAATGATCGCGATCGTGGGGATGGGTGTGGTCGTGAGTGCCGCTCATCTTGTTGCTTTCTGCAAATGTTGCGTCGCTTACGCTACATAAAACCGTGATCGCAAACCAGCCTCATCGAGGAACTTTTCGGAGGCGTTTCGCGTTGTCGTTGCGAAGTTCAATCACCTTCAAATCAAAGGAGTATTCTGATGGGTGCCACCACTGACAAGATCAAGGGCGCAACCAACGAGGCCATCGGCAAGGCCAAGCAGGGCATCGGTGAAGCCACCGGTTCCGATCGCCTCCAGGGCGAAGGCGTGATCCAGGAAGTGAAGGGCAAGGGTCAGAAGGCTGTTGGCGACGCCAAGGACGCCACCAAGGATGCCGTGAACAAGGCGGCCGCGGCGGCGAACAAGAATCTCTGATCGTCGCGACGCTGTAGGCGAAGATGGAAAGACCGGCCTTTTTGGGGCCGGTCTTCTTTTTCGTGCCGATATTAATTACGCTCGTCATGGCCGGGCTCGTCCCGGCCATCCACGTCTTACCGGACGCGTCTGTCCATCACGGCCGGACTGACCATATTGGTCGGTGCGCCCGCGGCGTAG
>JBEVEC010000039.1:0-6057 GCA_040512975.1 Tardiphaga sp. | reverse complement strand
GGGAGAGGGAATGGGCTGCGTTCGTGGTAACCTCCGCGCATGACCACCCAGCCCGATCGCATCATCGCCCCCGAACGCCGATCCGACGATGTCGGCGACACCGCGCTGCGGCCGCAGTCGCTGTCCGATTTCGTCGGCCAGGCGCAGGCGCGCGCCAATCTGCAGATCTTCATCGACGCCGCCCGCAAGCGTGGCGAGGCGCTCGACCATACGCTGTTCGTCGGTCCGCCCGGCCTCGGCAAGACCACGCTAGCGCAGATCGTCGCGCGCGAGCTCGGCGTCGGCTTCCGCGCCACCTCCGGCCCGGTCATCGCCAAGGCCGGCGACCTCGCGGCGCTGCTGACCAATCTCGAGGAACGCGACGTCCTGTTCATCGACGAGATCCACCGCCTCAGCCCCGCGGTCGAGGAAGTGCTCTATCCGGCCATGGAGGATTTTCAGCTCGACCTCATCATCGGCGAAGGCCCCGCGGCGCGCTCGGTGAAGATCGAGCTGTCGAAGTTCACTTTGGTCGGCGCCACCACCCGCGCCGGGCTCCTGACCAACCCGCTGCGCGACCGCTTCGGCATCCCGCTGAGGCTGAATTTCTACACCATCGACGAGCTCGAAAAGATCGTCACCCGCGGCGCCCGCGTACTCGGCATCGGCATGACGCCGGACGGCTCCAACGAAATCGCGCGCCGCGCCCGCGGCACGCCGCGCATCGCCGGCCGCCTGCTGCGCCGCGTCCGCGACTTCGCCTCGGCGGCGGATGCCTCGGCCATCGACCGCAAGATCGCCGACCACGCCTTGCTCGCCCTCGAAGTCGACAGCGCCGGCCTCGATGCCATGGACCGCCGTTATCTCACCACCATCGCCATGAACTACGGCGGCGGCCCGGTCGGCGTCGAGACCATGGCAGCTGCCTTGTCCGAACCGCGCGACGCCATCGAGGACATCATCGAGCCCTATCTGATCCAGTGCGGCTACCTGCAACGCACCCCGCGCGGACGCCTGCTGACGTCGCACGCGTTCAAGCATCTCGGGCTGCAGGAGCCGCGACGGGAGGCAGGGCAGATCGGGCTGTTCGGCGGGGACGAGGACTAGGGGTCGCCAAACTGCGAGATTGGTGCTACTCTTCCAGTATGAGTTCTCCCGCTGAGAAACTTGCTGAGGCGCTCGAACTGCTTCCCGAAGAGATGCGGGATGAGGCAGCTGACAACTTTTTGTCATACGCGCGAAAGCTCAAGCGACTGCGGGCTGAGATACAGCTGGGGTTGAATGATGTAGCGGCGGGCAGAGTCGTACCGTGGGATCCGGATGATTTCCTGAGACGCGCTCGCGAGGCCGCTTCCCGGTAGATCATCATGAAGGTCATTGTCTCTCGGCAAGCCGATCGTGACCTGATTGAAATCTACGTCTATCTCCATCAACAAAGCCCCCAGTCGGCGGAGCGGATTGCGGCGGATCTAAAGCGCTGTATTGCAGACCTCGCAATCTTTCCGCATCGCGGAGCGCCACGATCCGTGATCGCAACCGGTGTGCGATGTGCCTATGTTCACCCCTATCAACTGTTTTATGTCGTCCAGCCGCATCACATTGAAGTTTTGCGTGTGCTACACGGCAGCCGCGATACCAAGCGAGAGTTTCCCGAATGACCCCCCATCTCGACGGCGCCATTGCCGATGGCCTGCATCGCATGCAGGTGCGTGTGTATTACGAAGACACCGATTTCTCCGGAATCGTCTATCACGCCAATTATCTGCGCTTCATGGAGCGCGGGCGGACCAATTATCTGCGGCTGCTGGGCGCCGACCAGCGCGCGCTGTTTGCGGAAGCCGAGAGCGAAGCGCCGGGTTTTGCATTCGTGGTGCGGGCGATGCAGCTCGACTTTCTCAAGCCGTCGCGGATGGACGACCTGCTCGAGATCGTGACACGCCCGCTCGACGTGAAGGGCGCTTCGATCATGCTGCACCAGGAGGTGCGGCGCGACGGCGAATTGCTGCTCGAGGCCAAGGTGAAGGTCGCCTTTGTCTCGGAGGGCAGGGCGAAGCCGATCCCGAAGGCGCTGCGCACGGCCATGAATGCCGATCAGGTTTCGTGATCGCACGATCGGCGTAACGCCATCGACTCTGCGATTGGCGTTGCTACAATTCGGCGAAACAAAATATGGAGCATTGCCATGTCGCGTCCGCCGTTTCCGCCCTTCACCCGCGAGACCGCGGCCCAGAAAGCCCGCATGGCCGAGGATGCGTGGAATTCGCGCGATCCGGTCAAGGTGTCGCTAGCCTATACGGAGGACAGCGTCTGGCGCAATCGCGGCGAATTCTTCCAGGGACGGCCGGCGATCGTCGAATTCCTGACCCGCAAATGGGAGAAGGAGCGCGAGTACCGGCTGATCAAGGATCTGTGGGCGTTCGACGGCAATCATATCGCCGTGCGCTTTCAATACGAATGGCATGACGAGGCCGGTCACTGGTTTCGCTCCTACGGCAATGAGCAGTGGGAGTTCGACGACGCAGGCTTGATGCGTCGCCGCGAGGCCAGCATCAACGACGTCGCGATCGCCGAAAAAGATCGCCGCTTCCTGTGGCCGGCGCCGGGGCCGCGTCCGGCGGACGTGCCGGGGCTCGGCACCGATCCGTTCTGATCGCATCCGACAGGATCAGAGCGGGCCGCCATCGACCACGAATTCGACGCGCTCGGCGACGAAGCGCGCATGGGTCGTCAGCAGCGGCGTGCCCCCGGCGTCCGCGTCGGTGGAATCGACGATCAGGATCGGACGGCCCAGTGCTACGCCGAGCCGCGATGCATCGGTGGCGTCGATGATGGCGGCGGTGACGCGCGTCGCGGCGCGGCGATAGTCGGTGATGCCGTAATGCGCCAGCGCTTTTGTCATCGAGCGCGCCCGCTCATAGACATTGCCGAAATCAGGAAACCGCGCCGCCGATAGCCATGTGGTGCCGACGCAGATCGGCGTCTTGTCGGCGAGGCGCAGCGCCTCGATGCGCACCAGCGGCGCGCCGGTCTTGAGACCGAGATGCCGGGCGAGTTCGCGCGTCGCGATGTCGTCCCACGCCCCGATCAGCTGCGCCTGCGGCTCGCGGCCGCCGGCACCGGCGATTTCAGAGAAGCGCGTCCGCGAGCGCAGTGGATAAGTCAGCTTCGGCGCCTCCACATAGGTCCCGCTGCCGCGCTCGGCCCGGACCAGCCCGCGCTCGGCCAGGGTCGCAAGCGCCCGGCGCACGGTGTGGCGGTTGACGCCGTAGGTCTCCGCCAGCTCCGTCTCGCCCGGCAGCCTTTCGCCGGCCGCGAAACGACCGTCGGCAATGCCGCGCTCGACGCCGTCCGCCACCTGCCGCCACAAGGCCACGCCCGTCGGCTTTTCCTGAATGCTCACAATGCGATCCCGATCTGTCGCCGTAGCGATAGCGAAAAATCATGTCGCTGTCACGAAACGGTCATTGCCGGTGGTTATGAAGTTGTCTAGTGAAACATACAACTTGTTGCGGGCCAGATTGGGCATGACCATGACCTCTTCAACCGACCAGCAGAACCGGCGCCGCGAGGCGATGTCGGTGCTCGGCCATTGCGCAACGGCGGAGATCGCCGGGCGCCTCGATGATCTCGCCATTCCCGCCCACGAGCAGCTGCGTCAACCGGAAAACGGCCTGGTGATGCTGCGCGGCCGCATCGGCGGCGACGGCGCGCCGTTCAATCTCGGCGAGGCGACGGTGTCGCGCGCGGCGGTGCGGCTTTCGAGCGGCGAGGTCGGCTTCGGCTACACGCTCGGCCGTGACGGCGCCAAGGCGCAGCTGATCGCGCTGTGCGACGCGATGATCCAGACCGATCAGTTCGCTGCGCGCATCGAGGCCGAAGTGCTGGTGCCACTGCGGGCGCGCGTCGCCGCCGAACGGCAGCGCAAGGCGCAGGAGACGGCTGCGACCAAGGTGGATTTCTACACGCTCGTGCGCGGGGAGGGCTGATCATGACCACAGTCGCAGAAATGCCGGCCGGCTTTGCCGATCGCGTGCTGGCCGCACAGTCGACCTTCCGCTCGGTGATGGATGCCATGGCGCGGCCGGGCAGCGTGCAGCGCATCGAGGCCGGCTCCGGCGTCCCGGCGCCCCTGATGCGCGGCACCGCGGCGATCGCGCTGACCCTGTTCGACCAGGACACGCCGGTGTGGCTTGACGGCAGGCTTGCCGCTGTCACCGACGTCGCCAAGTGGATCAAGTTTCACACCAGCGCGCCTGTGGTCGCCGATGCCTCGGTCTGTCACTTCGCCGTGGTCGCCGACGCAACGGGACTCCCGAATTTCGAGCGCTTTGCGCTCGGTACCGCCGAATATCCCGACCGCTCGACCACCATCATCCTGCAGGTCGCGAGCCTGACCGAAGGTCCCGCCTATGAGCTGCGCGGACCGGGCATCGACGGCACGGCGCTGCTGCGCGCGGCCATCGGTGTCGCCGACATGCCGCAGCACCTGGCGCTGAACGCCGAACTGTTTCCCCGTGGCGTCGATCTCGTGCTCGTCTCCGGCGATCTCGTCGTCGCGCTGCCGCGCACCACGCGCCTTGTCGCGAAGGAGGGCTGAACATGTATGTCGCCGTCAAGGGTGGCGAACGCGCCATCGAGAATGCGCACCGGCTGCTGGCTCACGAGCGCCGCGGCGATCGCGACGTGCCCGAATTGTCGCTGGCGCAGATTTCCAACCAGCTCAGCCTCGCCGTCGACCGCGTCATGACCGAGGGCTCGCTGTATGACCGCGAGCTCGCGGCGCTCGCCATCAAGCAGGCGCGCGGCGACATGATCGAGGCGATCTTCCTGCTGCGCGCCTTCCGCGCCACGCTGCCGCGGTTCGGCACTTCCGAGCCCGTCGATACGTCGCGCATGCAGGTCCGCCGGCGCGTGTCTTCGACCTTCAAGGACATGCCGGGCGGCCAGGTGCTGGGACCGACCTTCGATTACACCCACCGTCTGCTCGATCCCGTGCTGACCGGCGAATCGTCGCCCGAACAGCCGGCCCTTGCGAGCGCGCAACCCGAGGTGATGCCGCGCGTCACCGACATTCTCGGCCGCGACGGCCTGATCGAGGCGTCGCCGGCAGAAGATCCCGACAAGCCGGTCGGCGATCTCACCCGCGACGCGCTGAGCTTTCCCGCCGACCGGGACCTGCGCCTGCAAAATCTCGCGCGCGCCGACGAAGGCTTCCTGCTGTCGCTCGGCTACTCGTCGCAGCGCGGCTATGGCCGCAACCATCCCTTCGCCGGCGAGATCCGTCTCGGCGAGGTCGAGGTCGAGTTCCTGGCCGAGGATGTCGGCTTCGCGGTGCCGCTGGGTTCGATCACGCTGACCGAATGCCAGATGGTCAACCAGTTCAAGGGCTCGGAAACCGAGGCGCCGTGCTTTACCCGCGGTTACGGCCTCGCCTTCGGGCAGGCGGAGCGCAAGGTGATGTCGATGGCGCTGGTCGACCGCACGCTGCGCGCGCGCGAACTCGGCGAGGACGTCAAGGCGCCGGCGCAGGACGAGGAATTCGTGATGTCGCATTCCGACAACGTGCAGGCCACGGGTTTCGTCGAGCACCTCAAGCTGCCGCATTACGTCGACTTCCAGTCCGAACTCGGGCTGCTTCGCAAATTGCGCAAGGAATTCGCCGAGGCCAATGCCACGCCTCCGGCCATGCAGGAGGCCGCGGAATGAACGCGCCGACATACAATTTTGCCTATCTCGACGAACAGACCAAGCGGATGATCCGCCGCGCCATCCTGAAGGCGATCGCGATCCCCGGCTATCAGGTGCCGTTCGCTAGCCGCGAAATGCCGATGCCTTATGGCTGGGGCACCGGCGGCGTGCAGGTGACCGCGGTGATCCTCGGGCCGGATGACCGGCTGAAGGTGATCGACCAGGGCTCGGATGACACCACCAACGCGATCTCGATCCGCAAATTCTTCAGCAAGACGGCAGGCGTCGCGACCACGACGTCGACGACAGCAGCAACCGTGATCCAGACCCGACACCGCATCCCCGAGGCCACGCTGCGTGAGGGACAGGTGCTGGTCTATCAGGTGCCGA
>JBEVEC010000354.1:0-6766 GCA_040512975.1 Tardiphaga sp. | reverse complement strand
CCGATCACACCGGCCAGCCCGGCGGCGGCGGCGTGATGTCGATGATGCGCGGGCGGCTGTTCGAGAAGGTCGGCGTGCACTGCTCGACGGTGCATGGCGAGTTCGCGCCGGAATTCCGCGCGCAGATCCCGGGCGCGGCCGACGATCCGCAGTTCTGGGCGTCCGGAATTTCGCTGATCGCGCATTTGCGCAATCCGCACGTCCCGGCCGTGCACATGAACACCCGCTTCGTCGTCACCACCAAGGCCTGGTTCGGCGGCGGCGCCGACCTGACGCCGGTGCTCGACCGAAGGCGTACCCAGGATGACCCCGACAGCCAGGCGTTCCACAAGGCGATGCAGGATGCCTGCAGCGGACCGGACAGCGTCACCGACTACGACAAATACAGGAAGTGGTGCGACGAGTATTTCCACCTGCCGCATCGCAAGGAGGCCCGCGGCATCGGCGGCATCTTCTACGACTGGCACGACAGCGGCGACTGGGATGCCGATCTCGCGTTCACCCGGCAGGTCGGTCGCAGCTTCCTGAAAATCTATCCCGAACTGGTACGGCGCAATTTCGCGACGCCATGGACGGATGCCGACCGCGAGGAGCAATTGATCCGACGCGGCCGCTATGTCGAGTTCAACCTGCTCTACGACCGAGGAACCATCTTCGGGCTGAAAACCGGCGGCAATGTGGATTCGATCCTGTCGTCGATGCCACCGGAGGTTAAATGGCCATGATCGCATGATCCATTGTCATGTCGGATCGCTAAGGTACGATTCGTAATGCAATCCAGGAGAGAAGATCATGGATCTAAAACCGGGCGACGTCGTCATCCTCAAGTCCGGGGGCCACGCGCTCAGCGTGGTGGAAGTAAAGGACGGCAACGTCGTGTGCGTGTGGATGGGCAATGAAGGCGATCTGTTCCGCGAGACGCTGCCGCTAGCCGTCCTCGAACTCGTCGAACATGACGACGACGACCATGACGAGGACGAAGACGAAGACGACGACGACGAGGAAGACGACGATAACGACGAAGAGGAAGAGGACGGCGACGAGCCCCGCAAGAAGCGCAAATAGGTCCAATCTGGCGCCGCCGGCCTGAGCCCGCGGCGCCGTCGACGGGATTGGACGTGGTGCGGGCGATCTGGTATTCGCGGCAGACTCACCGAGATGACCGCGAGAACGATGGCCGAACTTCCCCGCGCGATGCTGATCGACATGGACGACACCATCCTGTCGGCCTATGGACGCCCCGAAATCGCCTGGAACAATGTCACGGCCGAGTTCGCCGCCGAACTGGGGCCGCTGACCTCGCAGCAGGTCGCGACGGCCGTCCTCGATTCCGCGCGACAATTCTGGGCTGCGGCCGGGGCCGAATGGCGGCTCAAGCTTGACGAGGCCCGGCGCCTGACCGTGCGGAGCGGATTCGCGGCGCTTGCCGCCGCCGGCCCCACATTGCCGGACGATCTGGCGATCCGGCTCGCCAACCGCTTCAACGCCTATCGCGACGAGGAAATGTTCGTCTTCCCCGGCGCGCATGACGCGATCGACCGGTTGAAGGCGCTCGGCGTCAAGCTGGCGCTGGTGACCAACGGCGCGGCCGGCGCCCAGCGCGCCAAGGTCGAGCGCTTCGCACTGTCGGACCGATTCGATCATATCCAGATCGAGGGCGAGCACGGCTTCGGCAAGCCGGAGGAGCGCGCCTACCTGCACGCCATGCAGGCGCTCGGCGTCACCGCCTCAGAGACCTGGATGATCGGCGACAATCTGGAATGGGAAGTCGTGGCGCCGCAGCGGCTCGGCATCTACGCGATCTGGATCGACGTGCATGGCGACGGCCTGCCGCCGGGTTCGCCGGTGAAGCCGGACCGCATCATCCGATCGCTGACCGAATTGCTGCCGACCTAGCGCAACGCCGTTGATATCATCACGATGCCGCCGATCATCACGGCGACATCGAGGATCGCGGTGTGGATATGCACCGGCATGCGCTCGACGAAGGCTTTGGCCAGGAACGCGCCGGGAATGCCGATGGCGCCGATCAGAAGCGCGAAGGCCAGCACCTGCGCCGTGATGACTCCGGCGAGGCCGAACACCGAAATCTTGATCAGCCCGGTCGCGACCGAGATCACTGCGTCGGTCGCGAGCACCGCGGCGCCTTCCAGGCCTGACGCCATCAAGAGCGACAGCAGGATCACGCCGGAGCCCGACGTGCCGCCGACCAGCACGCCGTAACCCACCGCGCTGACCCCGAGGCCGGTATCGCCGATCCTGAGGTCGCGGCGCTTGGCGAAGCGGCGCAGCGGCACGCTCGCGATCAGCATGCTGCCGATCACCACGGCTGCGCCCGCGCTGGTCAGCCGCGTGTAGCCCCAGGCGCCGAGCGCCGTGGTCAGCATCGCGGCGCCGATCACGATCAGCGCGCGGCGCCGGTCGGCGTAGCGGAAATAGGCGATGAAGCGGCTGATATTGGTGAAGATCGCCGAGATCGCGATGATCGGCACCACCGGCTCGGCGCCGACCAGCGGCACCAGCACCAGCGGCATCAGCGCGCCGGTGCCGTAACCGGCTAGCCCGCCGATGATGGAGGCCAGCAGCGCCATGGCCCCGACCAGCGCGAGCTGGGCGAAGGAAACATTGGCAAAACCGGCGGAGATATTCACAGCCGGTGATCGCGCACGAAGCGCGCGGCGGCCTGGTCGGCGATCGCGGCAACGACTGAGGATTCAAGCGGGAAATCCGCGGCCAGCCAGGCATCTTCGGCGAGCGTCAGCACGTGGCCGAGCGCCGGGCCCTCGGCGATGCCGCGGGAGATGAAATCGGCCGCCCGCAGCGGAAATTTCGGCGCGCTCCAGCGCATCGGCAAGGTCGCGAGTTCGCGCCAGCGCGTCTCGCCATTGTCGATGCCCCCGGCCCGCGCCCAGGCCAGCATCATCCGGTCGCGGTAGGGATCCTCGCCGAGGCGGTAGAGCAACTGGCGGGCGCGCGCGTCGTCGCGGCCGGCGAGCCGCCACCAGCGATGGCCCATCGAGTCCAGCGCCTTGGCCTCCGCATTGGAAAGGCGGAGCCGCGTTGCCAGCCGCCTGGCGTCTTCGGTGACGGCGACGGCCAGCGCGGCCAGCCGGCGGACCGCACTCGGCGGCAAACCAAGCGCGGCTTCGGCGGCCATCATCGCAGCCAGCGTTGCGTTGTAGGTGACGCCGCCAAGGATCGGCAGCAGCAAGCCCGCATCCGCCATCGCCTGCGCGGCGGCCGCGGCGCCGTCCGCGATCAGGAGCTTCAACATCTCCATGCGCACGCGTTCGGCGGAGAGACTGGCGAGGCCTTCGCGTCCCGCGATGCAGGCGAGATAGCCGGCACGATCGGGCTCGCCGGTGCCGTAGGCGGCGTGCATGCGAAAGAAACGCAGGATGCGCAAATAATCCTCGGCGATGCGCTGACCGGCGTCGCCGATGAACCGCACGTGCCGGGCCTCGATATCGGCCAGCCCGCCGACATGGTCGTGCACGACGCCGCCGGCATCGACGGACAGGCCGTTGATGGTGAAGTCGCGCCGTTCCGCATCGCGGACCCAGTCGCGCCCGAACGCCACCTTGGCCTTGCGGCCGAAGGTCTCGGTATCCTCGCGCAGCGTCGTGACCTCGAACGGGTGTCCCTCGACGACCAGCGTGACGGTGCCGTGCTCGATGCCGGTCGGCACGCATTTGATGCCGGCAGCCCGGGCGCGGCGGACGACCTCGTCAGGCAGCGCCGTGGTCGCGATGTCGACGTCGCCGATCGGAATATCCAGCAACGCATTGCGCACCGCGCCGCCGACCACGCGGGCTTCCTCGCCGTCGCCATCGAGCAGTGCCAGCACGCGGGCAGCCGGACCAGACCTGAGCCATGGCGCATCCGACAGCACGCGCGCGCCCGTCATTTTTCGACTCCGTCGACCAGCCTGCCGTTCTCGATATGGGCGGGGATGTAGGTCGAGTCCGGCGGCGCACCGGAGAATTGCGCGAGCAGGACAAGGCTGATGGCGACCAGCACCAGCGCGGCCAGCGACAGCTTGGCGACGAGGTGCGCGGGCCATGACGACGACGACAGCACGCCCGAACGGGTGGCGATCAGGTACGCCGCATAGAGCGCGAACGGGATCAGGAAGATTCCGACTTCGGTCAAAACCGGACGGATCATGCGAGGTAAATCCGCTCATACAAGACGCGCAGGATCCCCGCGGTCGCACCCCAGATGTAACGTTCGGCGAACGGCATTGCGTAATAGGAACGCTCGATGCCGCGGAATTCCTTGGAATGAAGTTGATGGTTTTCGGGGTTCATCAGGAAGGCCAGCGGCACCTCGAAAGCATCGACCACTTCCCCTTCATTGATCGTCAGTTCGAAGCCGGGCCTGACCCGCGCCACCGTCGGCAGGATGCGAAACCCGAAGGCGGTGCCGTAGAGGTCGAGATAGCCGATCGGCTCGATGAACTCGCGCTTGAGGCCGACCTCCTCCTCCGCCTCGCGCAACGCCGCGTCCATCGGGGATGCATCGGTCGCGTCGATCTTGCCGCCCGGAAACGAAATCTGCCCGGCATGGCTCGACAGATGCGGCGAGCGCTGCGTCAGCAGCACGGTCGGCTCGCCACCGTGGTCAACCACAGGAATCAACACGGCTGCCGGACGCACCGGCTGCTCCTGTGCGACGATCTCGAGCATGCGGTCGTTGCCGGAGTCACCGGTCTTCGGAACGATGTTGGGATCGACCAGGCCCGGCGGCACATCGAAAGTGAGCCGCGTCCTGCTTCGCGCGAAAAACTCGGCCGCGCCGATCGGCGCCGCTTCCATCGCTTTCAGTATCGGCTCGTTCAAACCGCGTCCCTCACCTGCTTCGCGTCTGCCATCGCAAAGAACTCGCCGCCCGACTCCAGACCGAACATGGCCTGACCATCGACCACCCGCTCCTCGCCCATGTCAACCAGATCGTAATAGAGCGCGCGGGTCACTTTGGCCCACAGATCGGCGCGGACATGCAAATAGGGCGTCAGCCCGCCATCGTCGGCCATCTCGAAGCGCAGGCGATGGGCGGCATCGCACGGCACCCAGTCGTCGACATTGGTGCGAAACCGCAGCAGCCGGCCGCCGTCGCCGCCCTCGATCTGCATCTCGACCGCCATGAACGGCGCATCGTCGACGCGAATGCCGACCTTCTCCACCGGCGTCACGAGAAAGTGCTTGCCGTCCTCGCGCTTGAGAATGGTCGAGAACAGCCGCACCAGTGCCGGGCGGCCGATCGGCGTGCCCAGATAGAACCAGGTGCCGTCGCCGGCGATCCGCATGTCGAGATCGCCGCAGAACGGCGGATTCCAAAGATGGACCGGCGGCAAGCCCTTGCCGGCGGAGGTATGATTGGCCGCCTCGGTTGCGGCCGACGTCAGGCCTTCGAGCCCCTTGCCGACGGAATCCTTGCCCTCGTGGCGCTGGCCGCTCGTTTGCCCTTGCTTCGCCATTGTTTGCCCTGACTCTCACTTCTCTCGGTTGGCACGATTGGTGCACATCTACCGACAGTGCGCCAATTGGTAGCCTTATCCCTACCGACAGGTCCGCAATGTGTTCCCGGCGAACCGGGTCCGTAAATCTGCGGATCAAGTCGCCATATCGTGATGCCGTTCATACCCCGAAATGCCGATAATGTGGGGATAGTTTAATTCAACGAATACAGGGCCTTTGCACAGGTTTAGCATGGGCCGCGTGAGATGACGGCACTGGCGGAGCAACCAGCGGTGTCATCAAAGCTTTAAGGGTCGAAGGAGCAGGACATGGCGAGCGCAGATGGTGTCGAGAAACTCGAGGACGCGATCGTCCGTTCGGCCGAACAGGTCGCCGGCCAGATCCGCGCCGCGAAGGAAGCGATCTCCACCGTCATCTTCGGCCAGGATCGGGTGATCGAAAACACGCTGGTCACCATTCTTGCCGGCGGCCATGCGCTGCTGATCGGCGTGCCCGGTCTCGCCAAGACCAAGCTGGTCGAAACCCTCGGCACCACGCTCGGGCTCGACGCCAAGCGCATCCAGTTCACGCCGGACCTGATGCCATCGGACATCCTGGGCGCCGAAGTTCTGGATGAACGCAATTCCGCCACGCGCTCGTTCCGCTTCATCTCCGGTCCGGTGTTCGCGCAGCTCCTGATGGCCGACGAGATCAACCGCGCCAGCCCGCGCACGCAGTCGGCGCTGCTGCAGGCCATGCAGGAACAGCACATCACCGTCGCGGGTGCCCGCCACGATCTGCCCAAGCCGTTTCACGTGCTCGCCACGCAAAACCCGCTGGAGCAGGAAGGCACCTATCCGCTGCCGGAAGCGCAGCTCGATCGCTTCCTGATGGAAATCGATGTCGACTATCCGGATCGCGACGCCGAGCGCCGCATTCTGTTCGAGACCACCGGCGCCGACGAAACGCTGGCGAAGACGGCGATGAGCGCGGAGACGCTGCTGAGCGCCCAGCGCCTGGTGCGGCGCCTGCCGGTCGGCGATTCCGTGGTCGAGGCCATCCTGTCGCTGGTGCGCGCCGCGCGGCCCAGTGACGAAGGCGACAAGCTGATCGCCTGGGGACCGGGTCCGCGCGCAAGCCAATCGCTGATGCTCGCCGTCCGCGCCCGTGCCCTGCTCGACGGCCGCCTCGCGCCATCGATCGACGACGTGCTCGATCTCGCCGAACCGATCCTCAAGCACCGCATGGCGCTGACCTTCTCCGCCCGCGCCGAAGGCCGCACCATTCCTGACGTCATCAGGCAATTG
>JBEVEC010000329.1:0-9105 GCA_040512975.1 Tardiphaga sp. | reverse complement strand
CATTGTGGCACTCTTACCGTTTGGAAGGCCTTATGCTTCGCAAACGTACCACGGCTTCGAGGAAAGTCCCGAGACTCAACCTGCGATGCTTGTGAACCCGCTCGCGCTGCATACGCGAGCGGGTTGGTTGCCTGGAAAGTCTGCGGCCCGATTATATGACGGATCGAGCCATCGTATTTTTATGAGTCACGATAACCCGAGCCGCTAACAGGAGACACTTATCGACCTGGACGCATCACGACCTTGATGACGCCGTCTTCCTTGTCGCGGAACTTGCGGTACATTTCAGGGGCATCTTCCAGGCTGGCCTGGTTGGTCACCACAAAGCTGGGGTCGATGTCGCCTTTGATGATCCGCTCCAGCAGCGGCTTGGTGTAGGCCTGCACGTGGGTCTGGCCGGTCTTGATGGTGAGGCCCTTGTTCATGGCGGCGCCGAGCGGGATCTTGTCGCCCATGCCGACATAGACGCCGGGGATCGAGACCGTGCCCGCCTTGCGGCAGGCCATGATCGCCTGGCGCAGCACGTGGACGCGGTCGGTTGCCAGAAACGCAGCGGCCTTGACCTTGTCCATCACGGCATCGATCGCGCCGTGACCGGCCGCCTCGGCACCCACGGCGTCGATGCAACTGTCCGGACCGCGCTTGTCGGTCAGGCGCATCAACTCGTCGTGGACGTCGATCTGCGAGAAGTCGATCGTTTCGGCTCCGGCGGCTGCGGCCATCGCCAGCCGCTCGGGCACCTCGTCGATCGCGATCACCCGCCCCGCGCCGAGCATGAAGGCCGAGCGGATGGCAAACTGGCCAACCGGGCCGCAGCCCCAGATCGCCACGGTGTCGCCGTCCTCGATCTGCGCATTGACGGCCGCCATGTAACCGGTCGGAAAAATGTCCGACAGGAACAGCGCCTGCTCGTCGGTGACATTGTCGGGCACCTTGATCGGTCCGACATCGGCCATCGGCACGCGCAGATATTCGGCCTGACCGCCGGAATAGCCGCCGAGCATGTGGCTGAAGCCAAACAGGCCGGCGGGCGACTGGCCCATCGCCTTGGCGGCGATCTCGTGATTGGGATTGGTACGGTCGCAGCAGGAAAACAGGCCCTTCTGGCAGAACCAGCACTGGCCGCAGCTGATGGTGAACGGCACCACGACGCGATCGCCGATCTTGAGGTTGGTGACTTCAGAACCAAGCTCGATCACTTCGCCCATGTTCTCGTGGCCGAGAATGTCACCCTCTTCCATGGTCGGCTGATAGCCGTCGAGCAGATGCAGATCGGAGCCACAGATCGCACACGCGGTGATCTTGATGATGGCATCGCGGGAATGTTGGATTTTCGGGTCCGGAACCGTATCGACCCGGACGTCGCCTTTTCCGTGCCAGCAGAGCGCGCGCATGATGTTCTCCCTTGTGAATGCGCCTGCCAACAACCTTAAGAAGGTAGTGTTCCGAAGCCTGGCTCCCCACCAGCGCCGTCTGGCTCGGGATCTCCCCGAGTTGACGACCTTGCTTGTTTGGCGCGGATCTCTTTTCGTGGTTGGATTGTCCTGTGCGTCTATGTCTATCAACAGCGGACGCGACTGATCTCAGGGGACATGACGGGTCGTAAGCCAATCGCCAAGCCGCTCATCATCGGCAGCAAGACCGCGATGCCGCTGTCGGCGATCCTGATGAAGCCGACCAGGGCTCGCGCCTGTTTCGTCTTCGCGCATGGTGCCGGCGCCGGCATGTCGCACGCGTTCATGGAGCAGATCGCGGCCGGGCTTTAGCGCGCGGCATTGCCACGCTGCGCTACCAGTTTCCATTCATGGAGAAGGGCAGCAAGCGACCGGACCAGCCGGCGGTCGCGCACGCCGCCGTCCGCGCGGCGGTAGCGGAGGCGCGCAGGCGTTGCCGCGGCGTTGCGCTGGTTGCGGGCGGCAAATCGTTCGGGGGGCGGATGACGTCACAGGCGCAAGCCATCGCGCCGCTCGACGGCGTTCAGGGTCTCGCCTTCCTGGGTTTTCCGCTGCATCCGTCAGGCAAGCCATCGGTCGCCAGAGCGGAGCACCTGGCGGAGATCCGAATTCCGATGCTGTTCATCCAGGGCACTCGCGACAAGCTCGCGGAGCCTGCTTTGCTTGTCCCCGTCCTGAAGAAGCTTGGCCGGAAGACATCGGCCCACATGGTCGATCAGGCCGATCATGGCTTCCACGTCCCTGCCCGTTCCGGGCGCAACGACAGTGACCTGGTGACGGACATCGTCGATGCGTTCGCACGCTGGATCGCACGCATCACGGCGTGACAGGATCAATCTCCGCGACAAGGCGATCGATCAAGGCGTCCTGTCCTGCGAGCAGCTTCGTCCGCGCGGTGGCGAGGTCGAACCAGGCGGCGCGATCGACTTCCGGCAGGGATTGCAGCCGGCCGCTCTTCGGCGGCCACTCGATCTCGAAGGTGTTGCTAGCCAGCGCAGCAGGATCGAACGTGCCTTCGCCGCAAAACGCGATCACGCGTTTGCCTGCCCGCTGGCGGATCTCTCCCAACGGCCGTAGCGCGGTGATCGATGCTGTTGTGCCGAGCTCTTCAGCAAATTCGCGGCGGGCGGCCAGTTCCGGATCTTCCGATGCGCCGAGTTCGCCCTTCGGGATCGACCACGCGCCATCATCCTTGTTGCGCCAGAACGGACCGCCGGGGTGGACCAACAGCACCTCCAGGCCATGCATGCCCTGGCGATAGGCCAGGATGCCGGCGCTTACCGTGGATCGCGCAGGTCGTCGCGTCGTCTTGCCGGTCGCCTTTGTTGCCAGCGTCGGTTGCCGTCCCGTGCTCATGCTCAGATCACCAACCGGTCGAAGTCGGATGCCAACCCGCTGTTGGTAAAGCCGCTCGTGGCTTCGGCCAGAATCTCCTCGTCGGGATAGCGGCCGGAGATGTGCGTGAGGACGAGTTGCTTCACCCCCGTCCCGGCCGCGAGCGCTGCGGCCTTTGCCGCGGTGAGATGGCCGTAATCGCGCGCCATCGCCGCATCGCGTTCGAGGAACGTCGCCTCGATGACGAGGACGTCGGCATCCCGCACATGGTCCTGCAGGCCGTCCGTCGTTTCGGTGTCGCCGACGACCACGAGCTTTTTTGCCGGCGTCGGCGGACCAAGAACGTGTTCGGGATCGATCACCCGGCCATCCGCAAGCGTTACGGGCCGTCCTTCCGCCAGATCCTTGCGCTCCGGACCGTCCGGGACGCCGAGGGCCGACAGGCGTTCCGGCGACAAGTGGCGACGCGGCTTGCCCTGGAAGCTGAATGCAAAGCTGTCGGTGTCGCGGTGCCGGACCTGAAAACAGTCGATGGTGAAGTCGCCGGCGTCCAGGACACGTCCGGCCTCCAGCGACACCAACTCCAGGGGGACCGGCGCCCGGCCATCGCCCCAGAAACCCGCAAGCATGCGCGAGACCACGTCCAGCGTCCGCGGACCACCATGGACCGTCACCAGATCCGCGCTCTGCTGCAGCCGCAGCGTCGAAAACAGGCCGGGGATGCCGAGGATGTGGTCAAAATGCGCGTGGGTCAGCAACAGACGGTCGAGCCTACGGAAGCCTGCGCCGCTGCGCAGCAGTTGGCGCTGGGTGCCCTCGCCGCAATCAATCAGCATCCTGTGGCTCCCCGCTTCGACGAGAAGGCCGGGATGATTTCGGTCTGCCGATGGCACGCTCGCTGACGTGCCCAAGAACGTGATCGCAAACATCTGAATCCTCTTTGCGGACACCATATGGGGATGGTCACCGACGGACGCGCCTTCGTTCGCGCCGACGCCAGCAATGCATTCGCGCCGAACCTAACGTCCGACCGGGCATTGTCATGCGCCACTTGTCGCTGTTCGATCCGGAGCCCTCCATGATCCCTCCTCGCCCGCAGAATGTTGCTGAAGGCCAGGAGTCTGTCTGGGACTATCCAAGACCGCCGCGGCTCGAGCGAGTGACGATGCGGCTGCGCGTCATTTTTGCCGGAGAGACGATCGCCGACACCACGGCGGGATATCGCGTTCTGGAGACGAGCCATCCGCCCGTCTATTACATCCCGTCCAGCGGTATCGCCGCGCAATTCGTCCAAAGCGCGCCAGGCACGTCGTGGTGCGAATTCAAGGGCGACGCTCGCTATTGGTCGTTGTCCGTCGGCTCCAGGACATCCGACAAGGCCGCCTGGAGCTACGCCACGCCGTCGCAAGGCTTCGAGGCGATCGCGGGGTATCTCGCCTTTTACGCGTCCCGCGTCGACGAATGCTGGGTCGGCGACGAACGCGTGCAGGCTCAGGAAGGCGACTTCTACGGCGGCTGGATCACGTCCCAAATCGTCGGGCCGTTCAAGGGCGGTCCCGGTACGCGCGGATGGTGATCTATCGGCGGCGCAGCCGGATCATGCGAGATGCCCGCGGAACACGAACGACGTAAAACGTCGGTGGTACGCCGCGGGCCCTGTTCACCATCGGCGTCCGGCTCTCGACGCTTCGGTTCACCTCGCCTCTGTCCCGGGGAATGTTGCCGTAAATGTCGCGAACGGGCGCCTGGGCAAATGCCGGGCAAGCGAGCGCCATCATCATCAGTCCGGCGATCGCTTTCATACGTAATGCCCCGCTCGCGATCCGACGCCTCTCGATGACTGCACCTAGGACGATGCCGTGGCCGACGCCGAGGCCCGGTCGGATCCCGCCGACGGAAGGTCATCGACATCCGTCTGCCTCGCCGGTCGCTTCCGATCGGTCACGCGAAACAAGGCGTGGACCTTGCCGCCTTCGGTCGCACAGCCGCCACGCATATTCTTCAGGATAATCACCGCTTCGCTCATAACCCTCTCCGTGTGTTGTCAATGAGAGAATGAGAGTCGAAATGTCTCGTTCCTGGTGACGCTTCAATATGGTTGATGAATCGTTACGGACACATCGATGGTCCCGTCGCGCCGGCTATGCCATCGCGTGGCTGTCGCTGCGGCCGCTTTTGACCGTGGCATTGACCAGCGGCAGTTCGGTGGTCGACTTGATCTGCTCCATGGTGAACATCGACGACACGTCGTGCAGATCGATCTTGGCGATCAGCCGCTGGTACAGTTCGTCATAGGCGCGGATGTCCGAGACCACGGCGCGGATCAGGTAGTCGACGTCGCCGCTGAGCCGATAGAAGTCGACCACCTCGGGAAAGCTCACCACGATCTTGCGGAAGCGCTGCACCCATTCGGCGTTGTGCTGGTTGGTGCGCACGGCGATGAAGACGCTGACGCCGAGGTTCAGCTTCTCGGCGTCGAGCAGCGCCACCCGGCGCTTGATGTAGCCGGAATTTTCCAATTTCTGGATCCGCCGCCAGCACGGCGTCGAGCTCAGCCCGACCCGATCGGCCAGCTCCTGCATCGACAGGCTGCTGTCGACCTGAAGTGCTGCCAGAATTTTGCGATCGAGTTCGTCCAGCATGTTGGCCTCCAGACGCGGCCGCAGACAGAACGTTTGTCCTTCGCGAAGCCGTGCTGACGCAATGCTATTGCGGGAGTCGGGCAGCCGCGAGCATAAACAAGTGCCAAGCGATGCGTAATCGGACGGCAACCAGCGCGACCGGCGGCCCAATGGGCACCCCGGCACCGTTCCCGTTCACGATCCGGCAGGCTGCGCTTTATAGTCGCTGGCCACCGCTGGCATCGATCTGCTGTCCGGTAACCCAGCCGCCTTCCTCGGACGCCAGGAATGCAACGACCTTGGCGATGTCGTCGGGCTGGCCGACGCGGCCGAGCGCGACCGTCTGGGCGACCGCTTTGTTTGCCACGGGATCCCGCGCGACGATGTTCATGTCGGTCGCCGTGGCGCCCGGCATCACCGAATTGACGGTGATGCCGCGACCGCCGAGATGCACCGCCAGCAACCGGCTCAGCGCTTCCAGCGCCGCTTTGGTCGGCGCATAGGCCGCCATGGCGGGATAGGCCGCGCGGGTGCCCATGGACGAGATGTTGATGATGCGCCCGCCATCGCGCAGATGCGGGATCAGCGCCTTGATCAGAAAAAACGGCGACTTCAGGTTGGTCTGCAGCAACAGGTCGAAGTCGTCCTCGGAGATGTCTTCGATGACGGCGCGTTTGCTGAGCCCGGCATTGTTGACGAGGATGTCGAAGGACGGACTGCCGTAACGCGCCGACAAATCCGTGCCGAGCGCCGTCGCCAGCGCCGCGGCGCCGCCGCGTGCAGACAGGTCCGCCTGGATTGCGAAGCCCGCGCCGCCGGCCGCGACGATCTCGGCGACCACGTCCTGCGCCGCGTCGGCGGACGCATTGTAATGCACCGCGACCACGGCGCCGTTGCCGGCGAGGCGCCGCGCGATGGCCTGCCCGATGCCCCTGCTCGCGCCCGTGACCAGCGCGATTTTGCCCGTCAGGTCCGTCATGCCGACCATCCCCTGTTGGCTTCGAGGCTGCGCGCGCGGTCGATCAGCGCCTTGCGGTCGATCTTGTTGGTGCCGGCCCAGGGCATTTCATGGATGAACGCGACCCGCCGCGGATGCTGGTAGGCCGGACCATTAGCGATGGCGAACTGGCGGATGGCGTCGAAGCTCGGCTCAGGCTGCGTGCGGGCCACGATGAAGGCGACAGGCACCTGGCTGCGCTCCTCGTCGGGCAACGGCACCACGACGGCCTGCTGCACGTCCGGATGACGCTCCAGGAGCTTCTCGACCTCGCCGGGATAGACGTTCTCGCCGGAGCAGACGAACATGTCGTCGGCGCGGCCGACGAAATAGTAGAAGCCGTTCTCATCGCGGCGCATGACGTCGCCGCTGTAGTACCAGCCATCGGTCAACACCTTGGCGCTCTGCTGCGGCAAGTTGTGATAATGATCCAGCACCGACGGATTGCGCATCAGCAGCACGCCTTCATTCTCGGTGCCGTTGACCAGTTTCATGTTGTCCTCGCCGATCGGATAGCCGAGCGCCAGCGGCGGCGTCGGAATGCCCTCGGGATGCGGGCCGAATACCGCGGGCCCGGCCTCGGTGGTGCCGTAACCGATGGTCATGATGACATGGGGCAGCGCCGCCTTGATCTTGTCCCAGAGCCCCATGGTCATCGGCGCCGAGCCCAGCATCAGGCGGCTGATCGACGTGATGTCGTGGGTCTTCAGCAGCTCAGTTTCCTTGACCACGCGCGCCCACATGGTCGGCACGGCGGTGGCGGCGGTCACCTTGTAGGTCGCGATGGCCTCGATATAGGCCTTCGTATCGAACGACGGCAGCAGCACCACGGAGGCGTTCTGCGAAAAGATGCTCTTGATGGCGAACAGCCCGTTCATGTGGAACAGCGGCTGCGCGATGATGTAGCGCTGGTCCGGGCTGCTCGCGCCGTTGGTGCGGGTGGAGATCGCCCATAGCTGGCCGTGATGCGACAACGGCACGCCCTTCGGCCGGCCGGTGGAGCCGGATGTATAGAGCATCTGGCCGACCATGGTCTTCCCGGCATCGACACTGGCGAAGCTGGCCGCCGGCTTGATGGTCGCGGCGAAGCCGGCCGGGCCGGCGTCATCGAAATCGACTACCGGGATATCGTCGCGCACCATCGCGCGGTCCGCCTTGTCGACGAAAGCCAGCGCGATCTGCGCATCATCCATCACGAAATCGATGGTGTCGCGCGCGACCTTGATGTTGACCGGTACGGCGATGCACCCGCTCCGCATGATGCCGAAATAGCACGCGACGTATTCGGCGCGGTTCAGCGACAGGATCGCGATATGCGTGCCGGGCTTATAGCCGTTGTCGACGAGATAGTTGGCGACGCCGTTGGCCAGTTCGTCGATCTGGCGGTGCGTATAGCGCCTGGGGTGCGCGGGATCGACGAGGTCGATGATGGCTTCCCGATCCAGGTCGATGCTGCGATCGATCAGGTCGCCGAGATTATTCCACCGCATGATCAGGCTCCATTGTCCGGGACTTCAATTGACTGCTTCGGCCGTGCGCGACAGGGCCGCGGGCTGTTCGAGCAGATCGTAATGACAGGCGACCTTGCGGCCGCCGCTGACGTCGCGCAGCACCGGCCGTTCCACGCGGCAGCGGTCCTGCACGTAGGGACAACGCGTGTTGAAACTGCAGCCCGGCGGAGGGTTCAACGGGCTCGGCAACTCGCCCTGCAGCACGCTGCGGGTATGGCTGCGCGCGGTGCGCGGATCGGCGATCGGGGCCGCGGCCAGCAGCGCCTCGGTGTAGGGATGCGCGGGGTGCTCCCAGATGTCCTCGCTGCGGCCGGATTCGACGACGCGGCCGAGATACATGACGATCAGCCGGTCGGAGATGTGCTCGACCACCGACAGGTCGTGGGAGATGAACAGGAACGACACGCCGGTCGCCTGCTGCAGGTCCTGCAGCAGGTTGATCACCTGCGCGCGCACCGAGACGTCCAGCGCCGACACCGGCTCGTCGCAGATGATGACCTTCGGCTCCAGGATCAGCGCCCTGGCGATGGAGATCCGCTGGGCCTGGCCGCCGGAGAACTCGTGGGGTTTGCGGTCGAGCGCGGTCTCGGTGTCGATCCCCACCGAGTCGAGCACCTGCTTGATCTTGCGGTCGGTATCGGCCCGGTGCTGGCGCTTGCCACGCCACATCCGCGTCCGACGTGGGATGCCCACGATGGGGGTCAGCACGGCCAGGACGAACCAGGCCAGGGCCAGCGCCCCGAAGACAGCGGCGATCGGCACCAGGAAGACGGCTGCCACGACGGCCACTCCTGCGGCGGCCCACTGCGTCCAGCCCAGCCAGTCCTCGGCGTCACCACCCTCCACCGCCTCGGACACCACCCACAGGGCGAAGGCCACGCCGGCCAGGGGCAGGCCGTAGTGGCAGTAGCGCCACATGCGGCGCAGGATATGGGGCATGGCCTGGCCCAGCCTGTCCCAGGCCCGGGCCACTGCGGTGCGTGGGAACGACTCCGCCCACCAGATGTCGAGGGGCTCGGCCACGACCTTGCGAATGCTGCGACGTGGGTTGAGCGACGAGATGGGGTCCTGGAAGATCATCTGCAGGCGGGGTCTTGTTCGCCGCATCTGCTCGGGGTCGAGCTCGGTCAGGTCGTGGCTCTCGAAGCGAACCTCGCCGCCCGTTGGGGGCGGGCTCTGCAGGATCG
>JBEVEC010000269.1:0-19719 GCA_040512975.1 Tardiphaga sp. | reverse complement strand
CCGGCCCCGGCATTGGCGACCGTGTCAGGGGATGCGCTCTCTGTCTTCTGAGACCGGTTCGCGCCCTGCGCGGCGTAGGACGAGGTGACCGATGTGCCTATAATCTGCATTCAGATTCCCTGACCTGAGAACTTCATCCCGGGCATCTCAGCAATTGTCGTACCAGACGTCCTGGCTGAAAATGCGGGCTTTTTCTTCGAGTCCGCGTCTGTGACCACGGGGCAAATTCTTCGCAGGCGGCAAATATTACCACGGGAGCGGCACGTCCGCGCGGAACGTTTGCCCGGCACAGCGGTTGCAATTGAGTCTCGCAGCCAGGCCCATTGCCGGACCCGACCGGACATTCCATTGACAGAAATAGCGCCGATCCGTCTCCCCAAGCCGCCGGGAACGGCCCTTACCAATCTGGCGATGGCCGCGCTGATCGTCACGGCGCTGTATTTCGGCCGCGAGGTGCTGGTGCCGGTGGCGCTGGCGGTGCTGTTCAGCTTCGTTCTGGCGCCCTTCGTCAACCGGTTGCAGTCGTGGCGGATTCCGCGAACTCTGTCGGTGCTGGTCGCCGTCTTCATCGGCTTCTCGATCCTGTTCAGCCTGGGCGGCCTGATGGTGTCGCAGGCCAATCGCTTGGCGGAAGAACTGCCGGGCTATCAGGAAACGCTGCAGGAGAAGATCCAGAACCTCCGCGGCTTTGCGACCGGTGGCTCGGGGACCCTGCAGCGTGCGTCGAAAGTGCTGCGCGAACTGGACAGTGAATTGCAAGGCCCGTCCGTCGGCCGCATGCCGATCGACGGATCGCGCCGCCAGCCTCTGGACAAGCCAATCCCGGTGGAAATCCGGCAGCCCGATCCGGGCACGCTGTCCACCCTCGTCGCCATCATCCAGCCGCTGGTGCAACCGCTGACCACCACGGGCATCGTGGTCATCTTCGTGATCTTCATCCTGCTGCAGCGGCAGGACCTTCGAAACCGCTTCATCCGGCTGGCCGGATCGCACGACATGCAGCGCACGACCGCAGCCCTCGACGATGCCGGACAACGGTTGAGCCGGCTGTTCGTGAACCAGATCATCGTCAATGCCTGTTTCGGCCTGCTGGTCGGCATCGGGCTGCGGCTCATCGGCGTGCCGAGTGCGCCGCTGTGGGGTCTGGTCGCGACGATCCTGCGCTTCGTGCCCTATGTGGGATCGCCGATCGCCGCGGTGTTTCCGCTGATCCTCGCCGCCGCGGTCGGATCGGGCTGGGGCATGCTGCTGATGACCGCCGGGCTGTTCGCCACGTTGCAACTGGTCGCGGGCCAAGTGGTCGAGCCACTGGTCTACGGCCGCAGCGCCGGCCTCTCGCCGGTGGCAATCGTGCTGTCGGCCTCGTTCTGGACCTGGCTGTGGGGGCCGATAGGCCTGGTGCTGGCGACACCGCTCACGGTCTGCCTCGTGGTCGTCGGCCGCCATGTCGACCGGCTGCAGTTCTTTGACGTGCTGCTCGGTAACGAGCCCGCACTGTCACCGCCCCAACTCGTCTACCAACGCATGCTGGCGGGCGATCCCGTCGAGGCCTCGCAACAGGCGCAAAGCTATCTCGCGGACGCGACGCTCGCCGCCTATTACGACGATATCCTGCTGAACGGATTGCGCCTGGCCGAGGCCGATATCCGGCTCGGACGGCTGCTGCCCGACCGCATCGACCGGATCCTCGATACCGTGGGCGAAGTTGTCGACGATCTCGAGAGCCACCAGGACCGCATCGACGACGCGCCGGCCGAGGACCTGCGTTCGGACCTCGCGCGCATGGACGGCATCCTCGCCGTGGAGGACACAACGCCGCTCGCACAATGGCAGCATCCCGGCGCGGTGATGTGCCTTCCCGGCGCCGGCAAGCTCGACGAAGCCGCCACGCTGGTGCTGGCGCAACTGCTGAAACGGCGCGGCATCGGCGCCACCGCGGAGACGTCCGACGCGTTGTCGATCTCGCGGTTCTTTTCGCTCGATCTGTCGCAGGCCTCAGCGTTCTGCATCTGCTATGTAGGCCGCCCGTCGGATGCGATGGTCCAATACGCCGTCCGCAGGATCGCCAAGAAGAGCAAGGGCGCCCGCATCGTGATCGCCCTGCTCGACGGCGAGCATGACCTCGGCACGCCGATGGCCAATGTCACAACGGCGACCGGAGGCTTTACAAGTGCCGTCGAGGCCGTGGGCGAACTCGCAGCGGGCCGCACGCCATCAGCCGCATTGACGGCGCTGGCAGCCGGCGTCGACGCCGCGCTGGAAAAAATCGCGCGGGCTTAGCCCGCTGCGCATCAGTCTTGTTGCGGACCGGTCAGTCCTTGAACCACGGCTTTGCGTCGCCCGTGAAAGCGTAAAACAAGCCGGCGGCGGTCAGCGCGCAGGAGACGATCTCGATCGCGCTGTCGAATTGCAGCCCGTCGGCGCCCATCACCTGGAACAGCGACAGCACCGAGAACACCAGCGATGCCGAGAGCACCCAGCGCGGCCAGCTTTTGCGGCGGTGGGCGGCGAGCCAGACCAGGTACACGAACAACAACAGCATGCAGGCCGCGACGATGGTCGCGGCGCCGATGGTGCTGTCCGACAGGTTGGCATCGGGCGTGCGGTCCTGGAAGGCGATCGACAGCGCGTCGAGCATCAGCGACGCGTAGAGCAGCACTTCGAAATAGAAGACGTTTTTCGGGAGCTTGGTGGGAACGGTCATCGCGCGGGCGCTGCTTCCAGATTGTCGCTTATTCGTGCGGGAATTCGAGGCCCATTTCGCGGTAGCGGTTGGGATCGTCGCCCCAATTCTCGCGCACCTTGACGAACAGGAACAGATGCACCGGCGCGCCGACGATTTCGGTCAGTTCCTTGCGCGCATCGGCGCCGATCGACTTGATGGTGGCGCCCCCTTTGCCGAGCACGATCTTGCGCTGGCTTTCGCGCTCCACGAAAATCGTCTGCTCGATGCGTACCGACTTGTCCTTGCGCTCCTGCCAGCTGTCGGTTTCGACCGTCGACTGGTACGGCAGCTCCTGATGGAGCTGGCGGAAGATCTTTTCGCGGGTGATTTCGGCCGCCAGATGGCGCATCGGCGCGTCCGACATCTGGTCTTCGGGATAATGATACGGCCCCGCCGGCACGTCACGCGCGAGCTTGCGCCTGAGGTCCTCGACGCCGTCGCCGGTCATCGCCGAGATCATGAAAGTCTCGTCGAATTTCAGGCGCGCATTGGCATCGGTCGCAAGCTTCAGCAACCGTTCCTTGGCGACGATATCGACCTTGTTGATCACCAGGATCTTCGGATGATTGACCGCGGCGAGCTGGCCGAAGATCGCCTCGGCCTCCTCGTTGATCCCCGCCTTGGCGTCCAGCAGCACGCAGACCACGTCGGCGTCGTGGGCGCCGCTCCACGCCGTCTTGACCATGGCGCGATCGAGCCGCCGCTTGGGCAGGAAGATGCCGGGCGTGTCGACCAGAATGATCTGTGCGTGATCCTCGATGACGATGCCGCGGATCAGCGCGCGCGTGGTCTGCACCTTGCGCGAGACGATGGTGACCTTGGAGCCGACCAGCGCATTGACCAGCGTCGACTTGCCGACATTGGGCGCGCCGATCAGCGCGACAAAGCCGCAGCGGGTCTCCGCGGGCGTTGCATCAGGGGCGTGGTCGGGTTCGGCGTCGTTCACAAGATCATCCTTCGTTGCCGCCGGTGCTGACACCCTCGCGTGCGATCATGGCCTGTGCCGCGGCTTTCTCGGCCGCGCGCTTGCTGCCGCCCTCGCCTTCCGCCGGCGCCAGGCCGTTGACGTCCACCGCGACCCGGAAATGCGGGTCGTGATGCGGACCGGACCGTTCGACCTCGCGGTACACCGGCGTCGGCAAGCCTTTGCCCTGCGCCCATTCCTGCAGCACGGTCTTGGCGTCGCGCAGCGGCCGTACCGGCTTGCGCATGCGCTCGAGCCAGTTGCGCTGCACGAAGGTCTCTGCGGCCGGATAGCCGCCGTCGAGAAAGATCGCTCCGATCACGGCCTCGCAGATATCGCCGAGCACCGATTTGCGCAGCCGCGCACCCGCGCCGGCGCCGACGGTGCCGAGCTTGATGCCGTCGAGCAGTCCGAGCGATCGCGCCACATCGGCGCAGGCTTCCTTGCGCACGAGATCGGCGAGACGCTTCGACAATTCACCTTCGTCGGCCGCCGGAAACGCCCGGAACAGCATGTCGGACACCACGAGACCGAGCACGTGGTCGCCTAGAAATTCCAGCCGCTGGTAGCTTTCGGTGCGGCTGCGTTGGGATTTCAGCGCCGACACATGGGTGAAGGCCGTCGCCAAGAGCAGCGGGTCCTTGAAGCCGTAGCCAAGTCGGGTCTCGATTTCGTCAGCCGCCGCCTTGGCCGCAGCCCGGGCCCGCTTCTTCTTGGCCGCCGCCGTCTCCGGGACAGCCTCGGTCGTCGGCAGCGCGGGGTCGGCGTCCGGGGTGGTGTCGACAGGTTGGGTCCGGTCGTCGGTCATCGCACGATGGAGAAAATGCGGTTCCAGCGCACGGCAGTGGGCCAGCGCCAGATCTGCCAGGCGTGTTCGCCCTCGGCGATCGAGAAGAAGATCATCTGCGCGCGGCCGATCAGGTTTTCCGCCGGCACGTAGCCCACCTGCGACAGGAAGCGGCTGTCGGTGGAGTTGTCGCGGTTGTCGCCCATCATGAAGAAATTGCCGGGCGGCACGGTGTAGACATTGGTGTTGTCGCTGTAGCCGTTGTCGACGCAGTCGAGCGTCTCATAGGTGACGCCGTTCGGCAGCGTCTCCTTCCACCGCTTGACCCGCGCGGTGGCATCCGACCCGCAGGGGTCTTCGCCGACAAAATCGCTGAGGCGCTCGCGCTGCACCGGCTTGTCGTTGATGTGCAGCAGCCCGTCCTTCATCTGGATGTGATCGCCCGGCAGGCCGATCACGCGCTTGATGTAGTCGGTGGTGTCGTCCTTGGGCAGCCGGAACACCACGACATCACCGCGGTTCGGCTCCGAGCCGAAGACGCGACCGGAGAACAGCGGTGGCGAGAACGGGATCGAGTAGTGGCTGTAGCCGTAGGAGTATTTCGAGACGAACAGGTAATCGCCGACCAGCAAGGTCGCCTTCATCGAGCCCGACGGAATGTTGAAAGGCTGGAACAGGAAAGTCCGGATCACCAGCGCAATCAGCAGCGCATTAATGACCACGCGGATCGTCTCGCCGACGCCGCTTTCAGTCTTGGTCCCGGATGTCACGCTCATCGCTTTCTAATTCCCAGCTTTCCGATTCCCGCGGCGCTGCCGCGCGGCTGCTCATGCATCTTGAGGCAAAGCACACAACGCCCCACACGCGTAAAATGCATTTACTTCAGATGGTTACGACAAAGCCCTGCGAATGCCTCTGAAGGCATCGCCGGGAAATTGGGGCGGCTGAAGTCTTGGGGTGGTTTAAACGGTTGTACGAAGCGGCGCAATGAACTGCCCCTTAAAGCCGCCGTGAGCTGGCGGATTTAAGGCTGACCAGGCCAGCCTGACCCACGCCGATGCTACTCGGCAGCCTGCTTCAGGGTAGCCGCTTGAGATTCGGTTGTTTCGCGTGCTTCGATGTATCGGTCCATGCGCATGAGCACGCCGGCAAAACACGCTAAAAAAAGGAACCCGATGACCGGCGCGGTAAGCGCGTAGATCTCGAAATAGGTCATTCCCTGATCCCTCCGAGTGCCAACCGTCCAATGAAATGTATGCCTGCGCTCATCAGTATGCAAACGGCCGAACCGGTCACAATGACGCCGGTCCCCGTGCCAACCGGTGTCAAACCGTAGAATAGGGCCAAAGCCGGACCGATGCAGCCGGCAGATAAGAATGTCGCGGCAATGGTGTTCATGAAGCTCGCGAGCAATTTGGCCCGTTCGTTCTGCACGGCTTTGCTCATCATCATGCCCCACCATCGATTGGAGCCACGATGCACGCCCAAGATGTGTACGTAAATACCGGCTGTTATGTCTGAACCACCGCCACAGCCGAAATGATGACAAAAGCCTGCGCCAAGGGCCAATCGTCCGTAATCGACAGATCGATCTGAGCCTCATACCCCACGGGCGTCAGCTTCTGAAGGCGTACCAATGCCCCGCCCGTCAGATTCATCGACGGCTTGCCACCCGGCAGGTTGACCACGCCCATGTCGCGCCACCAGACGCCCTGGCGGATGCCGGTGCCGAGGGCCTTGGACATGGCCTCCTTGGCGGCAAAGCGCTTGGCATAGGTGGCGACGACCATCTTGTGGTTCTTCGCCCGCCGTTCGGCGCGGGCGCGCTCGGCCTCGGTAAACACGCGGTCGAGAAAGCGGTCGCCATGGCGCTCGATCACCTTGGCTACCCGGGTGATGTCGATCAGGTCCGAGCCGATCCCGATGATCACGACGGATTTCCGACCCGCCCGCGGTCCATCGCCGCGCGCATCAGGCGGACGGTGTCGGACAGCCCGATGAACAGCGCCTCGCCGATCATGTAGTAGCCGATGTTCAGCTCCATGATTTCAGGCAAGGCCGCAATCGTCTCGGCGGTGGCGTAATCGAGGCCGTGGCCGGCATGGATCTCCAGGCCCGCGGATTTGGCAAGCCGTGCACCGTCGACGATGCGCTGCCACTCATGGGCGGCCTTGGCGGTGTCGCCGTCGGTGATGGCGTCGCACCAGCCGCCGGTGTGAATCTCGATGACCGGCGCCTTGAGTTGGGCCGCCATTTCGATTTGCCGGGGATCGGCGGCGATGAACAGCGACACGCGGATGCCGGCATCGTTGAACCGCGCGATCACCGGAGCAAAGGCGTTGTGCTGCCCGGCCACGTCGAGCCCGCCTTCCGTGGTCAGCTCCTCGCGCCGTTCCGGCACCAGGCAAACCGCATGCGGCTTGGTCGCCAATGCAAATTCCACCATGTCCGGCGTTGCCGCCATCTCGAAATTCAGCGGCTTGGAGATCTCGGCCTTCAGCCTTGTCATGTCGTCGTCGCGGATGTGGCGGCGATCCTCGCGCAGATGCGCGGTGATGCCGTCCGCGCCGGCCGAGATCGCCTCCAGGGCGGCCCGCACCGGGTCCGGATGCCGGCCACCGCGGGCGTTGCGCAGGGTCGCCACGTGGTCGATGTTGACGCCGAGGCGGAGGGACGAAGTTGACATGGGCGGCTTTCGAAAGTTCGACAATGCCGCACCATAGCAAGGCGGCAGCGCGATGGGGAGATGGCCCCTACCCGTTCACCCGCTCGACCTTCGCCACCACCGCCTTGGCGCGGAGCTGGGCGATGATGGCGCTTAGGTGCTTGAGGTCATAGACGCCGACATCGATGGTCTGCTCGGTGAAGTCCGGTGACCGCCGGTGCATGCTGATATTGTCGATATTGCCGTCGTGATCGGCGATGACCTGGGCGATCTGCGCCAGCGAGCCGGGCTCGTTGACGTTCTGCAAGAAGAGTCTGGCCGGAAAGCGCTGCGGTGACGAATCGTCGACATCCCAGCGCACATCGACCCAGCGCTCGGGCTCTTCCTCGAAATCCTTCAGCGCCGGCGACTGGATCGGGTAGATGGTGATGCCCTCGCCCGGCGTGACGATGCCGACAATGCGGTCACCCGGCACGGCGCCGCCGTTGGGCGCAAATTTCACCGGCAGGTCGGAATTGACGCCGCCGACCGAAATCACCGAGGTGAACCGCGCGACGCCGTCCGGCGTGCGGATCTTGTCGGTCGAGCTCTTCTTGTTGGCGGCAAAGCGGCCGACGCGCTCTTCCTTGTAATCGGGATACATCGCGCGAGCGACGTCGGCTGCGCGCAGCTCGCCGCGCCCCACCGAGGCCATGACGTCGTCGATCGAGGCGCGTGCCAGCCGCGGCAGCGCGCCTCTCAGCTGATCGTCGGAAAAATCCATCTTGGCGCGGGCGAACAGCCGCTCGACGATGCGGCGGCCGAGGCCGGCATATTGATCGCGCACTGCAGTGCGGGTGGCGCGGCGAATCGCGGCGCGCGCCTTGCCGGTGACGGCCAAAGATTCCCAGGCCGATGGCGGCGCGGCCTGCGCCTTGGAGGTCAATACCTCGACCTCGTCGCCGTTCTGCAATTCGGACGACAGCGGCGCGAATTTGCCGTTGATCTTGCAGCCGACGGCCGAATTGCCGACGTCGGTATGCACGGCATAGGCGAAGTCGATGACGTTGGCATTGCGAGGCAGTGCGATCAGCTTGCCCTTCGGGGTGAAGCAGAACACCTGGTCGTGGAACAGTTCGAGCTTGGTGTGCTCGAGGAACTCCTCCGGATTGGTGCTCTCCGAGAGGATTCCGATGGTGTTGCGCAGCCAGGAAAACGCGTTCGATTCGCGCTTCAGCATCTCGGTCGGCGAGCCGACGCCGTCCTTGTAGAACGCATGCGCCGCGATGCCGTAGACGGCGATCGAGTTCATGTCCTCGGTGCGAATCTGCAGTTCGACGCGCTGGTTGCCGGGGCCGATCACGGTGGTGTGGATCGAGCGATAGTCGTTCTGCTTCGGCGTCGAGAGGTAATCCTTGAAGCGGCCGGGCACGACGGGCCAGGTGGTGTGCACCGCGCCGAGGGTGCGGTAGCAGGCCTCCATGTCCTTGAGGACGACGCGAAAGCCGTAGATGTCGGACAGTTGCTCGAAGCCGACCGACTTGCGCTTCATCTTGGTCCAGATCGAAAACGGCTTCTTGCGCCGGCCCGAGACCCGCGCGTCGATGCCGCTTTTCGAAAGCTTGGTCGACAGCGTGGTCTCGATCATCTCGATCAGGTTGCGGTTGCGCTCGGTCAGCGCCTCGAGCCGCTGCATCACCACCAGATAGGCATCGGGATCGAGGGTCTTGAACGACAGCTCCTCGAGCTCCTCGCGCATTTCCTGCATGCCCATGCGGCCGGCCAGCGGCGCATAGATGTCGAGCGTCTCCTCGGCGATGCGGCGGCGCGACGCCGGCGGCATGAATTCCATGGTCCGCATGTTGTGCAGGCGGTCGGCGAGCTTGATCAGCAACACGCGGACGTCGTCGGCGATCGCCAGCAGCAGCTTGCGCAGGTTTTCGGCCTGCTTGGCCTCGCGCGACACCAGTTCGAGCCGCTTCAGCTTGGTCAGGCCCTCGACCAGCGCGCCGATTTCCGAGCCGAACAGCTTGTCGATCTCGGTCCGGGTGGCCTCGGTATCCTCGATGGTGTCGTGCAGCAGCGCCGCGACGATGGTGGCGTCGTCGAGCTTGAGGTCGGTGAGAATCGCCGCCACTTCGAGCGGATGGGTGAAATACGGGTCGCCCGACGCGCGCATCTGCTCGCCATGGGCGACCATCGCGTAGACATAGGCCCGGTTCAGCAGGTCCTCGTCGGTGTTGGGATTATAGGAGCGGACGCGCTCGACCAGATCGTATTGCCGCATCATGCGGGCGCGCGAGCGCGGCACCTTCGGAGGGGCAGTTGGATTCGCGGCAATGGCCGGATTCGGCCGCGGCGCCTCGACCACAACCGCCGGCGCGGCGACGGTGCCGTCGCTAGCCGCCTGCATCTGTTGGGTATGACGGCGCGGTCCCGCCATTTGTGCCTCGCTTCATCGGTACGAAATGTCTTCGCATGCCCGGCCGCAAGTGTGCCCTGAAAGGGAGCGAAAAAGCAAAGGCCCAGACTGATGCCGGGCCTTGCAAACGCGTGATAGCGAGCCGCATACCGATCAATCGATCAGCGCTGTCTCGAAGAGGACGTTACTCGTCTTCTTCGGGCTGTTCTTCCGGAGGCGCCAGGCCTTCGAGGCCCTTCAGCAACTCTTCTTCGGTCATGCGTTCGACGGCGACTTCGGTGTCGTCGGCATCGACGCTGGCGCCCGCCGAGCCGATCAGAGGGATCGTGTCGGGCTCCGGTTCGTCCACTTCGACGAACTTCTGGAGCGAATGGACCAGTTCTTCACGCAAATCTTCGGGAGAAATCGTGGAATCTGCAATTTCCCGCAGCGACACGACTGGATTTTTGTCATTATCCCGATCAATCGTGAGTTGAGACCCGGACGAGATCATCCGTGCACGGTGAGCAGCCAGCAGGACCAGATCGAACCGGTTGTCGACCTTGTCAATGCAATCTTCGACGGTGACGCGCGCCATTAAATGTCGCTCCGTTGGTGTGGGGACCGAAAATGATGATTATGTCAGGTTCGTATAGGGGCTTTGACGGCTCCGCAACAACCAAATTTGGATCGCAGGGTTCTTGGTTTCACTTTATACCCCACTATGGTACCCTCGCAGCGACCGCGGCGTCAGGGGCCTCCGTCGACCCGGGAAATGGATCGACGACACGAAAACGGCGTCATTGCATTGGCAGGAAGGTGGGCTTACTGGCGGTCTATCATTTCCATTGCATAACGTTCGGCTGGTCGACCCGCGGCGCCCGCGGGTGACGATACATTATTCGAAATGCACGGCAGCAGCGCCGCGCCAAAAACGTTAACAACAACAAACCACATGAGAAACTTGATGTCCCCCACATCCAACAAGATCGCGCTCTTCATTGACGGCGCGAATCTCTATGCAACGGCCAAGACGCTTGGTTTCGACATCGACTACAAGCGTCTTTTGAAAGAGTTTCAGAGCCGCGGCACCCTCGTTCGCGCCTTTTATTACACCGCGATCATCGAAGATCAGGAATATTCGTCGATTCGTCCGCTGATCGATTGGCTCGATTACAACGGCTACACAGTAGTCACCAAAGCCACCAAAGAGTTCATCGACGCGTCTGGTCGCCGCAAGGTAAAGGGCAATATGGACATCGAACTTGCGGTCGATGCCATGGAACTGGCCGAACATGTCGACCAGATCGTGCTGTTCTCCGGTGACGGCGACTTCCGTTCTTTGGTCGAAGCCGTGCAGCGCCGCGGTGTTCGCGTTACGGTTGTCTCTACGATCTCCAGCCAGCCGCCGATGATCGCCGACGAGTTGCGTCGCCAGGCCGACGTGTTTACCGATCTGGTCGAACTGCAGAGCAAGCTCGGCCGCGACCCGGCCGAACGCCCTGCCCCGCGCGAACCGCGTCACCAGACGCCGCAATTCTTGCAGCGCGCGACCACGATGGCGCCCCGAGGCGATGAAGATTTCGAAGACTAGGACGCTCACGAGCCGCCAACAGCCGGCGGTGGTCGCCAAGACGATCACCGCCGGCACACCAACCGACCCGGGACGTGACTGTCCGCGATGTCCGCGACTGGTTGATTTTCGCTTGGCCGCCCGGGCGCGCGATCCCGACGCCTTCAACGCGCCGGTGCCGTCCTTCGGCTCCGACGACGCCGCGCTGCTGGTGGTCGGGCTGGCGCCGGGGCTGCAGGGCGCGAATCGCACCGGCCGACCCTTCACCGGAGATTGGGCCGGCGATCTTCTGTACGACACCTTGATCGAGATGGGCTTCGCTACCGGCCGCTACGAAGCGCGTCCCGACGATGGGCTGACGCTGCAGGACTGCCGCATCAGCAACGCCGTGCGCTGCGTGCCGCCGCAGAACAAGCCGCTGCCGGTCGAAATCACCACCTGCCGGCCATTCCTGATCGCCACCATGGACGCGATGCCACGGCTGCGCGCCATCGTGCTGCTCGGCCGCGTCGCCCATGACACGTTGCTGAAGACGCTGGGCATCCGCGCGGTGACCGCACCTTTCGGCCACGGCGCCGTGCACGATGCCGGCCGCTTCAAGCTCTACGACAGCTACCATTGCTCGCGCTACAACACGAATACCGGCGTGCTGACTCCTGCGATGTTTCGGGCGGTGTTTGCACGGGTGAAGGCGGATCTGGCGAACGCTTAGCAACCGCCGGCGCCTGTTCTTTTATTCTCCCCTTTCGGGAGAAGGTGCCTTCGCGCAGCGAAGGCGGATGAGGGGTAGCCTCACAGGCAGACTTTGTGGCTACCCCTCCCCCGTCTCGAACCGCTTCGCGTTTCGATCCACCCTCTCCCACAAGGGGAGAGGGAAAGAAAAGTGTTAGACGGGATTGGCCTGCAGCCACGCCAGCACGTCACCGGCGTTCCGGTCCGGTGGAAACACCGGATAGAAAACGTGGGTGATCTTCGCATCATCGATGATCAGCGCGATGCGCTTGATCAGCGTGAGATCAGCCACCTCCATGGTCGGCAATCCGAGCGCCGTAGCGAATTCAAGCCGCTCGTCGGACAGCACCGGAAACGGCAGATGCAGCCGCGACGCCATTTCGGTCTGGTAATCGTTGCTCTGGGTTGACAGGCCGAACACGTGCTTGGCGCCGGCCGCCCGCAATTCGGCGAACAGGTCGCGGAAGGCGCAGGTCTGCGGCGTACAGCCGCGCGCACCAGGGATCATGTCCCAGTCATCGACCAGCCCGATCTTGCCGGGCTCGCCAGTGCGCGGATAGCCGAACACGACACTGCGGCCCTTCAACTCGGACAGCACCACGGCGGTGTCATTGGTGGCGCGGAGGCTGACGGCCGGGATCGTCATTCCGATGAGGTGCTTGGCGGCGCCATCGTCGTCCGGAGCAGGAATCTTGCTCCAGTCGACATCCAGCAGATTACTTTGCGCCATGGTCCCTCACCCGAAAATCCTGCTATCCCCGCGATCGCAGCAGCCGGCCCTTTTCGCGGCTCCAGTCGCGGTCCTTTTCGCTCGCGCGCTTGTCGTGCAACTGCTTGCCCTTGGCCAGCGCGAGCTGCAGCTTAACCCGGCCGCGGTCGTTGAAGTACATCTTCAACGGCACAAGTGTCATGCCCTGGCGCTCGACCGCGCCCATCAGCTTGTTGATCTGCTTGCGGTGGAGCAACAGTTTTCGCGGCCGCTTCGGCTCGTGGTTGAAGCGGTTGGCCTGCAGATATTCGGGAATGTTGCAGTTGATCAGCCAGATCTCGCCGTTCTTGGGATCGGCGTAGGATTCCGCGATGGTGCTTTTGCCGTTGCGGATCGACTTCACCTCGGTGCCGGTCAGCGCGATGCCCGCCTCGACCGTGTCTTCCACGGCAAAGTTGAACCGCGCCTTGCGATTTTCGGCGATGACCTTGATCGGGCGCTCTTTTTTCTCAGCCATCGGTGGTGGTGCCTTGCGTCATCTCATGCAGATCAATGCGATAACGCGCGCGTCAACGGAAGGATCAAGCCTTCTTGAGGAGATCGCGAATCTCAGTCAGCAGTTCTTCCTCGCGGCTCGGCTTGGCCGGCGCGGCGGGCTTGGCCTCATCCTTGCGCTTGATCCGGTTCATGAGCCGGATCACCAGGAACAGGACAAAGGCCACGATGATGAAATTGAGCGTCAGGGTCAGGAAATTGCCCCAGGCCAGCACGGCGCCCTGCTTCTTGGCATCGGCCAGGTTGGTCGCGGTGACCGCCTTGGACAGGCCGGTGTAATAATTCGAGAAATCGAGCCCGCCGGTGATGGCGCCGATGATCGGCATAATGATGTCCGCCACCATCGACGACACGATGGCGCCGAAGGCGGCGCCGATGATCACGCCGACGGCGAGGTCGACCACGTTGCCCTTCATCGCAAAATCGCGAAATTCCTTAAGCATCTGCAATTCCCTGTCTTCAATGCACGAATGACCACGGCGGCGATCTAATCGCGCCGGCGGGCTGAAAGAAATGGGGCTCTAGTTGAGCAGGCCCGCAAACACCATCGCGTCGCGGATCACCTTGCCGGTGGGCGGCGTCACCGTCATCAGCGGCAACCGCGTCTCCTCGGTGATGCGGCCGAGCAGTGCCAGGCCGTGCTTGGCGCCGGCGACGCCCGGCTCCTTGAAGATGGCGTCGTGCAGCGGCACCAGCCGGTCCTGCAGCTTCAGGCCGGTAGCATAGTCGCCCTTCAGCACGGCGTTCATCAGGTCGGCACACAGCTTCGGCGCCACATTGGCCACCACCGAGATACAGCCATGGCCGCCGGCGGCCATATAGGCTAGCGCGGTCATGTCCTCGCCCGACATCTGGATGAAGTCCGGTCCCATGGCATGGCGCTGCTGCGACACTCGCGCAAGGTTGGCAGTGGCATCCTTGACGCCGAGGATATTCTTGAGCTCGAACAGCCGGGTCATGGTCTCGACCGACATGTCCACCACCGAGCGCGGCGGGATATTGTAGATCAGGATCGGAATGCCGATGGCGTCGTTGATCGCCTTGAAGTGCTGGTACATGCCCTCCTGGGTGGGCTTGTTGTAATAGGGCGTCACCACCAGCACGGCGTCGGCGCCGGCCTTTTCAGCGTGCCGGGCCAGTTCAACGGCCTCCTTGGTCGAGTTCGACCCGGCCCCGGCGATCACCGGCACGCGGCCGCGGGCCTCGTCGATGCACCATTCGATGACCTTGCGGTGCTCGTCATGGCTGACGGTCGGGCTTTCGCCGGTGGTGCCGACCGGCACAAGGCCGTGGCTGCCTTCGGCAATCTGCCACGACACCAGCGCGCGGAAGGCGGCCTCGTCGAGCGCGCCGTCTTTGAACGGCGTGACCAGCGCGGTGTAAGACCCTCGAAAATCTGTCCTGGCTGCCATGGTCTGCTCCGAACGCGCTGCGGTTGGCCCGGCCTCGGGCCCGTGTGTGAAACCAATGATGGAACGGCAAGTCTTATCGTCTCCGCAGGCATGGCGAAAGACCGCCACGGCCGGTTCCAGCGGATCACCGCCCCCGCGGTCGCGATTTCGCCGCCATGATCGGGCAAACACAACGTTACGGCGACAAAATTGACGTTTTGGTCACCCTTTCAATCAAATAAATCATGGGAATGCGTGTGGCGATCTGATTCGCCGCGAGGAGACGCTGTGACTGCATTGCCGATCACCGCCCTGGTTCGACGGAAGACCATCACTGCCAGTCTGGCGCTGATGGTCGGTGTGTCGGCGCTGGCCATGGATGCAGGTGCCGCGAGCAAGGTCCCGCTACCGAAACCGCGCCCGATCGCCCGCCATGTCATCCCCAAGCCCGCCAACGTCGCTGTTGGCGCGACCAAACCGCTGACCGATGCGGCCCCGGCGCCGGCCATGCAGGCCGCCACGCGGCAGCACGCCACCACCACGGCGGCACCGGTGCGCAAGCCTATTCCGCCTGCCGCGCTGGCGGCGACCTCGTCGACGCCGCAGGCCGACGGCGAAGCGGTGGCCAATGCGATCGATCTCGTGCGCAAGCACAAATCCGCCGACGCCACCCAGGTGGCGCAGTCGATCGGCGATCCCGTGGCCCGCAAACTGGCCGAGTGGATTATCCTGCGCAGCGACGATAACGGAGCATCCGTCGAACGTTACCGTGCTTTCTTCACGGCGAATCCAAGCTGGCCCTCGCAGACCTTCCTGCGCCGCCGCGCCGAGGCCGCGCTGTGGGACGACCACCGCGACGACTCCGCGGTGCTGTCTTATTTCGACGCCGAGAAACCGGTTTCGGCCAAGGGTAAGTTCGCGCTGGCCAAGGCCCTGCTCGGCCGCGGCGACCGGGCCGGCGCCGAACGCTTGATCCGCGATGCCTGGCGCAGCGACGGCATGTCGGGCGATCTCGAGAACACCGCGATCGACCTGTTCGGCGCCCTGATCGGCCCGGGTGACCACAAGGCGCGCATGGACATGCTGCTCTATGGCAGCGATTCCGACGCCGCTTTGCGCTCCGCCCGGCGGCTCGGCGGCGACCAGATGGCGCTGGCCCGCGCGCGTATCGCCGTCACCAAGAAGGCGCCGAACGCCGGCGCGCTGCTCGGCGCCGTGCCGTCCGACCTGCACGACGATCCCGGCTACATGTTCAGCCGAATCCAGCAGCTGCGCCGCGAGGAGCGGTTCGAGGACGCCGCGCGTGTCATGCTCGCCGCGCCGAAGGAGCCGCAGCGGCTTTATAATCTGGACGAATGGTGGATCGAGCGGCGCCTGCTGTCGCGAAAACTGCTCGACACCGGCGAGAACCGCAACGCCTACCTGATCGCCCGCGACGCCGCCCTGCCCGCGCGCGACATCTACAAGACCGAACAGGAATTCACCGCCGGCTGGATCGCCCTGCGGTTCCTCAAGGACCCCGCCACCGCCGCGCAGCATTTTGCGCGGATCGGCGTCGGCAGCGTCAACCCGACGGCGCTGGCGCGTGCCGGCTACTGGCAAGGCCGCGCCGCCGAGGCGGCCGGCCGCAGCTCGGAGGCCCGCGCCGCCTATGCCTCGGCCGCCGAACAGTCGACCAGCTATTACGGCCAGCTCGCGCGTGCCAAGCTCGGCATGCCGCAGCTCGAGATCAACGGCGCCCTCAGCGGTCGCGGACGCGGCACCGATCGTCTCGAAATCGTCCGCGCCGTGCAGCTGCTCTATGCCCTCGACGAGCGCGAACTCGCAATTCCGATCTATGGCGATGTCGGCGAGAACGGCGATCCGGAAGCCGTGCTTGGTCTCAGCGAACTGGCGATGCGCAATGACGACGCCCGCGGCCTGCTGCTGGTGGGCAAGGCCGCGCTCAATCGCGGACTGCCGTTCGATCATTACGCCTATCCGACCATCGGCATTCCCGCCTACCGATCGATCGGGCCGGAAGTCGAACGCGCCATCGTCTATGCGATCGCGCGGCAGGAAAGCGCCTTCAATCCCGCCGTCGTCTCACCGGCGCAGGCCTACGGCCTGATGCAGGTAACGCCGAGCGCCGGACAATACGTCACCAAGAAATACGGCGCCGGCTTCGACCTCGCCAAGCTGAAGAACGACCCGTCCTACAACTGCACGCTCGGCGCCGCCGAGCTCGCCGGGCTGATCGACGACTATCGCGGCTCCTACATCATGACCTTCGCCGCCTACAACGCCGGCCGCGGCAGCGTGCGCAAATGGATCGAGCGCTACGGCGATCCGCGCGATCCCAATGTCGACGCGGTCGACTGGGTGGAGTCGATTCCGTTCTCCGAGACCCGCAATTACGTGCAGCGGATCATGGAAAACCTGCAGGTCTACCGCGCCCGCTTCGGCGGCGGCTCGCGCCTGCAGATCGAAGCCGACCTCCGCCGCGGCGGCAGCGTCGAGTAGCAGGCCCCACCCGCACGTCGTCCCCGCGAACGCGGGGACCCATACGCCGGGTCGATCACCGCTATTAACAAGCCACCATCACATCGCATCAAAAGCGAAGTCGTCGCCGTATGGGTCCCTGCGTTCGCAGGGACGACAGGACGGCTGCCGCAACAGGCCCACACGCAAAAACCCCCGGCAGTTTCCTGCCGGGGGTTTCTGTTTCAGATAACGAGCGTCGTGAGACGTTCGATATTAGAAGGAGCGCAGGATCTGAACTGCACCGTTGTACAGGTTCTGGTCCTTGAGCGTGTAGGTCTGCAGCGGGTTGGCGCCGAGCGTGCTGCGATAGGTGCCGTTCAGGTTCTGGTCGAGGCGGCTATAGATGAATTCAGCCGACAGGGTCAGGTTCTGGACAGGGGTCCAGGCGGTACGGGTACCGATCTGGGCGAGGCCGAGATCGAAGTTGCCACCGGTCTGGGTCAGGACGCCAGCATTGGCGCCGCCGCCAGCGAAGGAAGCTGCGAGAAGAGCGTTGCCGTTACCACCATACGAGATGTGGCTGTAGTAGCCGTACAGCGAGGTACGCCAGGCCGGGTTCCAGTAGTGCTCGTAGAACGCGCTGACTTCCCAAGCCGTGCTCTGCTCGATCTGACCGCCGTTGCCGTAGACGCCGTCCAGCAGATAGCCGAAGCCATAGGTGGTGCCGTCGACCTTGGCATAACGACCGCCGCCCGAGGTGTCGGTGGTGCCGCCGAAGACGTACTTGGCAGCGCCCTTGGCGAACGACGACTCGATCTTCAAGCTGTCGCCTGCGCCGGTGGGCAGGTTCTTGAATTCGACCGCACCGGTGACCGCAAAGCCGTAGGAGTCGTCGGCATGACCGAGAGCGGCGTTGGCAGCGCCCGTAGCACCAGCGTTGGTGTACAGGGTCGGGGTGATCGTGTGCATGGCAGCACCGAAGTGCAGCGAGCCCCAGGCCTGATCGAGGCGCAGGTTGCCGACGATGTCAGGAATGTGGTTGCCGCCGTAGGAGTTGCCGGCGAAGTTATTCGAAACCGCACCATACTGGTTGGTGACAGCAGCGCCGAACTGGGACAGTGCGATGCCGGTGTTGTACACACCCTGGTTGCGGTAGGGCGACGCGTTTTCGAGCGAGATGGTGCCCGACACGCCATTACCGAACGAAGCGGTGTAGGCGAGCTGCGGGATGCCGGTCGCGTTGTTCGAGCCGAGGTTGGTGCCCGAGGTGATGGTCGGCTTGGACAGCGCCCACTGCGGGTCGAACTGCGAGACGGCCTTACCGAAGGTGAAGCCTGCGAACTGAATGAACGCGTAGTCCATTTCAATGAAGCCGCCGGCGATCGACTCACGGTTCTGCGAGAAGTCGAACTGCATGTTCGAATAGGTACGAACAACGCCGTATTCGGTGGCGGTGCGGGTGTCGACCGTGGCGTTCACGCGCTCGCGGGTGGTGTAGTAGTCCTTGGCGTAGGTGTTGGCGCCGCCGGTGCCGCCCTGCCAGAACGGAGCGTCGTACTGGTTGCCGTTGAAGGACGTATCGAGGCGGATCGCGCCGCCGATCTTCACGCAGGTGTCAGTGCCCGGGATGTAGTAGAAACCCGCGCCGTAGAGGGAGCAAACCTTCACGTATTCGACCGCTTTGGCCTTGACGGGGAGATCGGCTGCCTGGGCTCCGCTGACAGCGAGCAAGGTCGCTGCCGAGCCGAGAATAAGGCCCTTAATCGTCTTCATGTAAACCTCCAAGTTGCTTTAGGGAAGGTTCCGCCACGGGGTGAGTACCCTGAAGACAAGTCCCTTAGTCCCTGACAACCCGCGAGGCGTTTCAGTCTCCGGCACGTACGCAATAAGAATGCGTGCGAGGCTCAGAACGAACCACCTTTACGGGACGACCTCGGGATGCCCCCCTCCGTCGCACCATGAACATCTCCTAACGTTCCCTCCGGCGCAACAATGGAACGGCTCAAACCTGCCGGTCGAGGGCGTTTCCGGACCTGTGTTGCCGAAATCACACGGGTTCGTGAACGAGGCGGTTTTTCAAAACATTGATATCGTTGCTGAATTTTTTCTGCCTTTAAATGGGCCTGCTTGATCAGCTGGCACGCCCTTGAATGGGTATCTATGTGGGCCACACCTTTTGCGTTCAGAACGTCGGAACCGAGCAATGATTCGACTCCGTGGATCCGTTTTGCCGGCTTCGAGGCGGCGCGAGCCATGATAGCTTGATCGCCGGGGCACCCGCCGAGGACGCATCCTTGCCGCCCAAGGCGACCCGCCGGCGACCAGCGGTCATTGTGAGCGAGCTTGGGCGGTCCGCCCACATGAGGCGGTAAGAAATCGGGACAGATCGTGCGGTAACACCATGTGAAGCTTGCAGCCTGCGTCTGCGTCGGGCATATCCAGCCTCGATGGAGCTGTGGCCGAGTGGCTGAAGGCACCGCTTTGCTAAAGCGGCATACCTTTTACCGGGTATCGAGGGTTCGAATCCCTCCGGCTCCGCCACTTAACGAACACGTCACGCGCAAACCTCCCTATCCCCGATCAATGGCCTATCGGCGTCCAAACGTCTTGGACGCGCGGCATCGAGCTGGCATTTGAAGTCAGGCTGCGCGTCGGGTGGCGACGTGGGAACGGCCGGCGGAGAGCTGGAAATCAGAGCGATTGCGTAGGCCTGATCGGGAAGCGGCCCCCTCCTTCACCTCTCCCCGCCGGGGAGAGGTCGGATGTCAGAGCGAA
>JBEVEC010000250.1:0-17070 GCA_040512975.1 Tardiphaga sp. | reverse complement strand
CGCACGTTGTGCAGATGGAACGCAGCCAGCACCACGAGTTCGGCGGGCTGCTCGACCTCGCGGCCCTGCGCGTCGATGTAGCTGACGCCGGTGGCCTTCTTGCCGGTGGAGTCGGTATTGACCTTGGTGACGTGCGCGTTGGTCCGCAGCGAGAAGTTCGGCATGCGGTACAGCGCCGGCAGGATCGTGGTCTGCGGCGTCGCCTTGGACTAGTTGATGCAGCCATAGTCGCTGCAGAAGCCGCAGAAATTGCACGGTCCGAGCTGGCAGCCATACGGATTGGTATAGGACCGTGAGGCATTGCCGGCCGGCAGGCCGTAGGGACTCATGCCGAGTTCGCGCACCGCCTTGGCGAACATCTGCGAGGTCGGCGGATCGGTCAGAGGCGGCAGCGGGAACGGCCGCGAGCGCGCCGCCTCGAACGGGTTGCCGGCGCCGGTCTTGCGGCCCTGGATGTTGCCAGCCGCACCCGAGGTGCCGCAGACCTGCTCGAAGCGATCGAAATGCGGCTCCAGCTCTTCATAGGTGATGCCCCAGTCCTGGAGATTCATATCTTCGGGAATGAAGCCGGCGCCGTAGCGTTCGGTGACATGGCTCTTGAGGCGCAACTCCTCCGGCATCACCCGCGACTGCACGCCCGACCAATGGATGCCGGCGCCGCCAACGCCCGTCCCGGGCTTGAACGAGCCGATCTGCCGGTACGGCAGCGCGCGGTCGGCCTTGCTGTGACGGATGGTCACCGTGGTCTTCGACAGGTTCTGCAGCAATCCGTTGCGGGCCGACTGCGCGATTTCGTCGAGCACCTTCGGATAGGCCCAGTTCGGCACTGTCTTGGCATCTTCGCCGCGCTCGAGCGCCAGCACGTTGAGGCCCTGCTCGGCCAATTCCATCGCCATGATGGCGCCGGTCCAGCCGAAGCCCACGATCACCGCGTCGACGGGTTTGTTGACGATGGCCATCAGCCGCGCTCCCCGTAGATGCTGACGGGTCCATAGGGATACGGCTTCGCGTCGCCCACCCATTCGAGATAGTCGCCGCGTACGCCCGGATAGCCGATCATCTTCCAGGCGGCCATGTCCTTGTTGCCGCCATACATCGGATCGCCGAAATAGCCTTCCTGCACATTCTTGAGCAGGAAGGACGTGAAGAATGTCCGCAGCGGCAATTCCTGCGACTTCAGCGTGCCTTTCTCGATCTGCTGCAGAACGCCGTCCTGGTCGGCCGCGGCAAGGGCCGCAAAGTCCTTCTTGAACTTGTCCTGGCAAACGTCGTTGATGGCCTTGATCCCGAGGCGATACTGCTGCTTCGGCGTCAGTTGCGACTGGTAGCCCAATTCGGCGGGGCCCTCGAAGAACGGCCCCTGCATGTACCAGATGCCGCCATCGGCCCAGGACGTCGACATCTGCCGGTCGATATATTGCGGCACGCCGAGTTCGAGGGCCCCGGGACCGTTGTCATCGTTCGGGATGAGGCGCGCACAGGCGGCGTTGATGAAGGCCCATTCCGGCGGCGTGAAATAGGTCGGCGTATAGTCGGCCGCTGCCGGCCGATTTGGTGCCGGCGTGCTGGTATGGGTGTCGGCACCGGCACTGTCGCTCTTCGGCGCTTTGTCCAGCGCCTGCGCGCCGGCAAGCGTCACGATGGGCGTGAGGGCAGCAGCGCCTGCGAGAAAATTGCGGCGGCTGGTCTTGTGATCGTCTGTGGCCATGCAAATCCATGATCCAGCCAGCAAGCGCCGGCTGCCGAGAAGTTTTGAAACGGTGTGAGACGCGCGTTTGCCGGATGGTGCCTTTGAAAAGGTCACGCTTGCCGGGGCGGCGCTGATTTGAATCTTTCCAAACCATGGCGCATCTGGAAAAAACCGCAAGACGGAACTGCAGATTCAAGACGTGACGGTTTGCCGATCTCGCCTTCGCGTACCACCGGCAGAGATCACGCGCTCGCAATGTCGGCATGCCCAAATGATAACAGCGGCGCCAAGGCGCCGCTGTCGGTATGGTTAGAAGCCCACATCCAGGCAGAAGCTCGACAGTCGCGACCTACTCGCCGCTCGCAAGCTTGGTCGACGGCTCGGCCGAGCTCATGGCGCCGCCGCCCTGGATCACCACCACACGGGTGCCGACCTTGACGCGGCTGTAGAGGTCGATGATGTCCTGGTTCATCAGCCGGATGCAGCCCGAGGACACGGCGTGGCCGATGGTTTCCGGCTCGGTGGTGCCGTGGATCCGGAACATGGTGTCGCGGTCGCCCTGATAGAGATACATGGCGCGCGGCCCGAGCGGATTGTCGAGGCCGCCATTCATGCCGCTCGCCCATTTGCGATAGCGCGCCGGCTCCCGATTCATCATGTTTTCGGTCGGCGACCAGTGCGGCCACTCGGCCTTGCGGTTGATGGTGGCATTGCCGGCAAAGGCCAGGCCCGCCTTGCCGACGCCGATGCCATAGCGCATCGCCTTGCCGTTGCCCTCGACCAGATAGAGATGGCGTGCCGCCGTATCGACGACGATGGTGCCGGCCGGCTCGCGGCTGCGATAATCGACGACCTGGCGCAGCATCGCGGAATCGACGCCCGATACGTCGATGGCCGGCAGGTCATGGCCGCCGTCGGACATCGCCGCGTAAGCCGATGACGAGCCGGTGCCCAGTTTCGCTGTGGAGAAGCCATTGCTGCCGGCGCATCCTGCGAGCATTGCGGGCAACAGCAGAAGCGCCAGAAAGCGCAAGCTTCGCGAACCACCAAAAACCGTCATCTCTTCCAACTTCCCTTCAACCCGCGCCCCACCGGAAGCGCAGTCATTGCGTATACGCATTTGAACGCATTGCGTTACAGCGCGCGCGCAACAGCGGGCCATTCTCGGCTGGTTCGGCACGCTTTGGACAAAGCTGTGGTCATCGCGCCACAAAATCGCGCGCTCCATATCACCTGTGGTTGGGATTGGACACACCTGAACGGACAGGGCGAATGCGCATAGTTGCGGCATCACACCGGCGCGCCATCGAAAAACGTTCCGAACGATCCTGCCGCCGGCGGCGACGATCGCCACCAACCAGCCGAGTGCCGTCAAATACAACGCGGGTCCAGCTGGCTCCGTCGGCTTGCATCGCTGCGATCAGCATATTAGAGCACACAGCCGCGCCGGCGCGCCGCCTTCAACGAGATCGTCCAGATGACAAGCGTTCGCAGTCTCGCGCTCGGCAGCATTGCAGTGGGCATTCTGGTGCTTGGCCTGAAATACGCGGCCTATCATCTCACCGGCAGCGTCGCGCTGCTGTCGGACGCCATCGAGAGCATCGTCAATGTGGTGACGGCGGTCGTTGCCTTCATCACCATCAGCCTGAGCGCCAAGCCGGCCGACGAAGAGCACCCCTACGGCCATCACAAGGCGGAATATTTCTCCGCCGTGCTGGAAGGCGTGCTGATCGTGCTCGCCGCCATCCTGATTTTGCGCGAGGCCTATTTCGGTTATCTCGTGCCGCGCCTGGTCGATGCGCCGTGGCCGGGCCTGGCGATCAATGCCGCCTCGACTGCCATCAATGCGGCATGGGCCTGGGTGTTGTTGCGCCGGGGACGCGCCATGATCTCACCGGCGCTGGTCGCGGACGGCCGACATCTGCTCACCGATGTGGTGTCGTCGATCGGCGTGCTGGGCGGCGTCGGCATCGCCGCGGCGACCGGCATCGCGCTGCTCGATCCGCTGCTCGCAGCCCTGGTGGCGGTCAATATCCTGTGGACCGGCTGGCGGCTGATGAAGGAATCGCTCAGCGGCCTGATGGACGAGGCGATCTCGCCGGCGATGCTGGTCGGCATCAAGCGGATCATCTCGTCCCAGGCCACGGGCGCGATCGAGGCCCATGACCTGCGCACCCGCCGCGCCGGCCGCATGACCTTCATCGATTTCCACCTGGTCGTGGCGGGCACCACCACCGTGAGCGCCGCTCATGAGATCTGCGACAATCTGGAGCGCGCCATCCGCGGGGAGATCGGCGAGGCGTTGATCACCATCCATGTCGAGCCGGACGACAAAGCCAAGCATTCCGGCATCGTGGTCCTGTAAAAATCGACGCGGAGGGTCCTACAACCCGTTTGACAGGTTCCGCCTCCGTGATATTCGGAAAGCGAGGATCGTGGCCGTGACACATCTATCGCGCAAACGCTGGTTCGGCGCTGTGGCCTCCTTGGCCGCTGCCTACGCGCTTGTGCTGAATGTGGTGTTGTCGGGCATGCTGCTCGCGGCGATGTCGCCCACCGCGATCGCGGCCGGCTACTTGATCTGCCACAACAATCCCGATCTCGCCGCCCAGACCGACGATGGCCGGGATACAAGCAAGGACACCGGCAAGCCCGCGGTGCATTGCCCGGTCTGCCTCGGCAGCCATGCCCCCGGCGCGCCGCCCGAGGTGGTCGCTTTCGACACCATGCGGATCGCCATCGTCCGCGCCCCCGAAGTTGCGGCCGACGCCGCGCCGATATCCGCCTTTGCTCCCGCCGACCACCGGGTACGCGCGCCACCGCGATTGAGCTGACGATCGCCGCGACCCGCATGCCCCGGCATGCGCGGTCCTCGTCCCTCATATCGCTGGACCACGTCCATGACTTCCCTTCCCGTGCGGCTGCGCAGCGCCGTGCTCGCATCCGCGGCCGCGCTCATGGCAGACGCGGCATCCGCCCAATCGCCGGCGCCGAACGCGCTGCCTGCCGCAACCGTAGAGGCGCCCGCGCTACGCCGTGCGGCCGCTCCGCGCCCACGGCGCGATGCGCGGCCCATGCTGCGCGCGGCCCCTCGCGCCGCGCCGCTCCCGTCACCCGCCGCATCGGGCCCAAGCGTGCCCGGCGCGCTCACCGTCGCCACCGCACAGCAGGCCCTGCAGCAGATCCAGCGCACCCCCGGCGGGGTCGCCCTGGTGACGGCCGACGCGTGGCGCAATTCGACGGTATCGAACTCCGTCAAGGACATCCTCGACTACGTGCCCGGAGTCATCGCGCAGACGAAATGGGGCGACGATACCAGGCTGTCGATCCGCGGCTCCGGGCTGTCGCGAAACTTCCATCTGCGCGGCGTGCAGCTCTATATGGATGGCATCCCCATCAACACCGCCGATGGCTATGGCGATTTTCAGGAGATCGACCCGACCGCCTATAAATATGTCGAGGTGTACAAGGGTGGCAACGCGCTGCAGTTCGGCGCCAATTCCCTCGGCGGCGCGATCAATTTCATCACGCCCACGGGGCGCGATCCCTTCGTCAACACCGCCTCGCTGGACATGGGCGCGTTCGGCTATCGCCGGCTGCAGGCAAGCGGAGGCGGCGTCAACGGTCCGTGGGATGGCTTCATCACCGCATCGACCCAATCGGCCGACGGCTACCGCGACCACAGCTGGGGCACGTCGAGCCGCGTCAGCGGCAATGTCGGCTACCAGGTTTCGCCGGATTTCGAGACGCGGTTCTACCTGAACGCCAACGAGGTGCGCCAGCGCATCCCGGGCTCGGTGACCAAGGACTCGGCGCTGAACTCACCGACGACGGCGTTGGGTAGCAACGTCTCGATGGACCAGCAGCGCAACATCGACACCGTGCGCATCGCCAACAAGAGCACGATCCGGTTCGACGACACCACGGTCGACTTCGGCGTGTTCGGCGTCGACCGCCATCTGATGCACCCGATCTTCCAGTATCTGGACTATCGCTACCAGGACTATGGCGGCTTCGCCAAAGTGACCGACGACCGCTATATCGGCGGCCACCGCAACGTGCTGATCGCCGGCGTCAACGTTATCAACGGCCGCATCGACAACAACCAGTACATCAATATCGGCGGCCAGAAGGGCCCGCTGGCGTCGTCGTCCATCGACCGCTCGAAAAACACCTCGGTCTATGTGGAGAACTCCTTCTATGTGTTGCCGACCGTCGCCCTGGTCGGCGGCACCCAGTTCCTTTACGCGACGCGCGCACGCCAGGACCGCCTGCTCACCGACGGCGACCAGTCCGGCGCCACCGAGTTCAACCTATGGAGCCCGAAAGGCGGTGTGCTCTGGAACATCGATCCTACGTGGCAGGCCTATGCCAATGTCTCTGACAGCGCCGAGGTGCCGAGCTTCGGCGAGAGCGCGTTCGGCCCCGGCATCCCGACCATTCCGTTCACCAGCATCCAGCCGCAACGCGCCACCACCTATGAGATCGGCACCCGCGGCAAGCGCCCCGATCTGACATGGGAACTAACCGGGTATCGTGCCGCGATCACCGACGAGTTGCTGTGCCTGTACAGCGCCTTCGGCAATTGCAACGTCACCAATGCCGATCGCACGATCCACCAGGGCATCGAGGCAGGTCTCGGTGTCGTGGTGCTGAAAGGCCTGTTCGACCGCAGTCCGGCACCGGACAAGCTGTGGCTCAACATGGCCTATACGCTGAACGACTTCCGCTTCGACAATGACGCGACCTTCGGCAACAACCTGCTGCCCGGCGCGCCGCGTCACTATCTCCGCGCAGAACTGTTGTACAAGCACGCCAACGGTTTCTATGTCGGCCCCAATCTCGAATGGGTGCCGCAGGCCTATTATGTCGACAGCGCCAACACGCTGCTGACCGAGCCCTATGCCATCCTCGGCCTCAAGGCCGGCGTCGACAATGGCGGACCGGTGTCCGGCTATATCGAAGCGCGCAACATCGCCAACAAGGCCTATATCGCCTCGGCCAGCATCATCGACCGTGCCACCGCCGCGTCGACGCTGTTCGAGCCCGGCACCGGCCGCGCCGTCTATGCCGGGGTCAAATACCGCTGGTGAGACCAATGCATTCAAAAACGATCCAAAATCCAAAGGATACTTCTATGACAACTCGATCCCTGACCACCCGATCGCTGCTGGCCTTTGCCGCGATGACCGCCATCGTCGCGCCGGCGCGGGCGCATGTCTTCCTGCAGAGCGGGCCCGCCACCATCGGCGGCTCCTACCGCGCGGTTCTGGCGGTGCCCCACGGCTGCGAGGGATCGGCGACGACCAGGATCACGGTGAGCATTCCAGAAGGACTGATCGCGGTGAAGCCGATGCCGAAGCCCGGCTGGACCATCGCGCTCAAGAAGGGCGCCTATGCAAAGTCCTACGACTTCATGCACGGCATGACAGCCGCCGAGGGCGTTCAGGAGATCACCTGGTCGGGCAAGCTCGACGACGATTTCTACGACGAGTTCGTCTTCACGTCCTATCTGCCGGCGTCACTGAAGGCGGACGCGCCGCTGTATCTGCCGACCTTGCAGAGCTGCGAGAAAGGGTCGGAGAACTGGGCGCAGATTCCCGCGGCCGGACAGGACGCGCATAGCCTGAAGTCACCCGCGCCGTTGTTGCGGCTGGCCGCGGCGACCGGCGATGCCATGGCGCAGATGAGCGGCATGGTGCATGCCGGGGACCTGATGATTGCCACGGCATGGACGCGCGCGACCCCGCCTGGCGCCAAGGTGGCCGGCGGCTATCTCACCATCACCAATGACGGCAAGACCGCCGACCGCCTCACCGGCGGCAGCTTCGACGGCGGTGGCCGCATCGAGGTTCACGAGATGAGCATGAATGACGGCGTGATGAAGATGCGGGCGCTGGATGGCGGGCTCGAGATCAAGCCCGGCGCCACCGTGAAACTCGAGCCCGGCGGCTATCATCTGATGATGATGGACCTGACCAAGCCGCTGGCCAAAGGCGACAAGGTGAAGGCTCATCTGGTGTTCGAAAAGGCCGGCCGCGTCGATGTCGACCTCGACGTCAACGCCGTCGGTGCCTCGGCGCCGGCCGCGGGCCATGCCCATTAGCGGCCGGCAGGGCCGAGGCGCTTTCACCTCCGGGTGAACCCGCTTCGGCCACGGTCAGTTGAACGGCCCGTCGAAGGCCAGCATGTTGTCGACAAAGCGCGGAGCCGCCGGGGCGGCGAGGCGCACCGACTTGATCGAGCCGCAATGCGCGCATTCGAACAGACGGCGCTCGTTGCCATCGGACTGCTCGATGCGCTTCAGATGCACGCGGGTCCTGCAACTGTCGCACTTCAGATGATCGGTGCGGATATTGTCGTTGTGGCCCAGAAGCCTTGCAATATTGCGCATCTCAGGCCGCTTCGCGGCTCGGCACGCCGCGGCGGCCGTTCATGAAACAAAACAATGAAATATACCTTTGCGTGGAATGTCCGTCGGTTTGACAGGTAAAGTACGAATCAAACCCGCGTCGGTTCCAAGCCTTTACCTATTTTTGATAGGTTTCAATAATAGGCGTTCTCACGCTTTAGTCACAAGCGCGTGCAGCCATCTTCGCATGAGTTGAGAACTAGTGAAGCTTCGGCGCCTTTAGCATTTTGTTGCGGTCCGTTGATACCAGTTCGACATCGAACGTATCGCCGCCGCGGTACAACGTCAGCGGGATGTCGACACCGGCGATGCCGAGCGACCATAGCGCCCGGTAGAATTCGGCGGAGTCGGAGACCTCCTCGCCGTTCACCGCCAGGATGACGTCGCCGGTGCGCAGCTCGGCGCGCGCGGCCGGTCCCTTGGGCGCGATGCCGACCACCACCACCCGGTCCTCGACCTCGGCGGCGTACAACCCGAGCCACGGCCGCGCCGGGCGGTTGACGCGTCCGTATTTCCTGAGGTCGTCGAGCACCGGCTTCAGAAGATCAATCGGCACGACCATGTTGAGATGCTCGTTCTTGCCGCCATGCTCGCGCTCGATCTGCAGCGAGCCGATCCCGATCAGCGCGCCATTGGCGTCGATCAGAGCGGCGCCGCCCCAGTTCGGATGCGCGGGATGGGTGAAGATCGCGTCTTCGAGCAGATATTCCCAGTAGCCGGCGAATTCCTGCGTGGCGGCGACCTTGCCAGCCACCGAACGCGTGCGGCCGCCGACGCCGCCGACCACCACGCGATCGCCGATCTTCACCGCGCCGGACGAGCCGAGCGGCAACGGCGCGATGTCGATCTCGCCCAGCGCCTGCACGAGGCCGAAGCCGCTTTCCTGATCGACGCCAAGCGCCGTGCCGGGGATCACGCGGCCATCGCCGAGATGCAGCCAGATGGTCTCGGCCTCGGTGATCAGGTAGCCGATGGTCAGGATCAGGCCGTCGCCGATCAGCACGCCGTTGCCGGCGCGCTCGGTGCCCAATGTCTGCGCCGTGAAGGCATCGTCCGGAACGATGCAGTGAACGCCGACCACGGCCTCCAGCGCCTGCTCGAGATCGTAGCCGTAATCCTCGACGCGCGGCTGCACCCCCGGCGGCACCTTCCATTCGGTCAATGACGGCATCAGTTTCTCCTCGGTCCGAACTCGCCCGCAGAGTCTATATAAGACCCGATCGACGCGGTGAAAGTCCAGCAGCGGGGCAGCTGCGTCCTCACCCGGACGGCGCACCGAGCCAGCCCAGCAGCGTGGCGTTGATCTCGCGCGGGTAGCAGTGGCTGAGGTCGTCGATCTCGCGGTAGACGACGTCGGCGCCGGCCAGCGCCAGCGCGTCGCGGGCCTGCCGTGCGGTTTGCACCGGAAACATCCAGTCGAGCCGGCCGTGCACGAGATGGATCGGCAGGCCGCGCAGCCGGTCGGCGTCGGCCACTTGCGCCATCAGCGGATGGAAGGTCGCCGCCACCGGCGCCAGATGGGTGAAGGGTGATTCGGCGCGCAACCCGGTGACATGGCAGAAGGTGCCGCCATCGCTCATGCCCGTCAGCAGGCGGCGGTGCGGATCGATGGACCAGCGCGACTGCACGATGTCGAGGATGCGCGCCAGGTTCGGCGTATCCGCATCGTCGCCCATCAGCGCCCATGTCGGGCCGATTGCCGTCGGCGCCACGACGATCGCCCCCATGCCGCGCGCATCCGCGAGCCAGCTCCAGAGGAACGCCCGGCCGTTGCCGCTGCCGCCATGCAGCGCCACCACCAGCGGCCAGACCCGGTCCGGCGTATAGTATTCCGGCACATACAGCGAAAACCCGCCGCGCCGGCCGGGCTCGCCGTCATGCATCACGCCGCTGTCCGGTACGGGCGGTGCGGCCAGACGTTCCAGCAGCGCGGCATCCTCGCGCAGCGCGGGCGGCAGGAAGAACGCGCTCACCGGCGGCAGCCGCGCCACCGTGCCATACAGCGCGTCCTGCGCCCGCGTGGCATGGCGCAACGCACGAAACACCGTGGGCAGATCGCCACCGGGCTGCTCCGCCTCGCGCAGGCCGGCAAACGCTTTCAGCGCCGCGTCGCTGGCCGCGTCGAGCCGTCCGCGCAGATCGGCAAACGCCTCCGGCCATGGCGCCAGTTGTGCTCTGACCTCCTGCAGAACGACATCGGGCTCGCCGATCGCCGCCATCACCGAGCCGAACGCCGGCGGATGCAGATGCCGCGCGACGAACTGCAAGGCCTCGAGCGATTGCAGGAGTGGTGGCAACAGCACGACGATGTCATCGACGACCTGATCACTCATCAACGCTCCCGTCGCCTTCCACGCCGAGCCGTCATCGCCCGGCTTGACCGGGCGACCCAGTATTCCGGAGCATCGGTGATATATTGCGAACGCCCTGGAAGACTGGGTCACCCGCTTTCGCGGGTGATGACAGTTTGTGATGGGGAGCTGCGGTGCTCATCGTGACACAGAGCATCACGCCGCTACGGATCCAGCTCCGTGTCCCAGTACAGATAGTCCAGCCAGCTGCCGTGCAGGTAGTTCGGCGGAAACAGCCGGCCGTTGCGGTGCAGCTGATGCACCGTCGGCGCGAAGGCCGTCTGGCGCGGGAACATGCGGGCCTGTTGCGTCGTCATGTTGCCCTTGCGCAGGTTGCACGGCGAGCAGGCGGCGACGACGTTTTCCCAGGTGGTCTGGCCACCCTTCGAACGCGGGATGATGTGGTCGAAGGTGAGATCGTCATGCGCGCCGCAATACTGGCAGGAGAAGCGGTCGCGCAGGAACACGTTGAAGCGGGTGAAGGCGGGATGCGTCGTCGGCTTCACGAACGACTTCAGGGATACCACGCTGGGCAGCTGAAATTCAAACGAGGGGCTGCGCACCGCGTGATCGTAATGCTCGACGATGTTCACGCGATCGAGAAACACCGCCTTGATCGCGTCCTGCCACGACCAGAGAGACAGCGGATAATAGCTCAGCGGCCGGAAGTCCGCGTTGAGGACCAGTACCGGCCAACCACCTTGCGAGACGTGTGCGTTCAAGTAACGCTCCTGACCCCCACATTCGGCTGCGACGCAGCCTGCCTCCGACATACTACAGGCAGCGTGACAGCCTTGTGAAGGGCAGAACGGGGCATCTCCCGCCTGTTGACGCCTGCCGGCCCCGGCGCTTTTTTCGCGCCGGCGGGTGGCCTGCACGGGCTGTGGCGGCTAAACCGGCGGCGCGCCTTGCCCGAGGCCGCGAGTCCCGGACCCTGCCGATGGTCACCTCCTCACGTTATCTTGAGGCTCCGCAATGGCTGCGCGCCTTCGTTCGCGCCCATGAAACCAGCCTTGCCCTGCTGGCGGCGCTGATCGGCGCGATCGGCGGGCTGGTGGTCGCCGGCATGGGCGCGGCAGTGGGCGTGATGCATGCCGTGCTGTTCAACCTGGAATGGGGGCAGCGGCTGTCGAGCCAGTTCTGGATCGACCCGGTCCGTGCCATCCTGGTACCGACCCTCGGCGGCCTGCTGCTCGGGATCGCGTTCCTGTTGCTGCTGCGCTGGCGCCCGGGGCGCGAGATCGACCCCATCGAGGCCAATGCGCTGTATGGCGGGCGGATGTCGTTCCGCGGCAGCGTGATCGTGTCGCTGCAGACGATCTGGTCCAGCGGCGTCGGTGCCTCGGTAGGCCTCGAGGCCGGTTATACCCAGTTGGCGAGCGGGCTTGCCGCCTCGCTCGGCCGCGCCTTCCACCTGCGCCGCGCCGATCAGCGCGTCATGGTCGGCTGCGGCGCCGCCGCGGCCATCGCGGGCGCCTTCGGCGCGCCGCTGGCCGGCGCGTTCTACGCCTTCGAACTGGTGATCGGCGGCTATACGCCGGCCAGTCTGATGCCGGTCGGTGTCGCCGCGGTGACGGGGTACGTCGTCGCTCACGCCTTCGACCCGCTCAGCCTCGGCGTGGTTGCCGGCAACTTTGGCGACGTGCTCGGCCATGACCTCGTGTTGGCCGGCCTGCTCGGCGTCTTTGCGGCCATGTTCGGCATCGGCATCATGCGCGTGGTGGCGTGGTGCGAGGCCCTGCTGGCCAAGTTCAAAATTTGGCCGCCGCTACGCCCGGCGCTCGGCGGGCTGTGCGTTGGCTTGATGGCGCTGCTGACGCCCCAGGTGATGGCCTCGGGCCACGGCGCGCTGCGCTTCGGCGGCATGACGGCCTACCCGATCGCCCTGGTCGCCTTCGTGATGGCGCTGAAGACCATCGCTTCGATCATCTCGCTCGGCACCGGGTTCCGCGGCGGACTGTTTTTCGCTACGCTTTTTCTCGGCGCGCTCGGCGGTCACCTGTTCGCCACAGGCGTCGATGCGCTGTGGCCGGGGCTGCATATTGATCCCAACATCTATACCATCATCGGCATGAGCGCGCTGTCGGCCTCGGTGATCGGCGGCCCGCTGACGATGTCGTTCATCGCACTGGAATCCACCGGCAATCTCTGGCTCACCACCGCGGTGCTGGTGGCGGTGATCATTTCGACACAGCTGACCCGCGAGCTGTTCGGCTACTCCTTTGCCACCTGGCGCCTGCATCTCCGCGGCGAGACCATCCGCAGCGCCGCCGATGTCGGCTGGCTACGCGACCTCACGGTGCTCCGCCTGATGCGCCAAGACGTGCCGACGGTGGATTCGACCATTCCGCTCGACGAATTCCGCGACAAGTTTCCGCTCGGCTCCAAGAACCAGGTGGTCGCCGTCGATCCCGAAGGCCGCTATGTCGGCCTCGCGGTGGTCGCCGAAGCGCATTCGCCGGACGTCTCGGCCTTCCGCCTCGACAGCCTGCTGCATTGTCGCAACGTGGTGCTGCATCCCGAAATGAACATCCGCGACGCCATGGTGGTGTTCGAAGGCGCCGAAGCGGAATCGCTCGCCGTGGTGGAGGCCGAAAGCCACCGCGTGCTCGGCACGTTGACCGAAAAGCACGCCACGCGACGATATGCGGAGGAGTCCGAACAGCGCCGCCGCGAGGCGGTGGGCGAGATGTAATGAAAGTTCTTTTCACCGGCGCGACGGGCTTCGTCGGCTCGGAAACTCTCCGACGATTGGTGGCGCATTCCGACGTCGAACAGATCACCTGCCTGACACGCCGGCCGCCGCCGCTGGCGTCGCCGAAAATCACGCTGCGCCTACACGACGATTTCACGCGTTACGATCACGCCGAGCTCGACGCCTTTGCGCAGCACGACGCCTGCATCTGGGCCCTGGGCGGCAAGGCGTCCGATCTCGGCACGCCGGATATTTTCACGCAGATCACCTACACATTCACGCTGACGCTCGCCCAAGGCATTGCGACCCGCGTGCAAAAGCCCTTCACCTTCTGCTATCTCAGCGGCATGGGGGCCGATCCGTCCGAGACCGCGCGGTTGCCGTGGGAGAGGCTGACACGGCACCTCAAGGGCCGGACCGAAAAGGATCTCCGCCGGCTGCAGGCCGATCGCCCGCAGTTCAGCGTGCACAGTTTCAGGCCCGGCGGCATCCTGCCCGCCAACGCGCATCCGCTGTCGCGCCTGCTGCTGGCACCGATCGCCATCGGCGTCACGGAACTCGCTGATGCCATGATCGCCGGCGCCTTACAGCCGCGCCTGTTCCGGCAATGGCCGACCATCGGCAATGGCGACATCAAGCGGCTCGCGCGTGGTCAACTGAAGGACGCGTCCGCGACCTGATCGCGGGCCAGCGACAGGATGTGGCCCTGGTTCGGAGCCACCCGGCCGGCGAGCGTATCGCGATAGACCCGCGCGACAGCCTCCGGCCCGGCGCCCTCGACGATCGACAGCGACCTCTCGAGCATCGGCATGAAGCCGATCCAGGCGTCGTTGAAGCGGCTGTCGATGCCGCCCGGCCCCCATTCCCTGGCCCGCTTGCGGATCTGGTCGGGCGCAAAGAACCAGGATGGTTGCGCGCCGGGCAAATCGACATCGTCCGACGCGTCCTGATGCGTCATCCCGACACGGCCGCTATAGACGAGGCGATCGGCGACGTGCCGGTGCAGGCGCGCACGCAGATCGGCATTGCCCGCCATATCGACAAAAGCCGTTGGCCGATCCGCCGGCAGAGATTTGATGCGGTCATAGGTTACCACATCATCATAGCAGCCGAGCGAGGTCACGAAGTCCGCATTGTTCGCGGATGTCAGCCCGATCACGCGGAGAGGCTTGCGCCGGGTAAGCAGCAGATGCGCAAGCCCGAAGGCCGTCTTGCTGGAGGCGCTGGATAACACCACGCTGCGAGCCCCGTAGACATCCTTTTCTGCCAGAAAGTCATCCACGAGGAACGACAGCATGAACAAGGGCCGCAGCAGCGCCTGATAGTCGCCGTGACGGCCCGCGAACGCAGGATCCGCGCTGACCCGCGCATAGGCATTATAGACAGGCGCAACGCCCTGGCGATGCGGGGCGCCGTCGCGCAGCCCGCGCTTGTTCACATCGGCGGCCTCGATCACCAGGTGGCTGGCCATGGGAAAATATCCGAATAGCCGTTCGCCCACGGCGATCTGCGGATGCATCGAAGCAATCACCTCGCCAAAGCCCCAAACCGGAATATTGCCGAAACCGTCGGGTGCGCGAAACAGCTGCCAGTATTTCAGCTGATCGCCCAGCATCGCGTAAGTGATGTTATTGGCGGTGAAGGCAAAGCGGTCGATGCGCACGAGCAGACAGTCGTCGGATAATTCATCAAGCCGCGGCAACACCATCCGACGCAGCGCCGTATCGTGCAGATTTTCTTTCGCGACATTGAATTGCAAGCAATCGCGCATGGCGCCCTCCCGAGGAAAGGATGCCATCCTTGCCACGGCCGATGTCCGTTTTGCGACAGCGCCGCCGTTTAAAACAACGTCCGTTTCAAACGCTGTTCGATGAAACGCAGGTATCAATTACCACGGCAGCAGTTCACCGAAGCGATCGAGAAAGCCGCCGCTGTGTTTTGCATCGAGGCGATCAAGCGTCGCCAGCATGGTTGACGCCGACTCTGCGGGCGTCAGCACATCAAGTCCGGTCTTGGCGAACGGACCTGACAATCCGGTATCGACCGTCCCGGGATGCAGCGCGACGCAGACCGCGTCCGGACGGCGACGCTTCAGTTCGATGGCTGCGGTGTGGACCAGCTGATTGAGCGCGGCCTTCGACGCGCGATAGGCGTACCAGCCGCCGAGATGGTTGTCGCCGATACTGCCGACCTTGGCCGACAGTGTCGCGAACATTGCCTTGCCGTGCGGCGCCAGCAGCGGCAGAAAATGCTTCATTAGCAGCGCAGGCCCGATCGCATTGACGGCGAAGGCTTTCTGCATGTGATCGGGATCGATCTCTTTCCAGCTTTTCTCCGGGCCATGCGCGTCGTCATGCAGAAAGCCCGTGGCATCGAAGACCAGACGAACAATGCCGGCCTGATCGGCCAACTCAGTCGCGGCGCGGGCGATGGTTGGCTCGGAAACGATGTCCAGCGCGGGAACGCTGGATCGACCGAGGCGCACGACCTTCGCAAAGCCACCGTCAGCCTCGAGCGCATCGGCCATGGCGCGGCCGATGCCGCCCGATGCACCGATGACCACGGCGATGGCGCCTTGCGGAAATGATGTCATGCGTCCGCTTTCCCGATCACGCCTTCGCGCTTCTTAATGGCGTGGTAATAGGCCCACCACAGATGCGCGGCGGCGCCGCGCAGGGGGCGCCAGGGTTCGGCAAGCGGCGCCATCTGCTTGATGGTGGGGCGCTCGTTGAGGCCGAAGCCGACCTTGATGGCTTCCTGCAAAGCGATGTCGCCGGCGGGCCAGGCGTCGCCGTGGCCGAGGCAGAACAGCAAGTACACGTCGGCCGTCCACGGGCCGATGCCGTGCAGCGCGATGAGCGTGTTGTGCGCGGCATCGGCGTCTTCCTCGGCGAGCACATCGAGATTGAGCCGCTCGGCGGTGAGCTCCTTGGCCAGCGCCTTGAGCGTCTTGATCTTGGCGGTGGACAGGCCCAGCCGCCCGAGGCGGTCGGCCCGCGCCTTGCCGAACACCCGGTGGTCGAACGGATCGAACGCCGCGGCGAGCCGGCCCCAGATCGCCGAGGCCGACGCCACCGAAAGCTGCTGGCCGCAGACGATCTGCGCCAGCCCCTCGAAGCCCGGCGCGCGCTGGCGCAGCGCGGGCATGCCGGCCTTCTCCAGCACCGGCGCCAGACGAGGGTCGCGCTTCACCAAGGTATGGACGGCGTCGTCGAGCACGGACTGGTCGGTGAGATGCACGGTCATGGCACAGGATCACCACGGGCCCGCCATGAGATCAATGCCGCCTTGGGTTGCACCGCGACATAATCTGGCCGGTTTTCTTCGCCAGTTAGAGCGACTTAGCAGGCGGGGCCCTATTTTTGCGCGGGCCCGGGGGCGCTTGCCGGCCACAGTCACCACATTGCATTCAATGTATCTCTGACACGGGACCCGCCCATGCCCCATGCCACCACGCCTGCCTCCCCGGTCTCCGCGCTGCTCGCCGGCGGCGTCGCCCGCCTCGAGACCACGCTGCGGCTGACCACCGCGATCCTGGCGCTCGCCGCCGGCGTCTACACCTATCTCGGCGTCCGCGAACTGCTCAACGGCAGCCCGACCACGGTATTCTTCGCCGCGGTGATCTATTCGGTCGCGGTCTCGGTCGGCATCTATGCCTTCTGGGTATTCCTGATGCAGTTCATGCCGCATGTGGTCGACCGCCGCGGCCGTGCGCTGATGTTCGGCTGCATGGCGCTGGGCTCGCTGATGATCGTGGCGATGTCGTCCTGGCTCAACGCCTCGGCGCTGGCCGGCGCCGCGGCGATCCAGCAGCATCTGGCCATCACCGTGCAGAATTACACCCGCGACCTCGACACCGCGAATTCCAACGCCATCGCCGCGCAGGGTCTGCTGCCGGATATCCAGCTGGCGTCGTCGCGCT
>JBEVEC010000179.1:0-20072 GCA_040512975.1 Tardiphaga sp. | reverse complement strand
TGATCCTGGGCTGGAAGCAGCACGAATTGTTCAACGCCGCCACCCGCACCCGCGCCACCTCGGTGTGGGGCGTGACGGTGTTCGTGCTGGAATCACTGGTGTTCATCCTGATCGGCCTGTCGCTGCGCGGCGTGCTGTTCAGGCTCGGCGGCTATGACGCGCTGGTGGCACTGCTGCCGGCCACCGCCGCCATCGTCGCCGCGGTGATCCTGGCACGGTTCGCCTGGATCTTCCCGGGCACTTATTTGCCGCGCATGCTGATCCCGTCACTGCGCGCGGCGGATCCGGCGCCGCCGCCGGCGGTGCCGTTCATCATGAGCTGGGCCGGCTTGCGCGGCGTGGTCAGCCTCGCCGCGGCGCTGTCGCTGCCGGAGGAATTTCCCGGCCGCGATTTTATATTGGCGGTGACTTTCGCCGTCATCCTGGTCACCGTGCTGGTGCAGGGCACGACGCTCGCGCCCATCGTGCGGTTGCTGCTCAAGGACACGGTCTTCAAGCGGCACCATTCCAAACTGTCGGAAGCCCAGGCGCGCGCCCGCGTGTCCGCGGCCCAGCTCGCCGCCATCGAAAAACTGTCGGCCAATCCCGACGGCAGCCACCGGCATCCCCGCCTGTTCGAGCAATACACCTATCGCAGGAATGCCGCAGCGCGTTTCGCCGAAGAAGCCGAGACCCTGATGCCGCACCGCGTCGATCATTACACCACCGTGCTCGCGGCCATCGACGCCGGCCGCGGCGAATTGCTGCAAATGCATCGCGCCGCCGAAATCGACGACACCGTGCTCTACGCTCTTGAAGAGGGCCTCGACCTCGAAGAGGTCAATATACGCCGCTTCGTGTGACCTGCCGGTCGCCCGGCGAGGTTCTCAAGCCGCACGTAACGGTCTAGCCTTCCGCATCAGCAAGCGCCGCCTCAAGGCGCATCACGGGAGGACACCATGAGACTGCAAGGACTATCCGCCATCGTCACCGGCGGCGCATCGGGATTCGGCGCCGAGATCGCCCGCGCCTATGTGCGCGAAGGCGCCAAAGTGGTCATCCTCGACCTCAACGCGGACGGCGCCGGGAAAATCGCCGACGAGATCGGCGACGGCGCGATCGCGCTTGGCGGCGACGTCACCAGCAAGGCCGATATCGACGCCGCGGTGAAACTTGCCGTGGACAAATTCGGCCGGCTCGATATCGTGGTCAACAATGCCGGCTGGACCTTTCGCAACAAGCCGCTGCTCGAGGTCACCGAAGCCGAATTCGACAAGACCTTCGCGATCAATGTGAAGTCGATCTTCCTGATGACCAATGCCTGCGTGCCGGTGATGAAGGCGCAGAAAAGCGGGCGCATCATCAATATCGGCTCGACCGCCGGCGTCCGCCCCCGCCCGGGCCTGACCTGGTACAATGCGACCAAGGGCGCGGTGAACCTGCTGTCGAAATCCCTCGCCGTGGAGCTCGCACCCGACGGCATCCGCGTCAACTGCATCGCGCCGGTGATGGGCGAAACGGGCCTGCTGGAATCCTTCATGGGCGTGCCCGACACGCCGGAGAATCGCGCCAAATTCATCGCGACGATTCCGCTCGGGCGGATGTCGCGTCCGTCGGATATCGCAAATGCGTGCGTGTATCTGGCGGGAGAGGAAGGCGAGTTTTTGACGGGCGTGATTTTGCCGGTCGATGGCGGGCGGACGATTTAGGGCTTCGCAACAGTCGTCATTCCGGGGCGCGCGCGGCGCGAGCCGTGCGCGAACCCGGAATCCCGGCATGTTTCGGGATTTCCTGCTTTGCCACACCGGGATTCCAGGTTCGCGTGCGCCGGGGTGCGCCCGCGCCCCGAATGACGATTTGTGGCGAAAGGCTCCCGACAAAACTTCATAAACCATCGAATTCAGTCAGATTCGATTCACCACCTCGCTTAAGCAATTCACCGGCGGTTCATGCGATGGTCGCGTCATGATCGGGGGACAAACCCCGGCAGGGACGGCGTCAGGGCCAGGTCGCACAATGCGGTCTGGCCCTCCTCTTCGGGGACATCATGGCCACAAAATCAAAATCCGCACCGCGCAAGAAGGCCACCGCCGAACCGGCACGCGTGGAGACGGCACGCGCCGAACCGATGCGCGTCAATCCGGCGGTCGTCGTTGCGGCCAGAAACATCATCAACATGGTCGTGGTGACGACGTCGAGCGCCACCGTTTTGCTGGCACTGATGATCGCCCGACAGTTCTGATTTTTCGGAGCTGGCTACACAAACACCGTCATGGTGAGGACGCGCCGTTGCGCGCGTCTCGAACCATTGGTTGTGTGGTACATCCTTCGAGACGCCGTCGAAGGCGATCGCTCCTCAGGATGACGGTAGGGGTTGAGGCAGGCGCCCGAAAAACTTTTGGTGCAGTCGCTATCCCGGCTTCATCTCGCCCAGCAGTGTCGGGATCAATTCCGACACGGTCGGATGGATCGGCACAGCATTCTGCAGTTCGGTGTAATCGGCGCCGAGATTCATCGCGTCCAGAATGCCATGGATCGCCTCGTCGCCTGACGTGCCGAGGATCGCCGCGCCAAGGATCTTCTTCGTTTCGGCATCTACCACCACCTGCATCATGCCCTGGGTCTCGCCCTTTTCCACCGCACGACCGACATGGGTCATCGGGCGCTTGCCAATCAAAAGCTTGCGCCCGGTCGCGCGCGCCTGGGTCAGCGTCAGGCCGACGCGGCCGAGCGGCGGATCGATGTAGAGCGCGTAGCCGAGGATGCGATCGCTGACCTTGCGGGTCTCGCCGTCGAGCAGATTGGCGGCGATGATCTCGTAGTCGTTATAGGCGGTGTGCGTGAAGGCGCCGCGGCCGTTGCAGTCGCCCAGCGCGAAGATGCCCGGCACGTTGGTGGCCAGGCCGTCATCGACCTTGATGTAGCCGCGCGCATCGACCCACACGCCGGCTTTGTCGAGGCCGAGATCGTCGGTGTTGGGCCGCCGGCCGACGGCGAGCAGCGCGTCGCTGCCGATGATTTCCGGCTCGCCCTCGGTGCAGTCGACGCCGACGGCGACGCCGTCCGGATGCGGCTTGAAGGTGATGCATTCCGCGGAGGTGCGGACATGGATGCCCTCATTGGTCAGGATATCGCGGATGGCTTCGGAAATGTCCTCGTCCTCGCGCGACACCAGATGCGCACCCTTCTCGACCACCGTGACCTCGGCGCCGAAGCGGCGGTACATCTGCGCGAATTCGAGTCCGATATAGCTGCCGCCGATCACAACGAGATGCTTCGGCACGTGGTCGAGCTGCAGGATGCCGGAATTGGTGAGATATTTGACGTCGTTGATGCCCGGCATGTCCGGCACCGCGGCGCGGCCGCCGACATTGATGAAGATCTTTGGCGCGGTGAGCAATTCGTCGCCGACGCGGATGGTATCCGCGGACTCGAAGCGCGCGTGGCCGTCGATCACGGTGCAATTGGCCATGCCGCGCAGCCAGCCTTCCAGCCCGCTGCGCGAATCCTTGATCACCTTGTCGGCGCGCGCCTTGACGCGCGCCATGTCGATCTTGAAATTGTCGATCATGACACCGTAATCGGCGCCGCGCCGCGCCAGATGCGCGGCATAGGCGCTGGCGACCAGCGTCTTGGTCGGTTTGCAGCCGGTGTTGACGCAGGTGCCGCCGAACAGATGGCGCTCGACCATCGCCACCTTCAGCCCGGCGCCGGTCAGCCGCCCCACCAGCGACGGCCCGGCCTGCCCTGCACCGATGACGATGGCGTCGAACGAGCGGCTCATTTCAGTGCCAACACCAGGAGCGCCGCGCCGATGATCGCGACGGCGTCTTCGAGAAAGGCGGCGGGTCCGTCCTTGCCGAAACTCACGGCGAGCTGGCCGCGAACCGCGGCGCCGCCGAGCGTGCCGATCACCGCGCCGATCAGGCCGGCGATGGCGCCGACCACCCAGTTCTCGGGCCCGGCGATGGCGATGCCTGCCACGGCGCCGATCACCACCCGCCCGCCGAACTGCACCGGCACCTTGCGGCTGGGCGTCGAGGGCAATTGATCGGTGACCAGTTCGCCGAGCGCCAGCACCGTGAAGATGACGACGGTCCAGATCGATCCAAGCCAGGCCAGCCAGGTGCCGTCGACCTTGACGAGCCCGAGATAAGCGGCCCAGGCGATCGCTGCCGCCACCGTCATTGTGCGCAGGCCGGCGATCACGCCCATCAGCAACGCAATCAGATAGATCATCGCATTTCTCCCCCGCAGGCTCGGCCCGCATGGAGATAGAGTAGCGACGCTTAGGCGATGCGCAACAAAAAGGTATTTAGTTCATCGCTAAAGTGAAGCGCCCTGATTCAGGCGCTGGACTGCATCGCGCCGGTGGACTGCATCGCCTCGAATTCGGCGAACGGATAGGCGAGGCCATCCGGCGCGGTGATCTCGACGTCCCAACTGCCGTCGTCGATCAGTTCACGAGCTTTCTTTGCAGCAGCCGCGGCGTTGTCGCGACGAAGCGAAACAGTGCCGGACGTATCGGTCCCTTTGACGAAAAATGGCAAATTGCAATCCTCCCTGTGTGAGGCAGCGCGCGACGTCTTGATCGCGTCACTTCGCGCATCTCACCACAGCATCGCGCGCTTTTCCAGCGGCAAGCGATCACAACGGCGAAAACGTCAGGGCCATACCGATGGCCGCGTCAACGCGAAGAACATGGCGGCGCAGAACGCAAGAAATACCGCCATTGCGATTAAAACCGCAGGCAAGCCGAAGGCCGCGGCAATCGGGCTGGTAACCGACTGCAGCACTGCGGTGCCGAGGAAGAACGACAGGTTCACCGCCGACATCGCCTTGCCGACATTCTCCACGGCGACCACTTGCCGCGTCATCGCGTAGATCAGCGGCTGCACGCAGATCAGCAGCCCGATTGCCACCAGCACCAAGGCGTCGAACGACGCCGGCATCAGGCTGACGCCGAATGCATTGGCGATCGGATAGCCCGGCGCGCCCAGCGCCATCACCACGAACAGGACGGCCGCCAGCAATTGCGTCACCAGCAGCAGCAGGCGGCGACGGCCGAGCTTGCGATCGAGCAGGCCCGACAAGGCCGGCGCCACGACGAGGGCCACCGTGAACAGCGCCAGCACATTGCCGGCCTCGAGCCGCGACAGGCCCTTGATGTTCATCAGCCACGGCCCGGCCCACAAGCCGCGCAGCACGATCTGCACCGCGAGCGACGCGAAGGCGATGATGACGATGCCACGCAGCACCGGCGACAGCCCAAGCCGCACCACCGTCGCCATCTCCGCGCCGAGCGCACGACGCGTGCCGGGTGCCGGCCGATCCGCGGGCACGATCAGCATCACCAGGCCGGCGACGACAATGCCCGCGGCGGCGGCAATCCAGAACCCGGCACGCCAGCCCCAATGCTCGACCACATAGGCGAGCGGGCTCGACGACAGCAGCATGCCGGCATTGCCGAGCGACAGGATTAGCCCGGACCACAGGCCGAATTGCACCGCGGTGAGCTTCTTGGCCGCGAGCGCCATCGGGCACATCAGCATGCCCGACGTCGCCATGCCGATCAGCGCCTGCGACAGGAAGAAGCTCACCGGCCCCTGCGAAGCGGCGGCGAGCGCTGCGCCCGCCACCGTGCCGGCGAAGAGCATCAACGACACTGAGCGAATGCTGTAGCGATCGAGCGCGACGCCGACCGGGATCTGCAGCAGCGCGAAGAAGAAGTGATAGGCCGAGGTCAGCGCCGCCAGCGTCTGCGCGCTGGACTTCAGGTCAACGGCCATCAGGTCGATGGCCATCGCCGGCGTGGTGCGCAGCAGGTTGGAGAGCACGTGCCCGCAGGTCAGGATGACCAGGGCGGCCATCAGCGCCGCGCCCACGCGCGGAGCCGCTTCGGGCTTCATATCGGCAAGAGGTTCGACGGCACTGCTCATGCGCGCCCGCCTACGCGGAAAATCCGCGCCCGGCAACCGCCTCCGACGCGGAGGCGGTCATGCAGCACCGATGCTGCGATGCAGCTTAGGCGGCCGACGCAGCGATCGTGATCGGGATCGACGTGTAGGCCGGCGTGCCGGACTTGGCGTCGTGCTGATCAAGGGTCACCAGCACATTGGCCTCGGGGTAATAGGCCGCCACTGATCCCTGCGGGATGTTGTAGACCACCGCCGTGACCCCGCGCAGCACCTGCGTGGCGCCGGGCCGGGCGAGCGCGATGTCGACGACGTCGCCGTGGCTGAGTCCGCGGCTTAACAGATCCTGCTCGTTGACGAAAACCACGTCGCGCCGCCCGGTGATGCCGCGGTAGCGGTCGTTCATGCCGTAGATCGTGGTGTTGTACTGGTCGTGGCTGCGGATCGTGGTCAGGGTCAGGCCGTCGGCCATGCCGTCTTCATAGAGGCCGTCGAACACCAGGAAATTGGCCTTCTTGTTCGGCGTCAGCCATTCGCGCTCGGAGGCGGCATTATACAGCCGGAAGCCGCCGGGCTCCTTGATCCGGGCGTTGTAGCTCTCGAAGGCCGGGAACACGCCCTCGATGGCGTCGCGGATCTTGCTGTAGTCGGCGACGAAATCGCTCCACGTCACCTTGGTGTCCGGCAGCGTCGCCAGCGCCATTTCGGCGACGATGGCGATCTCCGATTTCAGATGCTCGGAGGCCGGCTTCAATCCTCCGCGCGACGCGTGCACCATCGACATCGAGTCTTCCACCGTGACCAGTTGCGGGCCGGTGGCCTGGACGTCGATCTCGGTGCGGCCGAGGCACGGCAGGATGATCGACTCCTTCGCCAGCAGCAGATGCGAACGGTTGAGTTTGGTGGCAATATGCACCGCGAGATCGAGGCCGCGCATCGCGGGATAGGTCGCCTCCGGATCCGGCATCGCCACCGCGAGGTTGCCGCCGAGACAGATCAGCGCCTTCGAGCGGCCGTCGCGGATCGCCTTGACGGAGGCGACGGCGTCATGGCCGTGAGCGCGCGGCGGCTTGAAGCCGAACACGCGTTCGATGCCATCGAGCAGTGCATCGTTCGGCAGTTCGGTGATGCCCACCGTACGGTCGCCCTGCACGTTGGAATGACCGCGCAGCGGCGAGATGCCGGCGCCGGGACGGCCGAAATTGCCCCGCAGCAGCAGGAGATTGGCGATCTGCTGCACATTGCCGACGCCGTGCAGATGCTGGGTGATGCCCATGCCGTAATTGATGATGACGCTCTTGGCATTGGCATAGATCGCGCCGACATGCTCGATCTCGGTTCGGGACAGACCGGACGAACGCTCGATCGACTCCCACGACGTTGCCGCGAGATCGGCTAGCAAGGCGTCGATGCCGTGGGTGTGTTCGGCGATGAAGGCGCGGTCGAGCACGCCCGGTCCGCCGGCGGCGAGATCATCGGCGTCGAGCGCGACCACCGTCTTCATCATGCCCTTGAGCACCGCGAGGTCGCCGCCGACCTTGATCTGGTAATAGACCGAGGACAGCTGCGTGGCGCTCATTGTCAGCATCTCGGTCGGATGCTGCGGCGAGGTGAAGCGCTCGAGCCCGCGTTCGCGCAGCGGGTTGATCGAGACGATCGCAGCCCCACGCTTGGCGCATTCGCGCAGCGTGGTCAGCATGCGCGGATGGTTGGTGCCGGGATTGTGCCCAATGCAGAAGATCGCATCGGCGTGGTCGAAATCCTCCAGGGTCACGGTGCCCTTGCCGATGCCGATCGACACCGGCAGGCCGGCGCTGGTGGCCTCGTGGCACATGTTCGAGCAATCGGGAAAATTATTGGTGCCGTATTCGCGCACGAACAGCTGATACAAGAATGCCGCCTCGTTGGAGGCGCGGCCCGAGGTGTAGAACTCGGCCATGTTCGGATCCGGCAAGGCGCGCAACCCGGTGCCGATCCGCGCCATCGCGTCTTCCCACGAGATCGGCAGAAACTTGTCGCTGGCGCGATCATAGGCCACCGGATGGGTCAGGCGGCCCTGGTTTTCCAGGTCGTGGTCGTTCCAGTCCCACAGCTCGCTCACGGTATGCGCGGCAAAGAATTCCGGCGTGGTGCGCTTGGCAGTGGCTTCCCACGACACGGCCTTGGCGCCATTCTCGCAGAACTCGAAGGATGACGTGTGCTTCGGATCGGGCCACGCGCAGCCCGGGCAGTCGAAGCCGTGGGGCTGGTTCATGGTCAGAAGGCCGTGGGTCTCGTTCACCACCGCCAGCTGCCCGCGCACCGCATCGGCCACCGCCTTCAACGCGCCCCAACCGGCCGCCGCACCCTTGTACTCGGCAACGCCTTCGACTTGCTTCCTTGCCATCGCAAACAGTTCCTCAAAGTCACCGGCCCACATGGCCTCCGCAGACGCTTAGCACCGATTGATGCGCTGCAGCGATCATCACGCAAATTTTCGCGCCGGCTCATATCGACCGATACGACGCGCCTATCAGACGGGCCAGACCTCTTCGCCGTGCTATCGGGTGATTGTAATCTCGAATGTTGCGTGACGCCCTGCCTCCATGATGGCCATTTTGGGTTAGGCACCCTGCGCACCGCGCGGTACGGTGGTAACATGCCATCCGCAATGGAGAACGACCATGGACTCGACGCTTTCCGCCGCCGAACTCGACGATCGCATCGCGGTGCTGCGCGACAATATCCGGCAGTTGATCGAGCAGGCCGCGGCCGCCTCCGGCGAGGCCACCGACGAGCGCCTCTCGGACCGGTTGCAGAAGCAGAACGACGAACTCGACCGCCTGGTCGCCCAGCGCGCGGAAATCGGCGAGTAACGCCAAGCGCAAGCTGTTATCGCCCGGCTTGACCGGGCGACCCAGTATTCCAGCGCGGTCATTGCTGATCACCGATGCCCTGGAATATTGGGTCGCCCGCTTTCGCGGACGAGGACAGCTTATTTTGTGGTAGCGATCTGCGTAAAACCACGGCTTTTCCTGTGGTAAACATTTCGCTAGCCTGACGGCATGAACATCCAAGCCAAGATCGACATCAAGCATTCGACCTGCCCGCATGATTGCCCGTCGGCCTGCGCCCTCGACATCGAGGTGATCGACGGCGCCACCATCGGCCGGGTGCGCGGTTCCAAGCAGCAGAGCTACACGGCCGGCGTGGTCTGCGCCAAGGTCGCGCGCTATGCCGAGCGCGTGCACCATCCCGACCGCTTGATGCACCCGATGCGCCGCATCGGGCCGAAGGGCTCCGGGCAGTTCGCGCGCATGACCTGGGACGAGGCGCTGGACGAGATCGCGGCAAAATTCGACGCCGCCGAGCGCGACCATGGCGCGCAGTCGGTGTGGCCCTACTGGTATGCCGGCACGATGGGCCTGGTAATGCGGTTCGGCCTCAACCGCCTCACCCATGTGAAGAAATATTCGCGCTTCTATTCGACGATCTGCTCGACCATCGCCTGGGCCGGCTTTGCCGCCGGCACCGGCAAGATTGCAGGCGTCGACCCGCGCGAGATGGTGAAGTCGGACCTGATCGTGATCTGGGGCACCAACCCGGTGAACACCCAGGTCAATGTGATGACCCACGTGGCGCGCGCCCGCAAGGAGCGCGGCGCCAAGCTTGCGGTGGTCGATATCTACGACAACGACACCATGAAGCAGGCCGATCTCAAGATCCTGCTGCGGCCCGGTACCGACGGCGCTTTCGCTGCCGGCGTGATGCATGTGTTGTTTCGCGACGGCCTTGCAGATCGCGACTACCTGGCGAAATACACCGACGCTTCGCCCGAATTCGAAGCGCATCTGGCGACACGCACGCCGCAATGGGCCTCGGACATCTGCGGCGTCCCTGCAACCGAGATCGAGGCCTTCGCCCATCTGGTCGGCGCGACGCCGCGCAGCTTTTTCCGGCTCGGCTACGGCTTCACCCGCAGCCGCAACGGCGCCACGCAGATGCATGCGGCGCTGTGCATTCCGGCCGTCACCGGCGCCTGGCAGCATGAAGGCGGTGGCGCCTTCTACAACAACGCTGCGCTTTGGAAATTTGATCAATCGCTCATCGAGGGACTCGAGACCATCGATCCCGCCACGCGCCGGCTCGACCAGTCGAAGATCGGCCGCATCCTCACCGGCGACGCCGAGGCGCTGCATGGCGGCCCGCCGGTGAAGGCGATGCTGATCCAGAACACCAACCCGATGACCGTGGCGCCCGAGCAGGCGCTGGTGCGGCAGGGCTTTGCCCGCGAGGACCTGTTCGTCGCGGTGCACGAGCAGTTCATGACCGAGACCGCGGCGATGGCCGATATCGTGCTGCCGGCCACCATGTTCATGGAGCACGACGACCTCTATTACGGCGGCGGCCACCAGCATATCTCGGTCGGCGCCAAACTCATCGATGCGCCCGCCGAATGCCGCTCCAACCACGAGGTGCTGCAGGGTCTCGCCGCGCGGCTCGGCGCCGAGCACCGCGCCTTCGCCATGACTTCGCGCGAGATCATCGACGAGACGCTGGTGATCAGCGGCCGCGGCAGCATCGACGCGCTCGAAGCCGACAAATGGCGCGACATCCAGCCCGACTTCCGCACCTCGCATTATCTCGACGGCTTTGCCCATGCCGACGGCAAATTCCACTTCAAGGCCGACTGGTCGCAAGTGCCGATGCCCAATGCCGGACTGATGGGCGCGGTCGCGCAGATGCCGTCATTCCCGGATCACTGGGCGGTGATCGAGCAGAGCGACGACGCGCATCCGTTCCGCCTTGCTACCAGCCCGTCGCGCTCGTTCCTCAACAGTTCGTTCAACGAGACGCCATCGTCTCAGGCCCGTGAAGGCGCGCCCAGCGTGATGATGCATCCGGTCGACGCCGCCAAACTCGGCATCGCCGACGGCGACGCCGTGACCCTCGGCAACACCCGCGGCGAGACCACGCTGACCGCGCGCATCTTCGACGGCCTGCGCCGCGGCGTGCTGATCGCCGAGTCGGTGCATCCCAACAAGGCCCACATCGGCGGCCGCGGCATCAACATGCTGACCTCGGGTGACGCCGTGGCGCCGTATGGCGGTGCGGCGTTCCATGACAACAAGGTGTGGGTCAAGAAAGCGGCGGTATGAACCGAGCTGCCGGCGCCATGCAACTGCCGCAACGCCCTCCGCGAGTCGTCCCTGCGAACGCAGGGACCCATACGCCGTGAGCTATCGTCGATAGCGAAGCATGGCCAAGTCGCCGCCAGGCAATGACCTTCGGTAATCATGGGTCCCTGCGTTCGCAGGGACGACGCGCGGAGAGCCTGGCGACTCACCCACGCGCATCCTCCAGAATCATATCCGACGCCTTCTCCGCAATCATGATCACCGGCGCATTGGTATTGCCCGACATCAGATCCGGCATGATCGAGGCATCGATCACGCGCAGCCCCTCGATCCCGCGCACCCGCAGGCGCTGATCGACCACGGCGCGGGGATCGCTGCCCATGCGGCAGGTCGAGGTCGGGTGATACACGGTGCTGCCGCGCTGGCGGCAGAAGGCGAGCCATTGCTCATCCGTCGCCGTGCCCGGCCCTGGCTCGACCTCTTTGGTAACGAACGGCTTCATCGCCGGCGCATTCAAAATGTTGCGCAGGATCTTGAGGCCGGCGACATTGGCGGCGCGGTCGGTCTCCGTCGCCAGATAATTGATGCGGATCGCCGGCGGCACCGCGGGGTCGGCGCTCCTGATGCGCAACGAGCCGCGGCTTTCCGGGCGCAGCTGGCACACCGACGCCGAGAAGCCGGAGAAGGCATGCAGCTTCTCGCCCATCTTGTCGGTGGAGAACGGCAGGAAGTGGATCTGGATATCCGGCGAGGCCATGCGCGGATCGGTCTTGAAGAACGCGCCGGTGGTGCCGGCGGCATAGGTCAGTGGCCCGGTGCGGAACGCGGCGTATTTCAATCCCATCATCATCCGGCGCACCGGATGATTGACGAAGTCGTTGAGCGTGACCTTCTGCGGGCATTCCATCACCATGCGCACCTGCATGTGATCCTGCAGGTCGGCGCCGACGCCGGGCGCATCGAGCCGCACGTCGATGCCATGCTCGCCGAGCAGGTCGGCCGGACCGATGCCGGAGAGCTGCAGCAATTGCGGTGAATTATACGCGCCGCTGGAGACCAGCACCTCCTTGTGGGCGCGCGCCGTGCGCACAACGCCGTGCTGCTTGAATTGCACACCGACCGCGCGGCGGCCCTCGAACAGGATTCGCTGCGCCGGCGCCTCCGTCTCGACGCGCACGCGGCCCTGCTTCATCGCCGGCCGCAGATAGGCGCGCGCTGTGGAGGCGCGACGGCCGCCTTTGGTGGTGGTCTGAAACCAGCCGGCGCCTTCCTGGGTTGCGCCGTTGAAATCGGGATTGGTCGGAATGCCGGTCTCGGCCGCGGCGGCGATAAAGGCTTCCGACAGCGGATCGGGACAGCGCGAATCCGTCACCGGCAGCGGGCCGCCCGTGCCGTGATAGTCGTCGCGCCCGCGCTCCTGGTCCTCGGCTTTCTTGAAATAGGGCAGCACGTCGTCATAGCCCCAGCCGACATTGCCGAGCTGGCGCCAGCGATCATAGTCCTCGTGCTGGCCGCGCACATACAGCAGCCCGTTGATCGAACTCGACCCGCCGAGCACCTTGCCGCGCGGCTGGAAGATCGAGCGGTTGTCGAGGCCCGGCTCGGGCTCGGTCTGGTACATCCAGTTGACGCGGCTGTCCTTGAACAGCTTTGCGTAGCCGAGCGGCACGTGGATCCAGATGTTGCGGTCCTTTGGGCCGGCCTCGAGCACGAGCACCGAATATTTGCCGGACGCCGACAGCCGGTTGGCCAGCACGCAGCCGGCCGATCCGGCGCCGACGATAATGTAATCCGCCTCGATCGCGTCCGCTGACGCGTTGTGACCGCTCATGTTTCCCCCGACTTGTTTTGTGCGAGTGGAAACGGAAATGCGGGGGAAGGCAATGGGCCCAAGGCGGGCTGCATGGCACGCATGCGGATGATGTGTGCAGCAAGCGCGCCGCAACAAAAGCCGTCGTCCCCGCGAAGGCGGGGATCCATACGCCGTGTCGGCGGTGTTGAGCGGAAGACGATGTGGCGAGGCTCAGCTTAAACCAGAACCCTCAGGGGTTATGGGCCCCGTCTGCGCGGGGACGACGGCTGGAGAGGCCCTCACATATATCGCGTGATCGCCAAGTCCGTCACGTCGAGCTCCGGCGCCCGGCCGTCGATCTGGTCGGCCAGCACGCGCGCAGTGCCGCAGGCCATGGTCCAGCCGAGCGTGCCGTGACCGGTGTTGAGATGCAGGTTGGCGAGACGCGTCGGGCCGACGATGGGCGGGCCGTCCGGGGTCATCGGCCGCAATCCGCTCCAGAACGTCGCGCGTGCAAGGTCTCCCGCGGTGGGAAACAGATCGGTCACCGACTTGTCGAGCGGCATCCGCCGCGGGGCATGCGGCACCGGGTGATAGTCGCCGACCTCGGCCGTGCCGCCGACGCGGATACGATCGCCAAGGCGGGTGATGGCCACCTTGTAACTTTCGTCCATGATGGTCGACTGCGGCGCCACACTGGCATCGATGATCGGCAAGGTCAGCGAATAGCCCTTCACCGGATAGACCGGCGCGTCGATGCCGAGCGGGCGCAGCAGCAGCGGCGAAAAGGAGCCCAGCGCCATCACATAGGCATCCGCGGTGTAGACGCCCTTGTCGGTGGTAACCTGCGCGACGCGGCCGCCGGAGGCGTCCACCGATTTGATCGTCGTGTTGTAGACGAATGTGACGCCAAGCCCGGCCGTGATCGTTTCCAGCCGCTGCGTGAACAGGTGGCAGTCGCCGGTCTCGTCGTCCGGCAGCCGCAGGCCGCCGACGAACAGATGCTGCACACCGGCCAGGCCCGGCTCGTGGCGGACGCAGCCGGCGCGGTCCAGCACCTCATAGGGCACGCCATATTGCTTGAGCACGTCGATGTCGCCGCCGGTGGCGTCGAGCTGCGACTGTTTTCGGAACAGCTGCAGCGTGCCCTGGCTGCGATCGTCGTAAGTAATGCCGGTGTCGGCGCGCAGCGCGCGCAACTGGTCACGGCTGTATTCGGCGATGCCGACCATGCGCGACTTGTTGAGGGCATAGCGGGCATTGGTGCAGTTGCGCAGCATCTGCAGCATCCAGCGCCACTGCGCAGGATCGGCCTGCGGCCGCACCACCAGCGGGCCGTATTTGTCCATGATCCAGCCGAGCGCCTTTTTCGGCACGCCGGGGCCGGCCCAGGGCGAGGCGTAGCCGGGCGACACCTCGCCGGCATTGCCGAAAGACGTCTCCAGCGCCGCGCCGGGCTGGCGGTCCAGCACGGTGACCTCATGGCCGGCCTTGGCGAGATAATAGGCCGTGGTGACGCCGATGACGCCCGCGCCGAGAACCAGAACTTTCATCGCAGGACGTCTCCCAACCGATTGCAAGACCAATATGACACGACGCGGATGCTGCTTTACGCCGATTTTGGGCTGGGCTAAGACCCTTCACGCAGGATATCTGCAAGAATTTGGCCAATCGTAGTGGAAAGCTGCAATTGACATGCCGCACGCGCCCGATCTCGACGCCATCGACCGCAAGATTTTGCGCGCGGTGACGCGCGATGCGCGGATCAGCCAGATCGTACTGGCCGAACGCGTCGGATTGTCGCCCACCGCCTGCGCGCGGCGGCTGCATCAGCTTGAGAGCAAAGGCATCATCAAGGGCTACGCCGCCGAGATCGACGCCGCCGAACTCGGTTTCATGATGACCGTGCTGGTCAACATCACGCTGGAGCGGCAGAGCGAGGACGCGCTGTCGGCCTTCGAGCGCGAGATCGCCAAATGCCCGGATGTCGTGGCCTGCTACCTGATGTCGGGCAATGACGACTATCTCGTCCAGGTCCAGGCGCGGGACATGGAAGACTATGAGCGCATCCACAAGCAGCATCTGTCGCGCATGCCGGGCGTATCGCGGCTGCATTCGAGCTTTGCCATGCGCAGCGTGGTGAAGCGCGGCGTGTCGCCCGCGGCGCTGAAGGGGTGAGGCCCTTACCTCTCCCCGGTGGGGAGAGGTGAAGGAAGCCGCGGCTAGTTCGGATGCAGCCCCGGCGCTTCCTGCCCGGTGCGCTCCACATATTCCGTATAGCCGCCGCCATATTGTTGGATGCCGTCGGGCGTCAATTCCAGCACGCGGTTCGACAGCGCGGCGAGAAAATGCCGGTCATGGGACACGAACAGCATGGTGCCCTCGAAATCCGCCAGCGCCTTGATCAGCATTTCCTTGGTGGCCATGTCCAAGTGGTTTGTCGGCTCGTCGAGCACCAGAAAGTTCGGCGGGTCGAACAGCATTTTTGCCATCACGAGGCGCGCCTTCTCGCCGCCCGACAAAACACGGCAGCGCTTCTCCACGTCGTCGCCGGAAAAACCGAAACAGCCGGCCAGTGCGCGCAGCGTGCCCTGCCCCGCCTGCGGGAACGTGTCTTCGAGGTTCTGGAAGATCGTGCGCTCGCCATCGAGCAGGTCCATGGCGTGCTGCGCGAAATAGCCGAGCTTGACGCTGCCGCCGATCGCCACCGCGCCCTTGTCCGGCTCGGTCGAACCGGTCACCAGCTTCAATAGCGTCGACTTGCCGGCGCCGTTGATGCCCATCACCGCCCAGCGCTCCTTGCGGCGCACCGAGAAGTCCAGCCCCTCGTAGATCGTGCGGCTGCCATAGGCCTTGTGGATGTTCTTCAGCGAGACCACGTCCTCGCCGGAGCGCGGCGCCGGCAGGAAGTCGAACGACACCGCCTCGCGGCGCTTCGGCGGCTCGACCCGCTCGATCTTGTCGAGCTTCTTGACCCGGCTCTGCACCTGCGCCGCGTGCGACGCGCGCGCCTTGAAGCGCTCGATGAACTTGATTTCCTTGGACAGCATCGCCTGCTGGCGCTCGAACTGCGCCTGCTGCTGCTTCTCGTTCATGGCGCGCTGTGCCTCGTAGAATTCGTAGTCGCCGGAATACGACATCAGCGAACCCGCATCGATCTCCATGATCTTGGTGACGATGCGGTTCATGAACTCGCGGTCATGCGAGGTCATCAGCAGCGCGCCCTCATAGCCCTTGAGAAAACCCTCGAGCCAGATCAGGCTTTCGAGATCGAGATGGTTCGACGGCTCGTCGAGCAGCATCACGTCGGGCCGCATCAACAGGATGCGCCCGAGCGCCACGCGCATCTTCCAGCCGCCGGACAATTTGCCGACGTCGCCGTCCATCATCTCCTGCGAGAACGACAGGCCGGCCAGCACTTCGCGGGCGCGGCCTTCCAGGGCGTAGCCGTCGAGTTCCTCGAAGCGCGCCTGGACCTCGCCGTAGCGCTCGATGATGGCGTCCATGTTGTCGGCCTGGTCCGGATCGCCCATGGCGACTTCCAGCTCTTTCAGTTCGGCGGCGACCACGCTGACCGGGCCCGCGCCCTCCATCACCTCGGCCACGGCGCTGCGACCGGCCATCTCGCCGACGTCCTGGCTGAAATAGCCGATCGACACGCCGCGCTCGACCACGATCTGGCCCTCGTCGGGCACATCCTGACCGGTGACCAGCCGGAACAGCGTGGTCTTGCCGGAGCCGTTGGGGCCGACCAGACCGATCTTCTCGCCCTTCAGCAGCGCGCCGGCGGCTTCGATGAAGACGATCTGATGACCGTTCTGCTTGCTGATATTGTCGAGGCGGATCATGGGAACCTGGGCTCACGGGATATCGGAGGAAGGCCTGCAAATAGGGCATCCGGCACCGTGACGGAAGCGTTGTTTTGCGGCGCAGCAGGGTTGCTGCCTCTCAGGCCGCGGTCTGCATCTCGCTCAGGGCCTTGAGCAAAACCTCCGCAAAGGTCGCCGCCGCCACCGGCAATGTCCGGCCGCGGAGCTGGCAGAACACCAGATCGGCCGTCGGAACGTCGCGGGTGTCGATCGGGCGGCCGACCAGGCCCATGCCGAGGGCGCCGGCCGGGGCGCCGATCTCGATCTGGAACGAGATCATGTCGCAGCGGTACACCAGGCCGCGCAGCATCTCGAAGGAATTGGACTCCGCCAGCATGTTGAGCCGGATGTCGCGCCGCGTGGTGACCTCGTCGAGGATCTGCCGGCCGCTCAGCGCGCGATCCGGCAGCGCCGCGGGATAGTCGACGCAATCCGACAGCCGCAGCATCTTCTTGGCCGCCAGCGGATGATCAGATTTCATCACCACCACCAGCCGCTGCGGCACGCTGGCCAGAACGCGCAGCGACGGCCACATCTGCGGACGGTGCACCAGCGCCAGATCGACCTCATAGGCCGCGAGCGCCGCGAGCGCGCGCTCGTGGTCCATCACCTTGAGGTCGAACACCACTTTTGGATGCTTCTGCTGGAATGCGGCGACGCGCAGTGCGAGGAAGTCCAGCGCCAGCGCCTGGCTGCAGGCGATCTGGATCGGGCCGCGCCGCAGCCCGCGAAGATCCTCGACCTGCGATTTCATCCGCTCGGCATCGGCGATCTGGCTGCGCGCATAGCGCACGAACATCTCGCCCGCCGTGGTCAGCTTGACCCCGCGCGGGCGGCGCTCGAACAGCGGCGTGCCGATTTCGGCCTCGAGATCCTGAATCCGCCGGTTCATCGCCGACGGCGTCAGGTTCAACAACTCTGCCGCGCGGCGGATCGAGCCGGTGCGGGCGACTTCCACCACATGAGACAGCAATTTGAGGTGTCGCATCGAGTGAAGCCTTTTTTGCACCGCTCAGGCCAAAACATAGCAGCAGATCAGCTCACTCGGATAGGCTTAACTTTGTCCCTGAGGCGACCGCCGGCGAGCTGGCCGGGCCGCACAACAGGGGATCAGACAGATGACCGCATACCGTGCTCACCTAGGCCTCAAGACGCTCGCGCTGGCGCTTGCCGTGTCCGCAAGCGCGTTCACCACCGCACAGGCCGCCGACACCAAGATCAAGCTGATCCTGAACTGGAAATATGAGGGTGAGCAGGGGATGTTCTTCCTTGCCGAGGACCGCGGCTATTTCAAAGAGGAAGGCCTCGACGTCACCTTCGACCAGGGCAACGGCTCCGGCGCAGCCGTGCCGGTGGTCGCCAACGGCGCCTATGACATGGGGTTCGGCGACGTCAACGCGCTGATCGAATACACCGCCAAGAAGCCGGAAGACGCCCCGATCGCGGTGTTCACGCTGTACAACCGCCCGCCCTTCGCAATTGCCGTGAAGGCCGACAGCCCGATCAAGACCCCCGCCGACCTGCCCGGCAAGAAGCTCGGCGGCGCCGCCAATGACGGTGCGCTCAAGCTGTTTCCGGCCTTCTGCGCCATGACCAAGACCGACTGCAGCAAGGTCGAGGTCACCAACATGCAGCCGAACCTGCGCGAGCAGATGCTGATGGGCGGCCAGATCGACGGCGCCTTCGGTTATGTCACCACCATCCGCTTCGCCGCCCGCGGCATCGGCGTCGATGCCGACAAGCAGTTGCGGCTGATCCGCTACGGCGATTACGGCATGGACCTGTATTCCAACGCTATCATCGTCTCGAGCAAGCTGGCCAAGACCAATCCCGCGGCGGTGAAGGGTTTCCTGAAGGCGCTGAACCGTGGCGTGAAGGATGCGATGGCCGATCCCAAGGCCGCGATCGCCTCGGTCGCCAAGCGCGAGCCGCTAATCAAGCCGGATCTCGAACTGGCGCGCTTCCAGGCCACGCTGGTGGACGACATGGGCCATCCCGAGGTGGCCAAGATCGGCCTCGGCGACATCGACGAGGAGCGCATGGCCAAGTCGATCGACATCATGGTCAAGGCCAAGGAGCTGCCGCGGACGCCGGCCGTGAAGGAAATCTTCGACCGCAGCTTCATGCCGCCGCTGGCCGACCGGCCGACCGTCGTCAAGGCGGCGATGTAAGCCAGACGCGTAGGGTGGGCAAAGGCGACCTTGCGCCGTGCTCACGCGTCTCGCCGAGAAAGACGTGGGCACGCATCGCCGCGCTGCGCGCGCCGCCGCTTTGCCCACCCTGCGCCATCACGCGACCAAACAACGAAAGCCATTGCCATGAAGCTCTCCCTTGAAAACCGCGTCGTGATGATCACCGGCCCCGCCAAGGGCATGGGCGCTTCCATCACCCACGCCTTCGCCGACCAGGGCTGCAAGCTGGCGCTGCTCGGACGCGACACCTCGGCCATTGATCCGGTCGCTGCAGAGGTGAAAGCGAAAGGTGGCGAGGTGATTGTGATCCCGTGCGACCTGACGAAGTCCGAGCAGTGCGAAGCCGCGGCTGAGCAGACAAAACAGGCGTTCGGCCGCATCGACATCCTCGTCAACGTCGCCGGCGGCTCCGGCCCGATCGGCAAGACCGGCGTGCAGACCACGCCGGAGGAATTCGACGAGATCGTCACCCTCAACATGAACGGCTGCTTCCACACCATGCATGCCGCGCTGCCGACCATGATCGAGCAGCGCTACGGCAAGGTGGTGAATGTCGGCGGCACCTTCGGCATGCGCGGCCGCGCCGGCCGCATGGCCTACTCCGCCTCGAAATGGGGCCTGCGCGGCATCACCAAGAGCTTCGCCCTCGAGGTCGGCCATTTCAACATCAACGTCAATTGCGTGGCCCCCGGCATGGTCGACGGCCCGCGTTTTCGCGACAAGGTGTGCCGCGACATGGCGCTGAAGCTCGGCATCACGGAAGCGGAGGCCGCCGAGCGCCATGCCATGGATTATGCGCTGCGCCGCGTCACCGTCGATGACGACGTCGCCAATGCCTGCCTGTTCCTGGCCAGCGACGTCTCGCGCCAGATCACCGGCGTCGACCTGCCGGTCGATGGCGGCTGGGCAGCCCTGTGAGCGGAGACAGCATCATGACCGCAGATCTCGTCATCAACGGCGGCACCATCGTCTCGCCGGATGCCTCCTACAAAGCCAGCATTGCCATCAAGGATGGCGTGATCCTGGCGATCGGCGCGCCGGATGCGATGCCCGCGGCGAAGCAGACGCTGGATGCCACCGGCCTGCACGTCCTGCCCGGCGCCATCGACGTCCACGTGCACTTCCGTGATCCCGGCTATCCGCAGAAGGAGGATTTTGCCAGCGGCACCGCGGCCGCGGCCTTCGGCGGCGTGACCTGCGTGTTCGAC
>JBEVEC010000144.1:0-33073 GCA_040512975.1 Tardiphaga sp. | reverse complement strand
CCGACGTCGACCGCAACGACAAGGCGCGCGTCTGCGTGCCGGGCACGATCAAGGTTCTGGCGCGCCGGCAGATCGAGACCTATTCAAAACTGTTTCACACCGTCGATCACGTCGAGGGCATGTTACGCCCCGGCTTCGACGCGCTGGACGCGTTCCTCACCCACGCGTGGGCGGTGACGGTGACCGGCGCGCCGAAACTGTGGGCGATGCAGTTCGTCGAGGACAACGAGCGCTCGTCGCGGCGTTGGTATGCCGGCGCCATCGGCGCGGTCTCGTTCGACGGCGGCATCAACACCGGTATCACCATTCGCACCATCCGCATGAAGGATGGCCTCGCCGAGGTCCGCGTCGGCGCCACGCTGCTGTTCGATTCCGATCCGGTCGCCGAAGAAAAGGAATGCCAGACCAAGGCCGCGGCGCTGTTCCAGGCGCTGCGCGGCGATGCGCCGAAACCGCTGTCGGCTTTTGCGCCGGATGCGTCGGGCTCGGGCAAGAAAGTGCTGCTGATCGACCACGAGGACAGTTTTGTTCACATGCTGGCCGACTATTTCCGCCAAGTGGGTGCGACCGTCAGCGTCGTGCGGCATGTCCACGCCCAGGCCGTGCTGAACCGCGAGCACTTCGATCTGCTGGTGCTGTCGCCGGGGCCGGGGCGGCCGAAGGATTTCGGCATCGGCAAGACGCTCGACACCGCTCTGGCGAAGAAGCTGCCGGTGTTCGGCGTCTGCCTCGGCGTGCAGGCCATCGGCGAATATTTCGGCGGCGACCTTGGCCAGCTCACCCAGCCCGCCCATGGTCGCCCGTCGCGCATCCAGGTGCGCGGCGGGCGGCTGATGCAGGGCTTGCCCAACGAGGTCACCATCGGCCGCTACCACTCGTTGTTCGTCGAGATGGGCAACATGCCTGACGTGCTCACCGTGACCGCCTCGACCGAGGACGGCGTCGCCATGGCCATCGAGCACAAGACCCTCCCGATCGGCGGCGTCCAGTTCCATCCGGAGTCATTGATGTCGCTGGGCGGCGAGGTGGGGCTGCGGATCGTTGAAAATGCCTTCCGTTTGGGGCAACAACCCGGGGAGTGATCCCGGGGCGTGCCCCAGCCGATTTATCCGAAAGACCCTGATGACCCCCGACCTCGAACATGACCTCAAGGCCTCCGTCCGCACCATCGCGGATTATCCCAAACCCGGCATCCTGTTTCGCGACATCACCACGCTCCTGGGCGATGCGCGCTCGTTCCGCCGCGCGGTGGATGAACTGGTGCAGCCCTGGGCGGGGCTGAAGATCGACAAGGTTGCCGGCATGGAAGCCCGCGGCTTCATCATCGGCGGCGCGGTGGCGCATCAGCTCTCGGCCGGCTTCGTGCCGATCCGCAAGAAGGGCAAGCTGCCGCACACCACCGTGAGCATCGCCTATTCGCTGGAATACGGCCTCGACGAGATGGAAGTGCACGCCGACGCCATCAAGCCCGGCGAGCGCGTCATCCTGGTGGACGACCTGATCGCCACCGGCGGCACTGCCGAGGGCGCCTGCAAGCTGATGCGCCAGATCGGCGCCGAGGTGATGGCGGCGTGTTTCATCATCGACCTGCCGGATCTCGGCGGCGCCGCGAAGTTGCGGGCGATGGACGTGCCGGTGCGCACGCTGATGTCGTTCGAAGGGCACTGAAACAAGGCTGTCCACGCGTCGTCCCCGCGAAGGCGGGGACCCATACGCCGTGCTGTTGCTTCCGATCCAGTGAGGCCGTTACGCGCTTGATGCTTAAGCCAAGCCGTTAGGGGGTATGGGTCCCCGCTTTCGCGGGGACGACGGACGCTCCCTCACGTCCCTTGCAGCAGCAGCCCCAATTCGATCTCTCGAAAACTGAAATAATTCGCCCGGATCCACTGATGTAGCTCGGTGGACGAATCCTTTTCCGAACGCAGATAGCCCGTGAACGAGAAACTCAGCCGGTCGATATAGGTCTTCAGGAATGACGGCAGCGCCGCGATGCGCAGCAGACGGCCCTTGGTCAGCGCAGGCGGGATCTCACCGCGCAACACATGCTCGTTATCGACCACATACAGCCCGCCGCGTGCGAATTGCTGTTGCAGCGTCGCATAGGCGCGCACCGACGCGCGGTCGGTGTCGCCGACAAACAGCACGATCGGCGCCACGCCGCGCCGCACCGCTTCCTTGGCAAAACCGATCTCGCCGGTCATTTTGAAAAATTCGTCAAAGGCGTGATAGCCGAGATCGATGACCTTGGCGGTGCCGTCATCGACGATCAACCGGTCCATCAGCGCCATTTTGCCGAAGGTGTCGTCGATCTCCGCGGTCTCCGTGAGCTTCGGCTGATAGTCGAGCAGCGAGGGCTCGCGCAAGCTGATGTCGAACGCGACCACGCCGCCGCGCTGCAGCTTGAGAAATTCGGTGAGCAGCCGCGCCACCAGCGTCTTGCCGACCTGGGGGCGCGTCGAGCAGATGATGTAAACCGGCGTGCGCGACATCGCGGCAATATCAGGCCAAACCGACGCGCATCCAATCGCTAAATCTCTACTTCTCCCCCGGCGTACGGGCGCCCGGCTTGTCGTTGACGAGATCGGTCAGCTTGATGCGGTCGAATTCGCTCCAGACATTGGCGAGCCAATGCCGGACATAGCCGCGCAGCACGAAGGAATAGTTCGCCGCCTCGTCATGCGGTCCCTTGTTGGCGACGAATTTCAGGAACGGCACGCTGGAGACTTCGACCTGCTCATAGGCCATTTCGTTCAGCTTCGGGATGGTGATCTCGGTGGCGTCCTTGATGCGGTGGAAATAGGAGTTGTAGGTCGCCTGGTCCCATTCGAAGAAGCTGGTGTTGTTAATAAAATTCTTCACCAGGAAGTATTTGGCGCCATTCATGAAACCGGCGGTCTCGGCGATTTCGTCCAGCGACGCGATCGAAGGGCCGAGGATATGGAACACGGCGAAGGTGATCTGGCCGGATTTCGCGGCATCGAGAAAGCCGATGTCGCGCAGGCTGGCGAGCGCTGGCGACAACAGTCCGGCGCGGACGTCGATCACGGTGACCGACGGCGCGGAGCTGTTCAACGTATCGAAGATCTTCATCTGATCCGAGGTCGTCGTCATGTCGACGATCTCAGTAATGTCCGGATGGAACCGCTTCAGCGTGCCGCGGGGCGATTCGGTGTCGAAGGCGCGGGTTGGAACATTGTTGGCGCTGAAATAGTCCAGAACCGTCCGCGACACCGTGGTCTTGCCCACCCCGCCTTTGTCCGCGCCGACGACGATCACTGCTGGCTTCGCCATGGAATTCCTTTGTAGCTTTCAACTGGAGCATCCGCGCGACGGCAGATTCGCGCAACCGCGGCAGATTACCCCAAGGCCGGTTTGGGCGCGAACATGGCAGAAACATGGGGGATGTTTCAATGGACTGGTGACAGGCGCCCACCGAAATTATGGTTGCAGCCGGCATCGGGTCGCCTTTGCAGCTATTTGTCGCCTGCGGACAGTTGCAGAAACTGGCGCTTCATGGCGTTGACCCTGGAAATGTAACTCGCCACCAGATGATCGCCGCAACGCTCGCCGGCCATCATCTTGAAATGGCGGCGTGCAAAGGCGGTGGCGGGGCCGCCTCCGCACAGATGGACGATGGCGGCCACATCCTGCCGCTGTTGGGGCGTGGCCGTTACATCGCCGGTTCGGGCAAAAACGGCAGCGACGTTGCGGTCCAGATAGATCGATGCCAGTTCGACGGAATGGCGCGGGATTGCGCGGATATACGGGCCGAGGCCGCAGCTCGTCTCCGTGACGGCGTTCGCCCGGATACAAAACCGGCTGATCTCGGCATAGGCTGGATCGGTCATCTGGAACAGGCCGACGGCGCTCGATGCGGGTTGATAGATCGCGAACGGATTGAAACTGAATCGCCACCGCCAATAGGTTCGGTCGACCGGATTGCCCGAGCTCTCGATCTGGGCAAGTGCGGCGAGCAATTCAGGCGTGATTGATTTGGTCGCATAGGTCCGAAACAGCGGACCGTACTGACGCCACGTCTCTGCCGGCTCCTTGTCGAGCCTGTGACCGATGAAAAAGAACAGTTCGGTCGGCTTTCGGATGACGTGATAGACGACATTTGTCACGATGGCCGCAGCGATGATCACTGCAACAATCGCCGTGATCCGAACGGCGCGCGGCGCCATTGCAAATTTTCGTCGCGCCCAACGTCCGCTACGCCGCCAGCGATGGAGACGGAGAGCAAAGCCCTTGCTTATTTTCGGCATGCATTCTGAGCGTGCAGGCTTGGCATGATTCAGCCGATAGGAATGTCGTGCGTGCCAAAGGTACGATTCGGATGACGCATTAGCCCAGGGCCACGCGCGTGTCACCGTGCGGCGTGACTGCGCGTCTGCGTGAGGTGAGCAACCAGCCATTGAGAAAGTGATGGCACGCGTTTTGCTAGAAATTCAGTGGCGCTTGCGCACTCGTTTTTCGATGACCCCCGGAGATCTTCGTATGTATCCAAGGTTCGGTATGAGCCTGCGTGTTCTGTTCGCCGCGGCTGTGTTGGCGCTTCTTCCGGGCGTCGTTTCGGCGCAGCAGCCGCAGAAGGGCGGTACGCTGGTGATGCTGTTGCAGCCCGAGCCCGCGACGCTGGCCTCTTACATGTCGGTGACCGGTAACATCTGTCCCGTCGCCTGCCAGGTCTATGAAGGTCTGGTTGGCTACGACTGGGATCTCAAGCCGACGCCGAAGCTTGCCAAATCCTGGGAGATCGCGCCGGACGGACTGACCATCACGTTTCATTTGCGCGAAGGCGTCACTTTCCATAACGGCGCCAAATTCACCAGCGCCGACGTGCAATACACCTTCATGGATGTGTTAAAGAAGGTGCATCCGCGCGCGCAGATTATCCTGATCGACCTGATGTCCATCGATACGCCGGATCCGATGACGGCGGTGTTTCATCTCAGCCATCCCGCGCCCTATCTAATGATGGCGCTGGCCTCGTTCGACGCGCCGATCCTGTCGAAGTCGGTGTTCGAAAACACCGACCCCACCGCCAATCCCACCGCCAACAAGCCGATCGGCACCGGCCCCTACAAGTTCGGCGCATGGGACCGCGGCCAGTCGATCCGTCTCGATCGCAACCCGAACTACTGGCAGCCGGGTCTGCCTTATCTCGACCGCGTCGTCGCGCGCTTCATTCCCGATGCGTCGACGCGCTCGGCTGCGCTGGAAGCCGGCGAGGTGCAATACGCCGCCTATGGCGCCGTCAACTATGCCGACGTCAAGCGCCTCCAGGCCAACCCCATTCTGGACTCGACAAGCAAAGGTTATGAGCTGGTGTCGGGCATGAGCGAGATCGAGATGAACTCGAAGCGCCCGCCGTTCGACAAGCGGGAAGTGCGGCAGGCGGTGGCCTATGCCATCGACCGCCAGTTCATCATCGACAATGTGCAATACGGCTTCGGCAAGCCGGCCACTGGCCCGCTGAGCTCGAATTTCAAACCGTCGGGCCTCTATACCGACGACGTGCTGCGCTTCGACGTGCCGGACCGCATCGCCAAGGCCAACAAGCTGCTGGACGACGCCGGGCTGCCGCGCAAGGACAACGGCATGCGCTTCGCTGCCACGCTGGAGATCAATCCGTTTGGCCAGCAGTGGCTGCGCCAGGGCGAATATCTCAAGCAGGCGCTGGCCACGGTGGGCATCGACCTGACGCTGCGCAGCGAGGATGTCGGCGCCTGGTTGCGCCGCGTCTACACCAACTACGAATACGACATGAGCGAGCCGTTCCTCTACAACCTCGCCGATCCCGTGATCGGCGTGCAGCGCCAATACGTCACCAGCCAGATCCGCAAGGGCGTCGATTTCGTCAACAACACCTTCTACAGCAACAAGGAGGTCGACGACCTGTTCACCGCCGGCGCGCATGAATCCGATCCGGTGAAGCGGGCGGAGATCTATCACAAGATCCAGAAGCAGCTCGTCACCGACTCGCCGGTGGTATGGCTGACCGAGGTCCAATACGTCACCATCTTCAATCGCAAGCTGCACGACGCGGTGACCGGGCCACTCGGCAACTACGAGGCCTTCGAGCGCACCTGGATCGAGCATTGACGCGGATCGTCCGATGCGACGCCTGATCTATGTCGGCTGGCGGCTAGCACTGGCCGTGCCGGTGCTGGCTTGCATCGCCGTGCTGAACTTCGTCCTGATTCATCTGGCGCCGGGCGATCCGGCGTCGGTGATGGCGGGCGAGGGCGGCGGTGCGACTCCCGAATACATGACCATGCTGCGGCACAAGTTCGGGCTCGACCAGTCGCTGCCGCTGCAGCTCTGGCATTACGTGGCCAATGTCGCGACGTTCGATCTCGGCTATTCCTTCCGTAACGACGAGACCGTCGCCAGCCTGATCCTCGGCCGTCTCGGCCCGACGCTTTTGCTGATGGGAACGGCCTTCGTGCTCTCGGTGGGCGTCGGCATGCTGCTTGGCCTCTTGGCCGGCACCGGGCGCAACGGCTGGCGCGACGTCGCCAGTTCGACGCTGGCGCTGCTGGCGTCGGCGACGCCGTCGTTCTGGCTGGGCTTGATGCTGATCGTGCTGCTGTCGATCCGCCTCGGCTGGCTACCAACCAGCGGCTTCGAGACCGTCGGCGCCTATTACGAGGGCAGCGCCTGGGTGCTCGACGTGGCGCGGCATCTGGTGATGCCGGCGCTGTCGCTCGCGCTGTTCTACCTCGCGCTCTACACCCGCGTGATGCGGGCTTCGGTGATCGAGCAGTTCAACATGGATTACGTCACCACCGCGCGCGCCAAGGGCCAGTCCGAGCGGGGCATTCTGTTCGGCCACATCCTGCGCAATGCCATGCTGCCGGTGGTCACCATGGCCGGTGTGCAGGCCGCCAACCTGATCGGCGGCGCGGTCGTCGTGGAGTCGGTGTTCGGGTGGCCCGGCATCGGCACGCTGGCGTTCTCCGCCTTGCAGGGACGCGACCTCAATCTGTTGCTCGGCATCTTCCTCGTCTCGGCCTGCGTCGTTGTCGTCGTTAATCTGGTCGTCGACCTGATCTATGTGGCGCTCGACCCGCGACTGGACGCCTGAGCATGACCGGTGCATGGGCGCGGTTCGCGCGCAATCGTCTGGCGCTGTTGGGTGTGGCCATCCTGCTGCTGGTGCTGATCCTGGCCATGGCGGCGCCGCTGCTGTATCCCGCCGGCGCCTTCGCCCTGGTCGGCGCGCCGCTGCAGCCGCCGGGCGGGCGCTTCCTGCTCGGCACCGATACGCTCGGTCGCGACGTTGCCGCCGGCATCGTCTACGGCGCGCGCACCTCGCTGCTGATCGGCGTCATCGCGACCTTCGCCGCGGTTGTGATCGGTTCGCTGATCGGCGCCGTTGCCGGCTATTACCGTGGCCGCTGGGACGTCGCTTTGATGCGCGTCACCGAGGTGTTCCAGACGATTCCGTCCTTCATTCTGGCGATCCTTCTGGTCGCCGTGCTGTCGCCCTCGGTGGGCAGCGAGATCGTCGCCATTGCCATCGTGTCCTGGCCGGGCATCGCGCGGCTGGCCCGCGGCGAATTCGCCGCCCTTGGCGGGCGCGAATTCGTGCTCGCCTGTGTCGGGCTTGGCGCCGGCGACGGCCGCATCGTGTTTCGGCATCTGCTGCCCAATTGTGCCTCGCCGCTGATCGCGGTCGGCTCGCTGCTGGTCGCCAACGTGATCCTGTTTGAATCCGGCCTCTCCTTCCTTGGCCTCGGCGATCCCAACATGATGAGTTGGGGCCTGATGATCAGCGCGGGCCGCGAAGTGCTGCGCAGCGCCTGGTGGGTCTGCACCTTTGCCGGCCTTGCCATCGTGGTCACGGTGCTGGCGATCAACCTCGTCGGCGACGGCTTGAACGAGGCGTTGAACCCGAGGCTGCGCGATCGATGAATGATGCGCTGACCGACGTTTCGCCCGTTTTGTCGATCGAAGGCCTCAGCATCGCGCTGCCGCCGGGCGCCGATCGCGCGCATGCGATCGAGGGCCTCAATCTGAAACTCGCGCCAGGCAAGATCACCTGCCTGGTTGGCGAATCCGGCTCCGGCAAATCGATGGTGGCCCGCGCGTTGCTCGGCCTGTTGCCGCCGCGCGTCAGGATCGCGACGGGCGCGCTGCATTTCGGCGCGGTCGATCTGGCGCAGGCCACCGAGAAGCAGCTGCGCGCCATCCGCGGCCGCGACATCGGCATGGTGTTCCAGGAGCCGATGACAGCGCTGAATCCGTTGCACCGCGTCGGCCTGCAGGTCGACGAGGTGCTTCGCCTTCACACGGATCTGTCGCGAAAAGACCGCCGCACCCGCGTGGTGCAATTGCTGGCCGACGTGCATCTGCCCGATCCCGAGCGGCTATATCGCTCCTATCCGCATCAGCTGTCCGGCGGCCAGCGCCAGCGCATCGTCATCGCGATGGCCTTGGCGATGCAGCCGCGGTTGCTGATCGCCGATGAGCCGACCACGGCGCTCGACGTCACGACGCAGGCGCAGATCCTGTCGCAGCTGCGCGAATTGCAGCGGCAGCGCGGAACGTCGGTGCTGTTCATCACCCATGACTTCGGCGTGGTGGCCGAGATCGCCGATCGGGTGGCCGTGCTCCAGCGCGGCATATTGGTGGAGGAGGGCGCGCGTGACGACGTGTTGCGCTCGCCGCAGCATCCCTACACGCAGGCGCTGCTGGCTGCGGTGCCGAAGCTCAGCGCGCCGCAACGACCCGCCAGCGTCGCGACGGTGCCTGCGCTCGAAGCCCGCGACTTGCAAAAGGCCTACAAAGGCCGCGGCTTTCGCAGCCGCGCGACAATTGCACTCGACCATGTCAGCCTGGTCCTGCGCCGCGGCGAGACGCTGGGCCTGGTCGGCGAATCCGGCTCCGGCAAATCGACGCTGGCGCGGGTGGTGGCGCGGCTCGCCTCGGCGGATTCCGGCGACATCATCTTCGGCGGCGAGGGCGTCACCTATCTCAACCGGCGTGCGCTGCGGCCGTATCGCAAACGCATCCAGATGATCTTCCAGGAGCCCTACGCCTCGCTCGATCCGCGCCAACGCGTCGGCGACATCCTCGCGGAGGGGCCGCTGATCCACGGTGCGGACGCGGCGGCGACGCAAAGGCGGGTTGCCGAACTGCTCGAACTCGTCGGTCTCAGCGAGACCGCCGCGGTGCGCTATCCGCACGAATTCTCCGGCGGCCAGCGACAGCGCATCGGCATCGCGCGGGCGCTGGCGATGGACCCGGAGATCCTGGTGGCCGACGAAGCCGTGTCCGCGCTCGACGTTTCCGTGCAGGCGCAGGTGCTGCAGTTGCTGGCCGATATCAAAGCCAAGCTGGGCCTCAGCATGCTGTTCGTCACCCACGATCTGCGGGTGGCGCTGCAGATCTGCGACCGGATCGCCGTGATGCGCGCCGGCCAGATCGTCGAACTTGGCGAGGCGGCCACGGTCCATGCCCACCCATCGCATGCCTACACACGCGAGTTGTTCGCAGCAGTGCCCGGAGCTGCTTGGGAGAAGGCGCATAGCGCCGGGCAGATCTAAGGCCCGCTTCCGCAACAAGGCAGGACGCTACTTTCAACGGGACCAGACCAAAGAATATATGATATATCGGTGTTGATCGGCTAACGCTTTTACGGCGTCTGCCGAAGATCAGGGATCACAGACGCAAGACTTTGGAGGGATACATGGCAAATCCGATCGATGTCGGCTCACAGGACTACTTGCCGGATCTGAGCGCTGCGGCTGCCATTCCCGATCTGTCCGACTCGGTCGATCTCTATCGCGATGCCTGGGGCATTCCACATATCCGCGCGACGTCGATGCTGGATGCCTTTGCCGGACTGGGTTTTGCCCATGCGCAGGACCGGCTCTGGCAGATGGAAGCGCTGCTGCGCCGTGGCACCGGTCGCTATGCCGAATGGGTCGGAAAATCCGCGGTTGCCGGCGACGTGCTGGCGCGCCAGGTGAACACCGAAGGCGCATCGCGTCGCGATCTCGCGCTGCTCAATGCAGAAACCAGAGCGATGCTCGAGGCCTATGCGCGCGGCGTCAACGCCTTCATCGCGCAGGGTACGTGGCCCGCGGAATTCGCCATCGTCGGCGCCAGGCCGGCCGCCTGGGAGCCGTGGCATTCCATCGCGGTGATGCGGCAGATCGGCTTTCTGATGGGATCGGTATGGTGGAAGCTGTGGCGCGCCGCAGCGTTGCCGATCGTCGGCGCGAGCCAGGTTTCCAAGTTGCGTTTTGACGATGGCGGCGACGACATGTTGTGCATTCCGCCCGGCGCCGAAGGCGAACGCTACCTCGCGGCGCTGGCCGATCTCAAGCCGGGCCTCGAGGCAATGCTGGCGTCTGGTGATTATCATGCGGAAGCCGAAGTGGCCGGCGGCAGCAACAACTGGGCGCTGTCGCCCGAGCGCACCGCGACCGGCCGTCCGTTGCTGGCCGGCGATCCTCACCGCGCGCTGGAAATGCCCAGCATGTATTATCAGGCCCACATGGCCTGCGACGAATTCGACGCCATCGGCCTGAGCGTGCCCGGCGCGCCGGGCTTTCCGAATTTCGGTCATAACGGCAAGGTGGCGTGGTGCGTCACCCATGCCTTTGTCGACATCCATGACGTCTTCATCGAGCGCTTCGACGCCGACCTGCAGAACACCCGTTTCAAGGACGGCTGGAAGCCGGTGACGCATCGTGTCGAAACCATCCAGGTCCGTGGCGAAGAAGCGGTGGTGATCGACGTTATTGAAACCCACCACGGGCCAGTCATTGCAGGTGATGCCATGTCGGGCACCGCGCTGGTGCTGCGCTCGATGCAATTTGCCGAGCCGGACACGTCTTTCGACTGTACATTGAAGGTTTTGCGCTCGTCGACCGTCGAGGAGCTTTACGATGCCGGCCGCGAATGGGGGCTGATGGATCACAACCTGGTCGCCGCCGACACCACCGGCAAAATCGGCAACCGCGTGCGGGCAAAGGTCCCGGTCCGTCCGCGCGCCAATGGCTGGCTGCCGGTGCCGGGCTGGACCGGCGCGCACGAATGGAATGGGTTGATCCCGTTCGAGGAAATGCCGTGCACCATCGACCCGGTGGAGCAGACCATTGTCACCGCCAACAATCGCGTGGCGGAAAACGGCAAGCATTATTACGGCACCGACTCCATGCCGCCGCATCGGACGCGGCGGATCTGGCAGCGTCTCGCCGAACTCGGCAAGGCGACGGTTGAAGACATGGCGGCGATCCACCGCGACGTTGTCAGCGTGGTCGCCCTTGAATTCCGCGATCGCCTTCGTGGCATCGCCGTCGAGGGTGCGGCGGCGAAGCTGCGTGATCTCATCACCGACTGGGATGGCGCGATGGCGGCCGACTCGCGGGCCGCCGTAGCCTATGTGTCCCTGCGCACCGCGCTCACCAATATCGTTGCCGACATCACCGGTGTGCGTGCTGTCTCCGAAAGCCCCTACACCAAGGTGCCGCCGGGCATTTTCGGCGAAAGCCAGATCTGGTGGACGGTGCCGCAATTGCTGCGTGCCAATGATACCGGTCTGCTCAAAGGCGCAACCTGGGACGACCTGCTGGCACGGGCGCTGGTCACGGCTGCGGTCGAATGTCCGGCCGCCACCTGGGCCGAGGTGCATCGCCCGAGCCTGCGTCATCCGCTATCGGCCGCATTCCCCGACTATGCATCCGTTCTCGACAAGTCTTGCGGCTTGCTCGGCGGCGATAACGATACGCCGTTCGCCACAGGATACATCGCGCGGCTCGGCATGAAGGCGACCTATGCGGCGCTGTCGCGCTACGTGTTCGATGTCGGCGCGTGGGACAATTGCCAGTGGATCGTCTTCCATGGCGCGTCCGGTCATCCCGGCAGTCCATCCTACGATAACCAGAACGCGGCCTGGGCGGCGGGCACCATGGTTCCCATGCTCTATGATTGGTCGAAGATCGCAGGAAGCGCCGCGTCGTCTCAGCAGTTGCATCCCGCGAAGGTCTGACCGACGTTGGACGCATCTCGATCAATCATCATCACGTCAGCAGAGGTTCGATGCTCAAGGGACTGAAAATCAGCGGCCGGGACAATCTGACGTCACGCGTCTACGACCAGCTGCGCATCGGGTTGATGTCGGGCAGCTTCTGGCCAGGCCAGCGGTTGCGGGTCCGGGAGGTCGCGCTGGCGATGGAGGTCAGCGACACCCCGGTTCGCGAGGCGATGATGCAGCTGGTGCGCGAAGGCGGCCTCGAAATGCGCTCGGGCCAGACCATCAACGTGGTCAAGCTGTCGCGCGCCCGCTATCTCGAACTGCGCGAGATCCGTTTTCTGCTCGAAGGCATGGCGACAGAAAAGGCGACGCCGCTGATGACACCGGCGATGATCGCCGAACTCGAGGCGCTGCACGCTCAGCTGATTGCGGCCGAGCAGAGCGGTGACCACGAAGCCGCGATCCTGACCAATTACCGTTTCCACTTCCTGGTTTATCGCGCCTCGGGCATCAGCGACCTGGTGTCCATTCTAGAAAGCATCTGGCTCCGTCACGGCCCATTGCTCAAGCTGCTCTATCCCCATGCGCCGCCGGCCTATCCGGTGCGGCACCAGCATCTCAATCTGATCGACGCGCTGCGCAGCAACGATCCTGCGCTGGCGAAGCACGCGATCCTCGCCGACACCATTGAAGGCGGCAAGGCCATGATCGATCTGCTGGAACAGGTCGACGACGGTCGTGCCGCGATCGTCGAAAATGAGGATGGCGTGGTCGAACTGCAGTTCGGGCGGACGGCAGACACGCGCAAAACAAGCGCAGCCTGAGAAATATTTGAGCGCGCGCCGCTGCCAACGGCGCCACGCACGCCCTTGCGGCCAAGAATATATCATATAGTCTTTGGCTCGATCGAAGGATAACAATGATGGCAAGCGACCTCGGTACGATCGACAAGACCCTCCGTACGCGCGCAAATCGTGTCGTGCCCGGTGGCATGTACGGCCATATGCGGGCAAGCGGCCTGCCGGGCGGCTATCCGCAATTCTTTGCCCGCGGCGAAGGCTGTCACGTGTGGGATGTCGACGGCCGCAAATATCTCGATTTCATGTGCAGCTGGGGCCCCGTGGTGCTCGGCCATCAGCATCCGGCCGTTGACGCCGCCGCCCTCAAGCAGATGTCGCAGGGCGATTGTTTGAACGGCCCGTCCGAGCGCATGGTCGAACTCGCAGAACGCCTCGTCGGTCTGGTGACCCATGCCGACTGGGCGCTGTTTTCAAAGAACGGCACCGATGCCACGACGACCTGCGTGACGCTGGCGCGCGGCGCCACCGGCAAACGCAAGGTGCTGCTCGCCAATGGCGCCTATCACGGCGCCGTGCCGTGGTGCTCGCCGCATCCGTACGGCGTAATGTCCGAAGACCGCGCGCATCTGATCTATTTCGACTACAACGACATCGCGAGTCTTGAGGCGGCCGTTGCTCAGGCCGGCGACGATCTGGCGGCCATTCTGGTGTCGGCGTTCAAGCATGATTACGGCCATCATCAGGAACTGCCCGATCCCGCTTTCGCCAGGCGGGTGCGGGCGCTGTGCGATGCCAATGACGCTGCCCTGATTCTCGACGACGTCCGGGCCGGCTTCCGCCTGACACTGCACGGCAGCTGGGACAAGATCGGCGTGCAGCCGGATCTGAGCGCCTGGAGCAAGGCCATCGCCAACGGCTATGCCCTGTCGGCTGTGATGGGCAATGACCGTTTTCGCGAGGCCGCTGCGGGCATGTACGCCACCGGCTCGTTCTGGTGCGGCGCCACGTCGATGGCCGCGTCGCTTGCCACCCTTGATATATTGGAAGCGGAGAACGGCCCCGCGCATATGCTGGCCATGGGCCAGCGCCTTCGCGACGGGATCGCCGAGCAGGCGCGGCGCTACAATCTCGGCGTCCGCCAGAGCGGCCCGCCGCAGATGCCGGCAATCCTGTTCGAGGACGATGCCGATTATGCCCGCGGCAACCGCTTCACACAGGAGACGCTGAAGCGCGGCGTCTATATGCATCCGAAGCACAACATGTTTCTGTCGCTCGCCCACACCGCCGCGGACATCGATCACGCGCTGACGGTGACGGACGACGCCTTCAAGATCGTCGCGGGGCTTTGAATTGCGTCAGCGCTGACGTTGCGGCAACCCATTGGGAGTAGGGCGAATGAACCGATCTTTTGCGCGTCGCAGCGTCACTCTGGCGCTGGCCCTCGTTCTTTCGGCTCCCTTCATTGCGACGAATGTTCAGGCACAGACGCCGAAAAAGGGCGGCACGCTGGTCTATGCCAGTGTCTCCGGCCCCGGCACGCTCGATCCCTATCTCGCCTCCAGCGCCGTCGAACTCGAAGTCATCAACAACCTGTTCGAAGGCCTGGTCACGCTCGACGCCCACAACGCCACCCGCACCATGCTGGCGTCGAAGACCACCATCTCGCCGGACTTCAAGACCTACTCCTTTGAACTGCGCAAAGGGGTCAAGTTTCACAATGGGCAGGAGATGACGTCGGTCGACGTCAAGGCGTCGTTCGAGCGCTACAAGCGCGTCAGCCCCAATGCCAAGAACCTGGACGCCGTTGACCATTTCGACGCGCCGGATCCCTACAGCTTCGTCATCGCGCTGAAAGAGTCCAATGTCGTTCTGCTCGACATCATCAAGTCGCCGATCTACCCGCTGATGATCCTGCCGGCCTCGCAGAAGGACAAGCCGGCGCGCGACATCGACGTGATCGGCACCGGCCCCTACAAGCTCGGCGAATGGGTCAAGGACAGCCATCTCGTCATCACCCGGTTCGATGACTACGTCGCCGACACCAGCGTCGCCGGTCGCGACGGCTATGGCGGCCGCAAGACGGTGTATCTGGATTCCGTGCGCTATCGCTTCGTGCCGGAGGCCACCACGCGGATCGCGGCGCTGCAGAACGGCGAGGCGCAGCTGATCTCCAGCGTGCCGAGCGAGCTCACGGCCAAGATCACTGCGCAGAAGGACCTGGCGATCCGCGAATACTTTCCGCAGCTCGGCAGCTATGTCATCGTCAATTCGCAGAAGGGCCTGACCGCCAACGTGCTGATCCGCCAGGCCATTGCCGCGGCGATTAATGTCGATGACATCATCGAGGGGGCCGGCGGCCTGAACAAGCGCAATCCGTGGATGTCGTTCCCCGACACGCCGTATTACATCGGCGATACCGCGCCGACGCCGTGGTACGACGTCAAGGATCCCGCCAAGGCGAAAGAGCTGCTCAGGCAGGCCGGATACAAGAACGAAAAGATCGTCATCGAAACCAACAGCAATTATCAGTGGATGCGCGACACCCTGCTGATCGTGGCCGAGCAGCTCAAGGCCGCCGGTTTCAATATCGACTTCAAGGTCACCGACTGGACCACCAATGCGGCCCACATGCAGCAGGGCACCGGTGACTGGAATCTGTCCACCACTGCCTTCGGTCCCGATCACGTGCTCGGTCCGCAGCAGTGGCGGCCGGTGCTGTACACCTTCCCGCACATCGTCGGCAACGACGCGCTCGACAAGGCCTATGCAGAGTTCTTCGCCGGCGCCACGCTGGAGGCGCGGCGTGCAAGCTGGCTGGCCATCCAGCAGCAGGTGCTGGGCAATGCCTATCTGATCAAGATCGCCGACACCGGCCGGCTCAGCGGCTATTCGCAGAAGCTGAAGGGGCAGAACGACTATGTCGGCATCCTGCAGCTCTGGGACCTGTGGCTCGATTGATGCATGAGATGAACGCGGGTCGCTGCGCGATGGCATGCGGAAGGAGGCCGGTCTGACACGCATCGTCGCCTTCAAACTGCTGCAGGCCGTGCCGGTGATCTTGATCATCTCCGTTCTCGCGTTCCTGTTGCTGAGCCTGCTGCCCGGCGATCCCGCCACGATCATCGCCGGCGAGCAGGCGTCGCCGGCGGCGATCGAGCAGGTCCGCAAGCAACTCGGCCTCGACCGGTCCTTCATCGAGCAACTGACCATCTGGATCTTCAATCTGGCGCGCGGCAATTTCGGTTCGTCGCTGATCCTCAACCAGACCGTCCTGTCCGCGGTCGGCGAACGATTGCCGGTGACGCTGTCGCTGGCGCTGCTGTCGATCTCGTTCACGATTCCGGTCGGCGTCTTTCTCGGCTCGCTCGCCGCCTATTTTCGTCGCTCATGGATCGACACGGTGGTGATGACCGTGGCGCTGCTCGGAGTCTCGCTTCCCGCGTTCTGGATCGCGATCCTCGGCGTCATCCTGTTCAGCGTCCAGCTCGGCTGGGTGCCGTCGAGCGGCTACGCGCCGCTGTCGCAGGGCTTTGGGCCATGGTTCGCCTCGATCGCGCTGCCGGCGCTGATCCTCTCGCTGTTCCAGATCGGCTTTCTCGCGCGCATGACGCGCTCGGCGATGCTCGACGTGCTCGGCCAGGATTACATCCGCACCGCGCGCGCCAAGGGCCTTGGCGAATGGCACACCGTCGGCAAGCACGCCTTGCGCAACGCGCTCATCCTGATCATCACCGCCACCGGCATTCTGCTCAGCGCCGCAATCGGCGGCTCGGTGATCATCGAGCAGGTGTTCGCGCTGCCCGGCATCGGCCGCATGGTGGTGCAGGCGATCATGGCGCGTGACTATCCGCTGGTGCAGGGCACCATGCTGATCCTCGGCTTTACCTTCGTGATGATCAACCTGATCGTCGACATTCTCTACACCCTGGCCGATCCCCGGGTGCGCCATGACTGATGTCGGCATAACCTCGCTGGCGGTGAACGCGGTGGCCGCCGCGCCGCGCCGCCACGGCACTTTCAGGCGTCTTCTGCGTCACCGCTCCTTTGTCATCGGCTTCACCATCATCCTGCTCCTGACGCTGGCGGCCGTGCTGGCGCCGCTGATCTCGTCCATCGATCCCACCGCCATGAAGGTGCGGTTCCGCTTTCGCCCGCCGTCCGCTGCATTCTGGTTCGGCACCGACCAGTTCGGCCGTGACGTCTTCACCCGCGTCTTGTACGGCGCACGGATCTCGCTGTTCGTCGGCTTCGCCGTTTCGGTAATCTCCGGCATCTGCGGCGCGCTGCTGGGCGTGATTGCCGCGCAGTTTCGCCGCCTCGATGGGCCGATCATGCGGCTGATGGATGCGCTGATGTCGTTTCCGGCGATCCTGCTGGCGCTCGGCATCGCTGCGGCACTCGGCCCGCGCGTCTCCAGCGTGATCATCGCGCTGACCGTGGCCTACATCCCCGCCGGCGTCCGCATCGTTCGCGCCGCGGCGCTGACCGTGCGCGAGATGGATTATGTGCAGGCCGCAAAAGTCTCCGGCGCCTCGTCGCTGCGCATCATCTTTCGCCATATTCTGCCCAACTGCCTTAGCCCGCTGCTGGTGCATCTCACCTTCATCTTCGCCTATGCGATGCTGGCGGAGGCGGCCCTGAGCTTCATCGGCGTCGGCATCCAGCCGCCGATCGCGAGCTGGGGCAACATCATCGCGGAAGGCCGCGACTATGCCACGCAAGCCTGGTGGGTGATGCTGTTTCCCGGCATCGCCATCAGCCTCGCGGCGCTCAGCCTGAACCTGCTGGGCGACGCGCTCGGCGACATGCTCGATCCCCGGCTCAAGGGAGGCGAGTGATGGCCGAGCCGCTGCTGTCGATCCGCAACCTGACGGTCCAGTTTCGCGTCGATTCCGGGTGGGTGTCGGCGGTGGATGACGTCTCGCTCGACGTCGGCGAGGGCGACTGCGTCGGCATCGTCGGCGAGTCCGGCAGCGGCAAGAGCGTGACGGCATTGTCGATCCTGCAACTGCACGGCCGCGCCACCACGCGGATGCCGAGCGGTTCGATCAGCTATCGCGGCGAGGACCTGCTGCGCGCGCCCGGCGCCGCGCTGCGCCGGATCCGCGGCCGCGAGATCGCGATGATCTTTCAGGATCCGATGTCGTCGCTAAATCCGGTGCTGACCATCGCCGACCAGATTTCCGAGACGCTGCGCCAGCACGAGGGCCTCACCGGCGCCGCTGCGCGAAAACGCGTCGTCGAACTGCTCGGCTTCGTGCGCATTCCCGATGCCGCGCGCCGTGCCGACGATTATCCGCACCGGCTCTCGGGCGGCATGCGGCAGCGGGTGATGATCGCCATGGCGATCGCTTGCAAGCCGCGGCTCCTGATTGCCGACGAGCCGACCACCGCGCTCGACGTCACCATCCAGGCGCAGATCCTCGAATTGCTGCGCGAACTGCGCCGCGAGATGGGCATGTCGGTGATGTTGATCTCGCACGATCTCGGCGTCATCGCCGAATTCGCCCAGCGCGTCGTGGTGATGTATGCCGGCCGCGTCGTCGAACAGGCGCCGGTAGCCGAACTCTTCTCTCATCCCGTGCATCCCTACACCACGGGGCTGATCGCCGCCGTTCCCAAACTCGACAGCGACGCCAAACGCCTGACCACGATCGTCGGCCGGATACCCTCGCCGCAGGAGGACATTCCCGGCTGCCGCTTCAGCCCGCGCTGCAGCCTGGTGCAGGAGAGTTGCCTGCTGGCGCCGCCGCCGATGCTGGATGTCAGCGCGTTGCAGGCGGCGCGGTGCCCGCCGCAGGTTATGGCGTGGGGTGATCGCCATGGCTGATGCGCCCATCGTCCAGGTCCGCGATCTCCGCAAAACCTTTCCGGTCAAGCATGCCGGCGGCACCTCCACACTGCATGCCTTGAGCGCCGTCAATTTCGACATCATGCGCGGCGAGACGCTGGGGCTGGTCGGCGAATCCGGCTCCGGCAAGACCACCGCCGGGCGCATTCTGGTCGGGCTGATCCCGGCCAGCAGCGGCAGCGTCAGCCTGTTCGGCCACGACATCACCGGCGCCGACGGCAAGGCGCAGCTCGCCGCCGTGCGCGCAAGGCTGCAATTCGTGTTTCAGGACCCCTTTGCCTCGCTCAATCCGCGGATGCGGATCGGCAGCGCCATAGCCGAGCCGCTCGACATCGCCAGCGGGCACACGCGAAAAGACCGCAACGACCGCGTCGCCGAGCTGCTCGAACTGGTCGGGCTGCCGAAGGAAAGCATCGAGCGCTATCCGCACGAATTTTCCGGCGGCCAGCGCCAGCGGATCGTCATCGCGCGGGCGCTGGCGCTCAATCCGGATTTCGTCGTCTGCGACGAGCCGGTGTCGGCGCTCGACGTGTCGATGCAGGCCCAGATCGTCAACCTACTGCTGGACCTGCAGGACAGGCTGGGCCTCAGCTATCTGTTCATCGCCCACGACCTTGCCGTGGTCCGCGCGATGTCGACCCGCGTCGCCGTGATGTATGCCGGCGCCATCGTCGAGACCGCGCCGAAGAGCAAGATCTATGCGGAGCCGCAGCATCCTTACTCCAAGGCGCTGCTCGACGCCGTGCCGCGCGCGGATCCATCCTATGTTCGCCAGCATGTGGTTGCGGGTGAGGTGCCGAGCTTGCTCGACCCGCCGCCCGGCTGCACCTTCCATCCGCGCTGCCCGTTTGCCTTCGATCGCTGCCATGTCGAGGTGCCCGCGCTCAAGCCGTCCGGTCCTGACCGCGCCGTGGCCTGCCACCTGTTCGACTGAAGCTGCCGCAAACAAAAACAAGAACCAGAATCCAGGGAGATCTCATGTCGCTTACATCCAACGCTGCTGCGCCTGATTCGACGCGCCCTCAAGCGCAGGCCTGGCTTGATGCGTTCTCCACGGCGCTGTCCGCGCGCGATGCGGCCGCGGTTGTTGCACTGTTCGATCCCGACGAATGTTTCTGGCGCGACGTGATCGCCTTTACCTGGAATATCACCACGCTGGAGGGCGAGGGCGAGGTCCGCGCCATGCTCGAGGACAACCTGTCGCGCGTGCAGCCCGGCGCATGGACCATCGATGACGCCGCCGCCGCGCCCGAGGAGTGCAACGGCGTGGTTACGGTCTGGCTGCGCTTTGAGACCGCCGTCGGCCGCGGCCGCGCCATCGCGCGGCTGCGCAACGGCCGCTGCTGGACGCTGCTCACGACCATGGTCGAGCTGAAAGGTTTTGAGGAGAAGTCGCGACATCACCGCGTCGCCGGCGCCGAACACGGCGCGCGGCGCGGACGCACCACCTGGCTGGAGGCGCGCGATCGCCGTCAGGCGTCGTGGGGCGAAACCGAGCAGCCTTATTGTTTGATCGTCGGCGGCGGGCAGGGCGGCATCGCACTGGCAGCGCGGCTCAAGCGGCTGGACGTGCCGACGCTGGTGATCGATCGCCAGGCGCGCCCCGGGGACAACTGGCGCAGCCGCTACAAATCGCTCTGCCTGCACGATCCCGTCTGGTACGACCACCTGCCTTATCTGCCGTTCCCCGACGACTGGCCGGTGTTCATGCCGAAGGACAAGCTGGCGGATTGGCTCGAGGCCTATGTGAAGATCATGGATCTCGACTACTGGGGCTCGTCGCCGTGCCGCAAGGCGCGCTACGACGAGGCTGCCGGCGCATGGGAGGTGGAAGTCGAGCGTGACGGCGAGACCGTCATCCTGCGCCCGAAGCAGCTCGTCTTCGCACTCGGCGCATCCGGCTATCCCAGCGTCCCCGAGATCGTCGGCGCCGATCGCTTTGCCGGCGAGCAGATGCATTCCAGCAAATTCACCGGCGGCGAAGCCTACAAGGGCAAGCGCGTCGTCGTGATCGGCGCCAACAATTCGGCGCACGACATCTGCGCCGACCTCTGGGAGCACCAGGTCGACGTTACCATGGTGCAGCGCTCGTCGACGCTGGTGGTGCGCACCGAGATGATGCTGGAGAACGTGTACGGTCCGGTCTATTCCGAACAGGCGCTCGATGCCGGCATGACCACCGAGAAGGCCGACCTCTTGTCGGCGTCGATGCCATACCGCGTCACGCCGCGGCTCGGCGTTCCCATCTGGAAAACGATCGCCGAGCGCGACAGCGAATTCTATGCGCGGCTTGAGGCCGCCGGCTTCATGCTCGATTTCGGCGAGGACGGCTCCGGCCTCGGCAGCAAATACATCCGCCGCGGCTCCGGCTACTACATCGACGTCGGCGCCTCCGAATTGATCGCCAATGGCGATATCAAGCTGAAGAGCAAGGTCGATATCGCCTGCATCGCGCGGGATGCCGTCGTGCTCAGCAGCGGCGAAGAGCTTCCGGCCGACGTCATTGTCTACGCCACTGGCTTCGGCTCGATGAATGGCTGGCTCGCCGACCTGATCTCGCCGGAGGTCGCCGACCGTGTCGGCAAGGTCTGGGGCGTCGGCTCCGCCACCGCGCGCGATCCCGGCCCGTGGGAGGGTGAGCTGCGCAACATGTGGAAGCCGACGCAGCAGCCGGGCCTGTGGATCCACGGCGGCAATCTCAGCCAGTCGCGCTCCTATTCGCAATATCTGGCGCTGCAGTTGAAGGCGCGATTGGAGGGGATCGATACCCCGGTTTGGGGGCTGCAGCCGGTGCATCACGTGAGGTAAAAAACAGCCAGACACTAACGCGCCCGAGACGACTTATGCTTACGTCGCGGTCCGGAGGTTCAGGACTCGAGCGGCTTCGATCAGATCCGCCGTGGAGAAGCCTTCGGTCATGTCGCCATAGACCTCTACAAACCGTGCGTGATCCACGGCGCCATACCCATCCGGAAAAGCGGAAAACAGGCTGGTCAGGGCGCGCAACTCCAGCGCATGGGCGCCCATCTGGTGGGCAAGATCGGCGGCTGTCCTGAAGTCGGCAAAGGCGATTGCGGATGCGCCGTTCATCGTGACCAGGAACTGGCCGCGAAGTCGGTGCAGCTCCGGCTCGCAAAAAACGGCCTTGTTCGAGGCCGTCATCAGCAACGCCTCGTCGACCAGTGCGATCGCGCGCGCGAGATCACCTTGGGACGCCAGGGTTTCGGCGAACAGCATCAGGCCGTATGGCCTGATCAGCTCGGCTCCGGTCGCCCGATATTCCGCAAGTCCCTGCTCCATTTCAGCGACGCCGTCCGGCAAGCGGCCCATCCGGCCCAGACTCCACCCCCTCAGGATGTGCCCCCACGCGCTCCAATAGGGGAAGCGATATGTATTGCCGACTTCGATCACCCGATCGGCGGCGGCAAGTGTCTCGACCGGCTCGCCCCTTGCCTGTCTGACGGACGCTTCGAAACTCAGTGCAAATCCTAGACTGTGCGGATGGTCAAGCTGGACCGCGCGTTGAATGGCTCGCGCGCTGCATTCGACAGCACCATCGGCCAGGCCGACAAACCACTTCGTCCATGCAAGATTGCATTCGGCAAGCACCGCCGGGTCGGAACCATATTCGAAGCGGTGACCGGCATGCCGTTCCGGATCATATAGCGCAAGCGCCGACTCCAACGTGGCCTTCGCAAGGTCGAACTGACCCAGGTAGAACAGCGTGAGGCCGAGGGGGCGCTTGGCCTGCAGCAAAAAATCGAGGTCGTTCGCCCGTTCGGCTTGATCAACGAGGCGTGAGCCCAGTTCATGCGCCCGGTCGAGCTGTCCTCGAACGATGCAGAACATCATCAGGCCATAGAGCGCCCTGAACAGCAAAGTGTGCTCGCCGAGCCGTTCACTCAATTCCTGTGCGCGGGTGAAAACCTCCTCGACCTGCGGGGCAGCGTTACCCTTGGTGGCAAGCAGCTGGGAGCCGCGATCCACCTCGAGCCCGAGTTCGCGGCGCGCGCGTTCGTTGGTGTCCGGCAGGCGCCGCAGGATGGCAAGAGCGCTCTCGAAATGGCTGGCGGCTTCAACATGCGCCGAACGTTGTGCTGCTTTTCTCCCGGCGGCCTCCCAGTGGAATACTGCGGCGTCGATGAGATCGGCCGTCGCGTAATGCTCCGCCACCACTTCCGGGGTCGCGGCAACGACCTCGGGAAATTGCGTCGACAGCACATCGGCGATCCTGCGATGCATCTGGCGCCGTTCGCTCTTGAGCAGCGTGTCGTAGGCAGCGTCTTGGATCAGTGCGTGCCGGAACGAGTACTTGGGATGAATGTGCACGCCGTGCTGCTGAATGAAGCCTTCGCGCAGCAATTCGACGATCTGCTCCTCCAGGACCGGCGCGCTTGCGCCGGTCACCGCGGCAAGAACTTCGCCATCGAACACCCGGCCGAGCGTTGCGGCCACCTGCGCGAGCGGCTTGGCCACTTTCAGACGGTCGAGTCTGGCGGCAAGCGAACCACGCAGGGTGGACGGGATGCTCTGGACCGCCGTCTCCAGTTGCTCACTATCGCCCGGTATCGCCGACAGATGCTTGCCGATAACCGCCTTGGTGAACTCTTCTACATAAAGAGGAATACCGCCCGTCTTTGCCACGATGTGGTCGATGGTATCCGGCGGTATCGTTGCAGCACCGGCGATCTGTTCGATCAGTGTTCTCGACTCGGTCGGCGACAGGCTGCGCAGATCAAGACGGGTCACCCGCGATTGCAGAAGCCATTTCGCTTCATATTCGGGGCGGAACGTGAAAACGGCCAGCATGTGCCAGTCCGACAGCTGCTGAACGATCTGCTCAAGCAGATCGTTCGTCGATGCATCCGCCCAGTGCAGATCTTCGACGATAAATAGAACGGGGATGCGTTCGGACTGCCCGAACAGCCACTGCATGAGCACATCGAGCAGCAATTGGCGTCGCTGCGAGGGTGCAATGTCATCGATCGACGAGGATACTGGCAACTCGAGCAGTTCAGCAATCAGGGAGACCGCGACCGGCGTAATCGAATCCAACCCGGCAAAGGCCCGCTGCAGAGCTGCGAGCTTTTCCCTGTCCTCGTCCAAACCGTTCAGGCTTACGACGCGCCGGATCATGTCGATGATAGGGTAGAGAGCGCTGGTGCGGTTATAGGCCGAACAGTAGCAAGTGATCGGCAGTAGCCCGGCAACATCCAGTTGGTCGGTGAAGTCGCGCAGCAGCCTTGTCTTGCCGGCGCCGGCCTCGGCCGTCACGAGAACGAGCTGACCTTCACCATTTGCGGCATGATGGAAGCGGTCTTGCAGAAGCGCCAGTTCCTGGCGGCGCCCGACCATTTTCTGGACGGCGCGAAGGGCGTCCGCGGAAGGATCGTTACGTACCCCGGTGACTTCATAAAGCTGCATCACACCTGAGGCGCCACGGATCTTGCGCGTGCCGAGGTCAAGCAGATCAAAATGTTCACCGATCAATTGCGCTGTGGCTTCCGATATGACCAGTCCGCCGGTTGGTGCAAGCTGTTGAAGCCGCGAGGCGATATTCGGCGCCTCGCCCATGATGCCCATCATCTCGAATGAACCTGACGATCGCAGATCGCCGGCAATGACGATTCCTGAATGGATGCCCATACGCACCTGAATCCGCTTGTCGTCGGAGACCTCGCGGTTATTGAGATGCTGCAACTCAGCGCGCAGCGCCAGCGCTGCGCGGACGGCCCTGACGGGATCGTCTTCATGCGCCAACGGGAAGCCGAAGCACACGAGTACGCCGTCGCCGATGTAGCGGACGAGTGTGCTGTCGAAGGGACGTATCGCGCTCGCACAGATGTCACGGTACCTGTAGATAACGTCCCTGAACTCCTCCTCATCGAGGCGAAGCGACATGCCCGTCGATCCGACCATATCAATGAACAGAACGGTGACCTGACGCCGTTCGGGACGTTGATCGGTCTCCACCGCATGCGCCGTGGGGTCGATCGGTGAGCCAACGGGCGGCTGAGTGTCGGAGCGCTGTGTGAAGGCAGTGCCGCATCCACCACAAAACTGCGATCCTTGCGGGCTTTCAAAGCCGCAGGATTCACATCGCCTGATTAATCGTGCGCCACAGCGCGTGCAGAAATGCGCACTCGCCGATGCCGAGAAGCCGCAAGCAGAGCAACGCATAGAAGTTACCGCAGGTTGCCTTAAATCGGACAAACGTCAGTTTAGCATCCTTGGATTATGGGAGATAGCTTTCGGACATTATCACTTTGCAGCGAGATGGCTGATCGTCATGTCGAATATCGAAAACCCGCTCGCGCTCGATCAGCCGCTGAAGCTGTCGATCTGCTACACGGAAACCTGCAATCTCGCGTGCCAGCATTGCTATGCCGATTGCTCGCCTGAGAAGGCTCCGTCGGAGATCAGTGGCGAGGCCTGGACGCGCTTCCTGGATGAAATTGCCGAACTCGGCGTGATCTATCTTTATATCGAGGGCGGTGAGCCGTTTCACCGTCCGGATTTTCTGCCGTTCCTCGCTACCGCGTCGAGCCGTTTTCTCACCGAGGTGCGCACCAACGGCACGCTGATTTCGCGCGAGCTTGCCCGCCGTCTGAAGGAGATGCGGGTCGGCATCGTTCTCGTGGATATCCTTAGCGCGCGCGCGGAGGTGCACGACGAGATCACAGGTGTGCCAGGCAGCCACGCGCGCGCTTGTGACGGCATTCGATACATGGTGGAGGCGGGCATCGAGGTTCAGACGCTTAGCATCCTCAACAGAAATAACATCGCCGACCTGCAAGCCTATATCGATCTAGCCCACCGGCTCGGGGTGAAGACGGCGGGGGTGCTTCGGCCCTATCCGCTTGGACGCATGAAATATCGCTGGAGCGAGTTTTCTCTCTCCCTGGCGGAGATGCACAGCGCGCTGGATGCGCTCCAGATGCCTGCCGGCATGAAGCTGATGCATTCGTGGCACCCGAACAATGGCAATTCGTGCTGGCAGATGGCGGCGGTCAATGCGTTCGGAGATTCGATCGGTTGCGCCTATCTGCGCGAATACGTCAACTACGGCAATATCCGGCAGGTCTCCTTCATGGAGACCTGGGATCATCCGCTGTATCAAGAATTGAGGGCGGGCCGGGTGAAAGACAGTTGTCCCAGTTGCGCGTCGAGCCAGGGGTCACATGGCGGGTGTCGCGCGACGGCCTACGCATTCCACGGTACCTGGGACGCGCCCGACCCATTCGACAAGGTCTTGAACAAGGGAGTGGATCTTCGTGTCATCCCCCAGTGGCTGTTACAACCGCGTCCCAAACCTCCGGATCCGTCCATTGAAGGAGATGAAAAGTTGCGTGGTATTCAGGCCTGATCCGCCGAAGCTCTTCATGTTGAATCTGAACGCCTGGCTTATTTTCGAGCTTTGCGACGGCTGCACCGCGGATCAGCTGATGCAGCGATACATTGCACATGTCGCCTCGCCAGCATCGGAGGCGGATCTTCGAACCGATCTGGAGACAGGCGTTCGGAGCCTGCAGCAGCAGGGATTAATCGATGTCAGGATTTGAGAATGCAGTGGGGAGATGACGCATGAGCAACGGACCATCAGGGCTTGTCTTCGGTCTCATCGCCGGCCAGACGTTGGCGCCTCCGACCGTCACGCCGATCGAACCGGAGGTCCGATCCGGTGGCTTCTTTCCGTTCTGCGACCTGATCAAGCACGGCGAGGGCCAGAAGGAAATCATCGCGCTTCTTGATGACAGCGTGCTGCTCGGAGCGCTCGTCATCGAATGGGGATACGATGTTCCATTCAAGAAGCACGACGATTTCAAGACGTGGCTGATCGCCAACGAAAGGCAACTCAGTGAAGTCGCGCCGGACGGTGTGTCGTACAGAGGGACCTATGCCGTGTCCGCTACAAGCGAGAAGGGCAGCGGATTGTATCGCACGATCTGGGCATTCAGGACCCTGGCCGCGCTGTCGGTGTTCAGCGAGGAGATGCATTCCGGTTCTGATTTTGCGCGGCTGGTGCACGATCTGAGCGATTACCGCGATCGCGAGCGCGGAGCCGCGAACAGTCAGCAGATGTATCAGCCCGTACGCTGCGCCGAACGCCTGGGTTGACGCATAGCCGTGTCAAGCCGGGCTCGATACGAGCCTCCCGCCCCGTGCGACAAGACATCCATTCTTGTACACGGATCGCGTTTTCGGCACGGCGACGACCGCTTCGGGAATGTGCTTGGCGTCCAACGTGACGAAGTCGGCCTTGGCGCCGACCTTCAGGCCGTAGCCGTCCAGCCGCAGCGCCCTTGCGCCGGCTGATGTGACCACGTCGAATGCCATTTCCAGTTCGGCGTCGATGTTGAAGCCCGAACGGTAGCCGATCATCATGGCGCGGCCGAGCATGTCGCCGTCGCCATAGGGCCACCAGGAATCGCGGATGTTGTCGCTGCCGCTGAACACGGTGACGCCGGCCTCGCGCAGCAGCTTGACCGGCGGAAACAGCCGCGCGCCCGGCGCGTTGGTCATGATCGCGACACCGCTGCGCGCAAGCACGTCGGCGGTTTTCCTCACGATCTCGGTCGATACGTCGCCGAGCGAATAGGCATGGCTGACGGCGACGTGGCCGCCCATGTCGAGCGCGCGGGTGCGTGCGGCGATCTGCTCGATCTCGAACACGCCGAGCGTGCCGTGGTCGTGCAGATGGATGTCGACATCGATGCCGCGGCGTTCGGCGATGCCGAACACGACGTCGAGATGCTTTTCGATGTCGCGGTCGAAGCTGCCCGGATCGAGGCCGCCGACCAGGTCGGCACCCATTGCGATCGCCTCGTCGAGCAGTTGCGGCGTCCCCGGGCTGTGCAGGATGCCGCTTTGCGGGAAGGCCACCAGCTGCACGTCGATGACATCGCGATATTGTTCGCGCACGGCCAGAATGGTCTCCAGCGACCGCAGCCCGACCGAGCCATCGACCATCACATGGCTGCGCATCTGCGTGGTGCCGGCGGCGATGCAAAGTTCGATCTGGTTGCGCGCACGCACGTCCATGGGCGCCGCGGCCGCCATGTTCTGCGCCTGGAAGGCGACGCGCTCGTGGACGTCGAAACCGTCGGTGCAGGGGATGTGCGGCTTCCATTCGTCGCCATAGAAGCTGGTGTCGAGATGGATATGGCCCTCGACAAAGCCGGGCACCACCAATGCGTTGCCGAGATCAATCGTCTCGCTGGCCGGCGCATTGCTGCCGGAAGGCGTAATCGCAGCGATACGGCCATCTGCCACGGCCATATCATTGACGCTGCCGTCGGCGAAGCGGGCCTGGGTGTAAAGCGTGTCGATCGCGGTCAAGCGAATCTCCTGTATTGTTGTTTGAAGCCGCGGCGCCCCAGCGGCACCGCGGCGATGATGGATCAGGTCTTCGGCAAGGTGCCCTGTACGCCTTCGACGAGCCAGGTCATGCCCTTGATGTCGTTGTCGGCAAGCGTGCTGCCGGCGGCAACCTTCTGCGTGCCGGCCTGGTCCTTGATCGGCCCGGTAAAGGGCTTCAGCTTGCCGGCGATGATGTCGGCCTCCGCGGCCTTCATCTCGGCAGCCACCGAGGCGGGCAGCTCCGGAGTGTTCGTGGTCATCTTGACGTAGCCGCCTTCGCCGAGGCCGCGCCAGCGGCCTTCGGGCTTCCAGGTGCCGTCCATCACCGCCTTGGCGGCATTGATATGGGCGGAGCTCCAGTCCAGTTCGAACGACACCAACTGCTTCTTCTTCACATAGGCGGAGAAGTCGCCGGTGCTGCCGATCGACCAGATGCCTTTCTCCTCGGCAGCGAGGCCCTGCACCGGCGAGTTCGGGCTGCCGGAGACGACGTCGGCGCCCTGTGCCACCAGGGCGGCGACGGCGTCCCGTTCCTTGGCCGGATCGACCCAGGCATTGGCCCACACCACCTTCAGCGTCGCCGCGGGATTGACGCTGCGGGCGCCGAGCAGGAAAGCGTTCAGGCCGTAGATTACCTGCGGCACCGGGAAGGCGCCGACCCAGCCCAGGATGTTGCTCTTGGTCATGCGACCGGCAGCGATGCCGGTGAGGTAGGTGCCTTCATAGTGCCGGGCCTCGAACACGCCGAGATTGGGGCCCGGCTCGATGCCGGCGCAGCATTCGAAATGCGATCCTGTCAGCGACGGCGCGAGCTTCTTCAGCGAGGCATATTGCGAGAAGGTGGTGCCGAAGATCAGCTTGTTGCCCTGGGTCGAGAGCTGGCGGAACAGCCGCTCGCAATCCTGGATCTGGGAAATGTTCTCCAGCATCGTGACCTTCACCTTACCGGGATAGGCCTTTTCGAGCGCGTGCCAGGCCTCGGCCTGATAGTGCTCCCAGCCGGTGTCGGAGATCGCGCCCATATGGATGACGCCGACTTTAAGCACCTCGTCGGCGGCGAGCGCGGGCTGCCAACCGCCGGCTGAGGCCAGCGAGGTGGCGGCAGCGGTCTTGAGAAAATCGCGTCGGGAGAAACTTGGCATGGTCGATCCTTTCTCGTGGGTTGCGTGTAAGAGATCAGGCGCGGGCACTGAACGGTTTGCCCAGCGAGGCCGGGACGCTGAGGCGCATCACGGTGGCATTGCGGGAAATCAGCACGAGCACGACGATGGTGGCGATGTAGGGCAGGGCCGACATCAGCTCCGACGGCAGGCCGATGCCGGCGCTCTGCGCAAACAGTTGCGCCATGGTGGCGCCGCCGAACAGATAGGCCCCGGCAAAGCAGCGGCCCGGACGCCAGGTCGCGAACACCACCAGCGCCACGGCGATCCAGCCGCGACCGGCGATCAGCCCTTCGGTCCACAGCCCGGTATAGAGCACCGAGACATAGGCGCCGGCGACGCCCGCCATGGCGCCGCCGAACAGCGTGGCGAAGTAACGGATGCGCTGCACGGGATAGCCGATTGCGTGCGCCGATGTCGGGGACTCGCCGACCGCGCGCAGCACGAGGCCGCGTCGGGTGCGGTACAAGAAGTACCAGACCGCGGCGAACAGCAGCCAGGACAGCCACACCAGCGGATGCAGTTGTCCGAGAATAGGGCCCAGTAGCGGCAGCCGTGCCGCAGCTTGCATCAGCGCCGACGGCTCGACCACCAGCGCCATGCCGACATAGGGTTTTCCGAGATAGGAGCCGAGGCTGGTGCCGAAAATGGTCAGCGCCAGCCCGACCGCCACCTGGTTGGCGCGAAAGCTGATGGCGAGCACGGCGAACAGCACCGACAACGCCATCGCTGCAACCATCGCAGCAAGCACCGCGAGCCAGACGTTTCCAGTGGCCTGTGTCACGGCGAAGGCGGCAATGGCACCGATCACCATCATGCCCTCGACCCCCATGTTGAGCACGCCGGCACGCTCGGTCACCAGCTCGCCGAGCCCGGCATAGACCAGCGGCGTTCCGGCCACCAGCGTCGCGACGACAAGCGGGATCACCTGTTCGATCATGCCGCGGCTCCCTCGGTCGCTCGCGCCGGTGCGGTGTAGCGCAGCCGGTACTGGATAAAGACGTCGGCGGTGAGCAGGAAAAACAGCAGCAGGCTCTGCAGCAGCCCGGTGATCGCCGAGGGCATGCCGAGCGACATCTGCGCGAGGTCGCCGCTGAGATAGATCAGCGCCATCAGCAGGCCCGAGAACAGGATTCCGACCGGATTAAGCCGGCCCAGGAAGGCGACGATGATGGCGGCGTAGCCGTAGCCCGGCGAGGCCGTCGGAAAGATCTGGCCGAGCGGACCGGCGATCTCGCCAACGCCGGCGATGCCCGCCGTGGCGCCGCCGGCAAGCATGCCGATCCATACCGCGCGGTGCGTGCTGAAGCCGGCATAGCGCGCGGCACCCTCCGACAGGCCGGTGACACGGAGTTGAAAGCCGACAAAGCTGCGGTTCATCAGCACCCAGCCGAGGATCACCGCGAGCAGCGCGAAGATGATGCTGGCATTGGCGCGGGTGCCCTCGATCAGGATCGGAAACAGCGCACCCGGCGCCAGCGGCTGCGACTGCGGGAAGTTGAAGCCGGCCGGATCGCGCCAGGCTCCGAACACCAGCCAGGACAGCCAGAGCTGAGCGATGTAGTTCATCATCAGGCTGACCAGGATCTCGCTGGCATTGAACCGCGTCCGCAGCAGCGCGGGCACCGCCGCCCACAGCATGCCGCCCATGGCGGCCGCGATCACCATCGCCGGCAAAACCCAGACGCCGCCATCGGTGCCGAAATGCAAGGCGATGTAGCCGCCAAAGATCACGCCGAGGATCAACTGGCCTTCACCGCCGATATTCCACACCCCGGCGCGATAGCCGACCGAGAGGCCGATGCCGATCAGCACCAGCGGCGCCGCCTTGATCAGCAGCTCTGCCACGCCATAGAGATCGGCCACAGGCGCGAGAATGAACGTCGCCAGAGACGACAGCGGATTGAGCCCCGCCGCCGCGAACACGATCATCGCCATCAACGCGGTGAGCGTCAGCGCGATGACCGGCGACAGCCAGACCATCAGCCGTGAAGGTTTGGCGCGGGGTTCAAAGTGCAGCGGAATGGCGGTGCTCCTTTGTGACGTCCACCGTCAGCGTGCCGCCCGACATGGCGATGCCGATCTCGTCGCGGTTGGTCAGGCGGGTGGGCTTGCCTGGGGTCAGCCGGCCGCCGGCGATCACCGCAATTCGGTCGGCGATCTCGAACAGTTCGTCGAGTTCTTCGGAGATCACCACGATGGCCGCGCCGCGGTCGCGCAGGTCGAGCAGCGCCTGGCGGATCACCACGGCGGCGCCGACATCGACGCCCCATGTCGGCTGCGCCACGATGAGCACGCCGGGGTTCTGCAGAATCTCGCGTCCGATGATGAATTTCTGCAGGTTGCCGCCGGACAGGCTGCCCGCCAAGGCGTCGGGGCCGGGGCAGCGCACGTCGAAGGCGGCGATGCATTGCCTGGCAAAGGCTGCGACACGATCGAAGCGGATCATGCCGGAGGTCACCGCACCGTCGCGGTTGGCGGTGAGCAGCGCATTGTCGGCGAGCGACAGCACCGGCACCGAACCGCGGCCCAGCCGATCTTCCGGCACCGAGCACAGCCCGCGCGCACGGCGCCGGCCGGGATCAAGATCGGCGATGCCGCTGCCATCGAGGCGGATCGCGTCCCTGGGGCCGAGCGTCCGTTCGCCCGAGAGCACCGCGAGCAATTCCTGCTGCCCGTTGCCGGAGACGCCGGCGATGCCGAGGATCTCGCCGCCATGGACGGTCATGGAGATATCCGACAACGCAGTGCCGAATGGATCACTCGTCGGCAGCGACAGGTCGAGCACTTCGAGGCGGATGCAATCCACGGCGGCATGGTCGCGGTTCCGGTAGCCGGGCAGGTCGGCGCCGATCATCATCCGCGCCATCGCCGCGACGCTCTCCTGCCGTGGATTGCAGGTGCCGGTCACCCGGCCGCCGCGCAAGAACGTGGCGCGATCGCACAGCGTCTGGATCTCGCCGAGCTTGTGGCTGATGTAGAGAATGCTGCAGCCCTCGACGGCGAGCTGCCGCAAGGTGACAAACAGCGTTTCGACCGCCTGCGGCGTCAGCACCGAGGTCGGCTCGTCGAGGATCAGCAGGCCGGGATTTTGCAGCAGTGCGCGGATGATCTCGACGCGCTGCCGCTCGCCCACCGACATGGTGTAGATGTGCCGGCCGGGATCGACCGGCAGCCCGTAGCGCGCCGCGACCTCGACGATGCGTTTGGACAGGGCGTCGATCGCCGGCTCGTCCTGCATCGCCAGCGCGATGTTCTCCGCCACCGTAAAAGTGTCGAACAGCGCAAAATGCTGAAACACCATGCCGACGCCGAGGCGCTGCGCGTCGGCGGGCGAGGCGATGGTGACCTCACGTCCGTTCCACAGCATCTCGCCAGCATCGGGCTGCACCATGCCGTAGATGATCTTCATCAGCGTGCTCTTGCCGGCGCCGTTCTCGCCGACCACGGCATGGATCTCGCCCGGCGCCACGCGCAGCTCGATATCGTCATTGGCCAATACCGCTGGATAGGCCTTGCGGATGCCGCGCAATTCCAGCCGGTCGGGCGGTCGGGGGTGGGTAGATCCGGTCATCACGCCGTGCCGATGATGCCTTCGACCAGATAGTCGGTGGTCTCCAACGAGGGGTCGTAGAGCGGCGTGTCCTTGCTGGTAATCACCTTGGCGGTGTTGCTCCTGACCACGCCGGTGAAGATCGGCTTGCCAGCCTCCAGGTCCGCGATCGCCGGCGGCGCGAGGCCAGCCTGGTCGGCAGCGCCGGCGAGAAAGATGCGGCGGGACAAGGAGCGTCTGGTCATGAACGGTCTCCGTGATGCGCCGGATGAAGGCCCCGGCTTTCCCGTACGATACAGCCGGAAATCGTATACAACCTGCAGCAAATTTGGACGACGCGCCCGAATTACAGGCAGG